>JANNOU010000016.1:0-8934 GCA_031399305.1 Leptolyngbya sp. SOY_34_metabat_272
CCACCCACCCCTCACCTACCCCAACAGCGACAGGCACCGCTAGCCCCCCACACCAATCCCGCCAAACAAGCCTATCTCCGTTCAGAACTCCAGCAAGCTCAGCAGGAACCCCCTACTCAATAGAGGGAACCTCTCACTCAATGAAGGGAACCTGTTAGTCAATGAAGGGAACCCCCCACTCAATAGACAGAACCCCTCACTCAATAGACAGAACCCCTCACTCAATCGAGGGAACCTCTCACTCAATGGAGGGAACCTCCCACTCAGCAACAGGTACTCCCCACTCAATGAAGAGAACTCCTAACTCGATTGAGGGTACTCCCCACTCAGTCAGCAGCGAGCAGCAAGCCCCGTCAGCCCAGCACCAACAGCAAATTCACGGGTAATACCCATTCACCCACGGCAAGTACGCTGGGATGGCAACGGATGAAGAACGGATGTAACGGATGGGGACCTGAGGGGTTGTCCGCTCTCCTATCCGTTACATCCGCTCCCAAATCCGTTGCCAATCACACTCATCTCCCCCACCCTCGAAACCCCTACCACCGACATCGAACAGCAGCGCAGCAAACTGAACCACTACAACTTAGGGAATCGAAACCTCGACTTCCTTGACAACACTTGACAGTAAATTGAGAGCAAACTCTTTGGCATCGAAGATTTCAATCAGCACAGGCTCGCCATCACTCGAAAAGTGAACAATGACTTGCCCTTCATCTTCGGCATAGTCTATCGGTTTATCTGAGAGTTCAATCAAAACCGCATCCACGTCCTTACTGTATCTAATTTTTTTCATATCTTGCCCTCCTTCCTGGATAAACTGTGATCACTAAAATCCTGTTCGGCTCTTTTTCGTAAACGACTCTCAGGACGTGGGCATCATCTAGTCTTTTTTGAGCGATGACTCTACCACTATAACCCTCTTCTTCTTTGTCAGGCTTTTGGATGACATCTGTGACGAATTCCTCAGATACCACAACACCATGACTTGCCAAAATCTCGATTTTGAGTAGCGCGTGTTCGCTGAACTCTATATCAAGGCTCATTGATTCCTGTCATTCCTTGTAAAAACGCGCAGCTTACCCTTAGGATACCGAGCCTGCAACACATCCAGTAATCAGCAGGCAGGTCTTCTCAGCCACAGTTCGTTCAAGCAGTCCTGGCCCGCCTGCTCATTGGCAAAGCCCTGGGAACTGAACTGCGCGTCTCCAAGAGAACCTGGAGCTGTGATCGCTGAGAACCTCTCTGTGGTAGGTTTTGGGCAAGCTTGTGCTGCTTCCCGTCCCCCTTTGTTGATTGGCTGTGGAAGCTATTCGCCGAATTGTCCGGGTTGGCAGCGACCGCAAAGTAGAAATCACGCTTCCTGAAACTGTTCAGCCAGGGTTGGTTGAGGTCGTTCTCGTTCTGCAGCCCGTGTCCCCGTCTGTCGAAACAAGCAGCAATGCTCAGTCGCTAGATTTGTTCGGTTTCCTACCGCAACGGGTCGATCCTCTAGTGTTTCAGCAACAGATCAGGACTGAGTGGGATGAGTAGCCAGTATCTGCTTGACGCAAATATACAGATAAGCCGATCTCAACCTGCTCCAAAGCAGGTGCCCATCGCGCTAGCTCAGATAAAACCTCCCGCACCCTCCCGCCCGACCTGCTTGAGACTGACCCCACAGCGCTTAGCTGCTGCCGCCAAGCGCCCATCTAAAGTGTCTGATTCCGTGATTCTCTGTCGCCGCTCCGCCACCAGCAGAACGTTAGCGATTTCCAGAAACCAGATCGAAGGAACGACCGCCCTATCAGTCGCCAGCCCTGCCAGAATTGCCTCGGCCTCGGCGTTTGTCTCATCCGCAAAGCACCAGCTGATCGCGACTGAGCAATCCAACACAAACTGGCTCAAAACCGCCGTCCTTCCTCGGTTAGCCCCTGGACAGACAGTCCTGCCAGCGATAGTTTCTGCCTGAGCCTCCGAAATCCCTCAACGGCTGCCGTAACCGTCTGCCTCTGCTCCTCAGCCTCTCGCTCCTCAACCGCCGCAGTCAGAATCGCTCTCAATTCCACCGCCAGCGACCGACCCTGACGCTGAGCACGGGCCTCCAATTTCTCCACGACCCACGGATCAAGATCTTCAACGGTAATTTGAGCCATGCTTCTATCTCCCTTGCAATGCCCCAGAGGCATCCTGACTCAGGTAGGGTACCGACAGTATAGCCGTCTCCCCTCAGGGTCCTCAGTCACCGCAAGCCCATCTAGCAAAGACTCAAAGTCTTTTTGTTGATCAGGAAAATGACAGCGGACCGCATCTCGGATCATTACCCGTAGGGTGTTTACATCATCAGCTTCGGTAAAGATCGACTCTCCCAGAGCGCGAGCTGTGTAGCCGCCATCGGGGTCATCTTCGATCAGAAACACGATCTCGGTCATGAGGACTCCTCTCTCAGTTTGCAGACGAACTCAGCCCCTCATGCATCTGCCGCCAATCCGGACAAGCTAACCGAGCTGCTATGCGGCTGAACTTGAAATGAAGGGGATGTTCTCCAAAACGATAGGGGGTAGTTCTCCGCCACCCAGGACATCTTTGGCATCCAATATCTCGATACCAACCAGCACTTCACCTTCGCCGATGTCCAGGGTAACTTCTTCACTCAAGCGTAATGTTCTGCATTGGTGCTCGCCTTCGATTAGACGAATGTAAAGGGCATCGGTTTCTGACTCATAAGTGATTTTCATACTCGTCCTCCTTCAGAAATAGAAAGTGTATACAGTAACCACGATGATTTCGGTCTCTTTCTCTAGGATAACTGGAGCCACCTGTTTGAGTCTGTAGAATCGCCCTTGCCAATTGGCGTTGTACTCAAAGTTTTGAGTTTGCGGATGTGCTGGTGCAGCGAGAGATAATGGAGCTGATCGAGACGGTGGTGTTCTACAAGTTTCCACGCCTGAGCCGGGAGGAGCTAGAAGCAATGCTGGGACTCAACGACTTGAAGCAGACGCGGGTTTATCAGGAAGGCAAGCTTGAGGGCAAGCTCGAAGCAGTCGCGCCTCTGGCAGCTCGGGGCTTTCGGGTGGAGGAGATTGCTGAGATTCTGGGTCTGGAAGCAGAGCAGGTGAGGCAGGCTCTGTCTCATCCGCCTGACTCACGAAGCAAGTAAAACTCTGAGACGGGCAAGCTCTTTCTCAATGACGAATGGGTGCTCAAGCTGTTGTCCTTATGGCTGGATGGCAGCCCGTCCTAAACTAGACTCAAGGCCAAGCGCAGAGGTCAGCTGAGTCATGGTCCCCCAACCCCTATCCCCGGCCCGCCCAGATCTCGTTTACCCCGACCGCGACGGGCAGCCAATGGCCGACAACACCAAACAGTTCCGCTGGATCACAACGATTCAGGGAGGACTGGATGCCCTGTTCCAGGACGACCCCAACGTCTTCATTGCCGGAGACCTCCTGTGGTACCCCGTCCAGAGCCAGCCCACGATCCGCAGCGCCCCCGATATCTTGATCGTCTTCGGCAGACCCAAAGGCGACCGGGGCTCCTACCAGCAATGGCGCGAAGACAACCTCGCGCCCCAGGTCGTCTTCGAAGTGCTCTCCCCCGGCAACACGATTACCGAAATGGCCAAGAAGCTGGCCTTCTACGACCGCTACGGCGTCGAAGAGTACTACCTCTATGACCCCGAAGCCCTAGACCTAGGCGTCTGGCTGCGAACCGCAGAGCGCTTAGAAGTCATAGACCCAACCGCCTCCTGGGTCAGCCCTCGGCTGGGCATCCGCTTCGAACTCACCGAACAGACCCTAGAGATTTACCGACCCGACGGGCAGCGCTTCCTCACCTACGTAGAACTAGAGCAGCAACGCCAACAAGAACAGCAACGGGCAAACCAAGAACGCCAACGCGCCGAACAAGCAGAAGCCTTGCTAGAGCAAGAGCGACAACGGAACCAGGCACTCCTAGCGCAGCTCCAGGCCCTAGGCATCGCTCCAGAGCAGCCTTAGCAGCGCCAGCGACTGCTCCCGCCAAACAGCTCTGTCTACGTTCGGAACCCTAGCAAGCCCAGCCGGAACCTATGAGTCAATGTTGGGTTCTCCTCAATTCATTGAGGGAACCGCCCACTCAATGAAGGGAACCCCCCACTCAGTAGCAGGTACTCCCCACTCAATGGAAGGAACCTCCCACTCAGTAGCAGGTACTCCCCACTCAATAGAGGCAACCTCTCACTCAGTAAAGGGAACCCCTCACTCAATCGTAAGTACTCCCCACTCAGTCAGCAGTTAGTAGCAAGCTCCACCAGCCCAGCATCAACAGCAAATACACGGGTAAAGCTGAGTTATCTGCTGGCTCAGCCGCCAATTTCTCCTGGATTATGCGGGTGTCCCAAGCCCAAGCTTGGTTTACTCTAGCGGCGTCAGTAGATCTAGCGAGAGGTCATCCGATGGCTCGTCTAAAACGCAGTTCAGAAGTATTGGAAAAAGCAGAACGTCGCGCCGCCGGTTTGCGCTCGATTAATTCAAAACTAGATCTCGGCGGCTCCCTCACCCTCGAAACCCTCACCACCGACATCGAACAGCTGCGCAGCAAACTGAACCACTACAACGAGCTGCTCTCCACCATCGACGCCGCTCAAAACGAACTCATCGCCACCGAGAAATCCGTCAAAGAATCCCTCGAACGCATGCTCAGCGGCATCGCCTCCCGCTATGGCAGAGACAGCCACGAATACGAAATGGCGGGCGGCGTCCGCAAAAGCGAACGCAAACGCCCCAGCCGCAAAACCACCCCAGACCCCAAACCCTAATTCCAAGTTGGCAACGGATGGGGGCTTAAGGGGTTGATCGGTCACCCATCCATTACATCCGCTCCCAAATCCGCTGCCCCAAAGCTCGTTCCAATCAACGAGCCGGAGGCGCCAGCATCTCATGCAGCTTCTTCCAATCAGAATTAACCCAACCCACAATCCGCAAAGCCTCCTGCAACACCGCAGCAGTCAGCCCCGGAGCTGCCTGCTCAAAAGCAGGCGTCCAAGACGCCAACTCAGACAAAAACTTGCTCACATCCCGCATCCCCAGGGCCGTGAACGCCTCCTTAAACCGCGCCGCCTGAGCCAGCGCCAGCGCCACCACCCGCGATGCCATCGCCCAACAATAATCATCCTCAATCGAGTCAGCCAGCTCAGCCGCTTCAGTCAGCTGCCCCGCCTGAGCCTGAGCCTCAGCCACCTGCCACAGCACCATAACCCGGCTGTAGTAGTTCTCAATTAAACGGCCCACTTTAGCCGCCTCCGCCAGCTGCCCAGTTTGAGTGAGCACCTCAGTCACCGTCCGCAAAGCCCTAGAGCGACAGTTGACCTCCTCAATCGTGCCAGCCAGATCAATCGCCCCCGGTAGCTGCTCCGCCAAAGCCATGGCTTTGACCACCTCCTCCAAAGCCTCAGCGCGACAATTGGCATCTTCAATCGATTGAGCCAGCTCAGTGGCGGCTGGCAGCTGCCCAGTCTGAGCCAGCGCCTCAGCCACCTTCTCCAACACCCAAGAGCGCCTGCGGCGATCCTCCAGCAAGCGCGCCATCTGCCGAACTTCCAAAAAGACGGCCTCAGCCTCGTGCGGCCAGCCCGACTGAGCCAGAGCTTTGGCAAACTCAACCAGCACCTCCGCCCGCTGGTACTTGTCCCCCAGCGTGCGGCTCACCTGCAAAGCTTCTGCAAAAGCAGCCTCAGCCTCCCGCTTCTGGTCAGCCTGCGCCAGAATCCGAGCTAACTCCACCAGAGTCTTGCCCCGCATATAGTCGCTGGTCAGCAGACGAGTGACCTCAGCCGCCGCCGTGAAATGTCCCACCAGCGCCAGAGCCTTAACCAACTTGCGCAACGCCGCCGAGCGCTCGCCGCCAGGCTTCATGGCCCGCGCCACTTGCGACGCTTCCAGAAAGACCTCCTGGGCCGCCTTGGCCTGCCCCCCACGCGCCAGGATCTCCGCCAGCTCCACCAACGCCTCGGCCCGCTTATAGCCATCCTCCACCGAGCAAGCCAGCTCGGCAGCTTCGGCAAAACGCCCCGACTGGGCCAGCCCCCTAGACAACTCGCGCAGAGCAGAGGCCCGACCCTCGCTGTTCTCGATGGCGCGGGCCGCACGGGCCGCGCCTGTGAACATGGTCGTGGCCACGGTCGGCTGCCCCTCCTGACTCAACACCTCGGCCAACTCTTGCAAGGTCACGGCCCGGCGGCCCGGCTCCTCAATCGCACAGGCGACCCGAACCGCCTCAGAGAGAATAGCGTTCGCGGCATTCTGCTGACCCGCCAGAGACATCGCCTTGGCCATCTCCCACAGAGGCATGATCCAGCCACTGTGCTCAACAGCGCGGAGGACTGCGGTGGCTTCGGCGCGGACCGCTTCGGCGTCGAGCAGCTGCCCGGCTTGCGCCAGAGCTTCAGCCAACTCCTGCAAGGCAACCGCGCGACGGTACTCTTCCTTGATCGAGCGGGCGGCCTCACCCGCTTCGGTGAGTAAGCTGGCTTGGAGCTGACCTTTTTCTCGCAGAGTTTGGTAGATGCTGAGCAGGCCGCTGAAGCGGACGCTGGGTTCGGGGTGGGCGCGGACCTGGCTCAGGGCGTCGTCTTCCCAGTCCAGCAAAACCAGGGTGACCCAGTCGGTCCTGCTGTAGCGGCTCACACGCTGGTCAGCGACCTGTCGCGCCGTGTGCAGGCGGCTCAGGGTCAGAACTTGAGGGGGCGTCAACGGGTCGGTGAAGTCGGTGATCGCCAGGTCCAGGTCGGCGACATAGGCGCTGTGGCTTTTGCAGACTTCAAATTTGCGCTTCATCCAGTCGGGCGAGCCAGTGAGCAGGGCGTAGAGGTCGTCGTTGCGTCCAGCCTGTTGGAGGTGGTAAGCCAGGTATTGAAAGAAGTAGCCATCGTCAGGGCCAGTGTGCCAGCCTCTGGCGCAGAGCACAGCGTAGGCCCGCAACAGGCGAAAGTGCAGGGCAGTTAGGTTGTTGCCCACTTGCTCCCGCACGGAGCTGAGCTGGAGGTCGTGCAGGCTCAGGCGGCGCTGTTTATCGCGTTGCAGCAGGGAGTGTTCGACCAGCGTGTCGAGAATCTGCTGGACCTCGTGCTCTTTCAACCCTTCTGGCTGCCAGAACGTTCTCAACACCGCTTCGGGAATGGGCGTGTCCTCCCGAAAGACAGCAAAGTCCAAGTAACGCTTCTGTATCTGTGGCTCCAGGGTCTCCATGCTGGCCTGATTTGCTGCTAGAGGGTTCTGCCAATCCTGGTAGGGTGGCTATACCTGAGCTATTCCCGCATGTGGGCGTCGCTCCGGGCGAGCAGCGCGCCCGAGTGGTTCTAGAGGCCCTCATCCCCCGAGAGGGACTGTGACTCCTTCGCTTGCTGCCAGCGCAGCCCCCGCCCCCAGCCCTGGAGCGTACACTGGGAGCAGCTCCACGTTTCAGCAGACCGGACAGATGCAACTGGAAGACTACTTTGATTTCCTCGCTGCCGATGATATCCGTCTGAAAGGGCACCGCGTCGGTCTTGAAGATGTGCTCGATTATTACCTGGAAGGCTACACGCCAGAGCAAATCGCAGCTAACCTGCCAAGCCTGAGCCTGGAGCAGATCCATGCAACTCTTACCTACTACCTGCATAACCAAGCTGAGATCGATGCTTATTACCTCCGACTCGCCGCTCGGCAGGAACAGCACTATCAGCAATGGTCAGCGAAGCCCTCTGCGGTTGTGCAACGCTTGAGAATCCTAAAAGCTCAGCGTTCTTCAAACCAGCTCGGCATTTCGTGAAAGTTCGCTTCCTACTGGATGAAAATCTGTCCCCTCGTCTCAAAGTAGCGCTTCTGCGCTTTGAACCAACCATTGATGTCCTGCGGGTCGGCGAACTAGACGCACCATCGCTCGGAATGCCAGATCCGGATGTCTTGCGCTATTTAGAAGTGTCGCAGCGGATCCTGGTCACCTCCAATCGTGCCAGCATGCCAAATCACTTAGAGGCACACTGGCGAGCGGGCGGACAGATCTGGGGGCTGCTCTGGGTTCGTCCCAAGATTGCCATCGGCAAACTGGCACAGGATCTCTTTCTTATCTGGGAAGCAACTGAAGCTGAGGAGTGGATCAACAAGTTGGACTGGCTGCCCTTCTAGCCCGATCGGGGCGAAGCTCATCCGAAATGGCCAGCGGCGTCCGCAAAAGCAAGCGCAAACGCTCAGTGCGTCAAGCAACCACTGCAACCAACCCGTGAGCAAGCCTGGCCGTTCAACCACCGAAGGCTGCCGAACAAAGCAGGGGACATCACCTTGCAATGCCCCTGCCACTCTGTCGCCATACGACAGCTCTAAATTGCTCAAGCGTGCTACGCAGTCAAAGTCCCCCTTGCCTGTCCCTCGGTAGGAGTTTCGTCTTGCAGGGTCTCAGCTGCCATCTGCTGACCTTCCATCCAACCCACCCAGGCAAACAGCGATAGCACTTCATCGGGGAGGTCATGCCCAGCCAGCCCCAATGCATACCCCAACGCATAAGGATCTCGGTAAACCAGCATCATCGTCCTACAGGGATTTCACATACCCTGATGCTCCCGGAACCCAAGCTGCGCGTCCAGCCCAAAAACTGCTCACTTTTTGCTCATTGATCCGGAAGCGCCTCAGACTTGCTGGGTCAGCGGGTCCTAGGCTCGGTGTCGCTACCCCCTCCGTGGCCTCATCACGCAAAACTGCGCTTCCCAAGCTCGGAGCCCGCAGCCTCGGGTTCCCAGCCCGGCAGGTCGAGCCACCCGCTCCAGGCTCCGTGTTCTGCACTCGCTCTGCCGAGCGCCATGCCGCGAAAGTCGAGAAAAGGGCTCGAACTTCCCAGTCTTCAGCGCGCCCAGCCGAGTTCCAGACTGGCGGCTTCGAGTGCTCAGCCCAATGCTGCGCGTTCCAAGCTCGGCAGGCCGAGTGGCCAGCGAGTCGGAATCAC
>JANNOU010000030.1:0-7366 GCA_031399305.1 Leptolyngbya sp. SOY_34_metabat_272
ACCAGCGCGTTGTCTGGGTCCATCTCCAGGCCGGTCTGGACGTCCACAGCGCCAACCAGCCCAGGTCCCAGGCGCTTGAAGGCCCGCTTGAACCAGTAGTGGGGAGTGGTTTGCAGATGAGCTGCCGCGTTGATCTCGCGCACATCCTCGCCAGGCCGTTGGAGTAGACAGATCACCGAAAAGCCTAGGCGAGTCTTAGTTAGCAGAGCACTTAGCAGCCGCTCCCGCTCCTGAGGCCGCGTATGCGAGAACAGACAACCGCTAGAGACAATCCAGTCCACTGGCTCCGGTTCTGCCAACGCCTCCCAGTAGTTGCCTTGCCGCCAGCGGGCTTCGGGGTAGCGCTGTCGACAGATCTCAATGTTGTGGGGCATGAGGTCCAGGCCGGTGTAGTCCCACAGCTGACCCTGCGCTTGTAGGGCCGCGTAGAAACCGCCCCGCCCACAACCCAAATCCAGCAAGCTGCGACACTCGGGCGCGATCACGCTCAGATGGGCAAGGCTGGCGTTGACCAAATGCTCGGGCTTGGCCCAATCGGCGGATTGGTAATCGGCATCCGCTAGACAGTCCCGGTAGTGCTGCTGCACCGCCGCCAGAAAATCTGGGGCGGAGACGGCCTTTTGCGTAACCAGGTTGCGAGCCATCCAGAGCAGGGGCGAAAACGGCTGTCTCTACCTTACTCAGCGACTGCGCAAAAACACCGCCAAGTCGCTCACGGGAGTTGGGACGCCAGCCTCAGACAACATCTGGTGAACCTGGCCACGATGATGAGTCTGGTGGTTGAACAGATGGCTCAAGCATTGCCAGAGCGGTTGCTGGAAGCGCTGACCCGACGAGTTCACGTAGGCCAGCTGTGCCTGAATGGTTTCAGCCTTGAGAGCCGCCACATACTCGGTCAACCGCTGGTCTTCTAGCTGCCGAGCCTGCTGAAGCGCGTCCAGGTTGGCATAGAGTTCAGCCCGCAGTGAGGCAAAGGCATAAGGCTTGCCGACAAAGCGGCCCAGCCAAGCGCGATCGGTCAGCAACAAATGGTTCAGCGTGCCATGAATTGAACTGAAAAAGGCTCGCCGGTCGCGGTAGTACTGGTCGGGGCTCAGCTGGTGACACGCGGCGTAGAGCTGCGCATTGGCCCAACCGTTGTAGGCGGCAAAGTCGAGGTAAAGCTCCCGCATGATGGGCTCAAGCTGACAGATAAATCGTGCCTTCTAAGTAGCGCACCGCGCGACCGGCAATTAGCACTCGCTCACCCAAGTCTGTGCACCATAGCTCCCCCCCTCGCTTGGAGATCTGAAACGCGTGCAGCTGAGACTTGCCCAAGCGTTTCGACCAGTAGGGAATCAGGCTGCAATGGGCGGAGCCAGTGACAGGATCTTCAGGGATTCCCGCGCTTGGCGCGAAGAAGCGGGAGACAAAATCAGCCTGCTCACCAACCGCCGTCACAATCACAGCCAGTCGGTCCAGCCCCGCCAGTCGCGCAAAATCTGGCTCCAGCGACCGCACCTCTGCTTCAGACGCGTAAACCACAAAGTAATCGCGCTCTGAAGCCAACACCGCTTGCGGGGGCTGACCGAGTGCCTGCACCAGCGCTTCAGAGGTTTCGCAGGGCATGGGTGCGCGCGCCGGAAAATCCATTACCAGTCGGTCACCCTCACGACGCACGATCAGATCGCCGCTGCGCGATTTGAAGGTGACTGCTGTCTCTGTAAAACCCAGATAGTTAAAAACCACAAAAGCCGAGGCCAAAGTGGCATGTCCACAAAGATCTACCTCTATGACCGGCGTGAACCAGCGCAGCTCGTAGTGAGCACTTTGCTGAACCAAGAAGGCAGTCTCGGATAGGTTGTTCTCAGCGGCGATCGCCTGCAGCGTCTCATCCGCCAACCAGTGCGCTAGCGGACAGACCGCCGCAGGATTACCAGCGAAGACCTGGCCGGTGAAGGCGTCAATTTGATATAGCGGGATTTGGGTCATGGCTCAGTATTAACTAACCTCTAGATCAATTCTCGTATTCAGCGATTTTATAGGGCTCGGCGCGGGCAGCCTCCAGCCATTCCTGCACAGTCGGCAAGGCGAGCAGCGTTTGCACATAAGCGGCCGCCGTTGCCTCCAGGGCAACCCCATAGGTGGCGAAGCGAAACGCCACTGGCGCAAACATGGCATCGGCAATGCTGAAAGCACCAAATAACAGATCGCCATGGGCACCGTAGCGGCTGCGGCAATCTTGCCAGATGGCGACAATGCGATCGATCTCTGCTTGCACCTCAGGCACGATCTCATGGTCAGGGAAGTCGGCACGACAGTTCATCGGCAGGTGCGTCCGCAGATTCACAAAACCAGAGTGCATTTCGGCACTGACACAGCGCGCCCGCGCCCGCGCCTCTGGCTCAGCAGGCCACAACTGAGCGTCGGGAAAGCGCTCGGCGAGATACTCAGCAATGGCCAGCGAATCCCAAATCGTCTGCTCGCCATCGAGCAGAATGGGCACTCGGCCAGAGGCAGAATAGCGCAGGATTTGGCCGCGCGTCTCTACTGTATCTAAGGGGATCAACACTTCATCAAAGGGAATTCTGAGCTGTTTTAGCAACAGCCAAGCTCGCAAAGACCAAGAGGAATAATTCTTATTGGCGATAATCAGAGTTAAGCTTCTCATTCGATTTTTGGTCAGAGTAGATACTACTGTTATTGATAGTAGCGTTCGTCCAGCCACCTTCGCACCTCTGCTTCAGAGTTCAGGTAAGCCGAACGACCGCTTGAGAAGTCGTAGACATGCCAGCGAATTTTACCAAAGCGATCCAGCGAGTGCCAAACTTCTAACTCAGAGCTGCCAGACAGAACTCCAAGCCAGCGCCGATACAGATTTTTTAGCATGATCCCAAGCCAAAATAAAACATGAAAATTCTTCATGGCAACATGAATGTTTTGGAGACAACGGCAAGTCACTGACTCTACTGTCATCTGCGCACTTCCCTTTGAGAAGGTACAGATTTCCTGACCCCAACTAGTACAGCCACGTTGATTTTGGGCTGTACTAGCCAAGCCGGGCAAAACTGTATCAGGTCAGACTGGCGGGGATCGGCTATATTGCCAGTCATCGCAGTGCTGGAACTTAAACCCTCGCCCCCCTGTGAAGATTCCTCTGGATCGGCAGTCTTCGAAACCGATTTATCTGCAAATCCGCGACCGCATCAGTCGTTTAATCAAGTCTGGGGCATTGACTTCCGGGGAGCGGCTGCCTTCGGTACGCTCCCTGGCTCAGAGTGTCCAGGTCAACAAATTGACCGTGATTGAGGCTTACAGTGTTCTGGAAGCGGATGGCTTGGTACATGCGCGGCAGGGCGCGGGATATTTTGTGAACCCGGCGGTGATTCCTAGCCCTAAAGGTGGAGCCACGTTTGCCCCGATCCAAGAGGTGATCATCCCCGAGCCGCCGACCGGTTCTTACTTCGGTGTGTATGTGGCCTCTCTGCATGCTCGCACCCAGCCAGAGGTGATAGATTTCAGCTCTGGCTTTCATCTCGCCTTGAGCCCTGAAGATCTGCAAAGGATCTCCAAACGGGCAGTAGGCCAAGCAACGGAGGCGCTATCAAACTACCATCTTCCTCAGGGTCAGCTCAGGCTACGCAAGCAAATTGCGCAGTTACTGGTGCGACAGGGTCTGGAGGTTTCCCCAGAGAATCTGATTATTACCAGCGGCTCCAAACAGGGCCTGTCGTTGGCGATTTATTACTATGTTCAGCCGGGGGATTGGGTGATTGTAGAAAGCCCAACCTTTCACGGGATGCTTGCCATCTTGGATAGCTTGGGCGCGCGAGTGATTGGCATTCCCTTGACCGCCGACGGTATCAACCTAGAGCTGCTAGAGCAGTATCTGCACAGTCATCGTCCAAAGCTGATCTACACCATGAGTACCCTGCACAACCCCACGGGGTTGACCACCTCTCAGGCGCATCGTCAACAGCTGCTGGCCCTGGCCTCACACTATGACTGTCCTATTCTGGAGGACAATGCCTATGAAGGCTTGACCTTCGAACCCGTAGCGGCCCCAATTAAGGCTTTAGACCAACAGGATCGGGTCACTTACACTGGCACCTTTTCCAAAACTCTGGTGCCTGGCTTGCGATTGGGGTATCTGGTGGTGACAGGACGGCACTATCAGCCTCTGGTCGAGCGCAAATTACTGCATGATCTCCATGTTTCGACGATTTCGCAGGCGATTGTCAGCGAGTACCTGGCGACGGGGCATTATCGACGCCATCTCAATCGATTGCGTACCTACAATTTGCAAGGTCGGAACGCCATGCTCCAAGCTCTAGAGCGCTATTTTCCCCGAGCGGCGAGTTGGACTGTACCCCAAGGCGGCTTGTTTCTATGGGTTCATCTACCGGATGACTTTGCGATATCAGCCCTTTGCAACGAAGCGGTTTCTCAAGGAGTTTTCGTTTCCCCAGGCTCGCTATTCTTCCCTGGCCAGAAGGGCTATGCTGCGATGCGGTTGAATTTCTCTCTGCCCCCAGCAACCATTGACCAGGGCATCGCCGTATTAGGAAAGCTACTTCATCGTTATCTAGTTTAGGAATGATCATGACAGCCTCAAGTTTCCCCGAGAAAATCAAATCGTTGCCGCGTTTTTCTGGTCGCTTTGATGCCTATCAGCTCGCCGCCGAGGGCTGTGAGATTTTCTTCGCACACTATCCTACGAATACTCAGATTGAGTCGCACCAGCACGAAACCGATAACTACGGTGTGATCACCCAAGGTGAGCTGATCTTGACCGTGGATGCAGAGGAACAGCGTTTTACCCCAGGCCAGTGGTACCACGTCCCCGCTAATGTTGTTCATGCCGCGCGCTTCGAGCAGGCGACCGCTGAAATTGAATTCTGGTTCAAATAGCCAGATGTAACGCCTCTAGTTTTGATCGGGGTCTTTCCGATGAGGGATGACTCCGATCATGCGTGCTTGGTAAATCTGGGACTGAGACTTTTACTTGGAGGACACGTCATGTCTATCGATGCTGTGAAATCTCAATCTTTGTCCGACGGGACCCAGAATGCAGTGCAAGCGTTCGCTCAGCTCGGCACTGATGGCAAGCTGGCGCTGCTGTACCTAATCTACGAAAAAATGGGCGATTCAATTACCCCGGTTGCACCAGAGGCCGCTGAGCCAAACCTGGCTCCTGGTCTGCTCAGAGATTTTCTGAAGCTCTCTGACGAGGAGCAATTGGCGGCGATGCGGGCAATTGTGAATCGCGAGGATACACCGCTCTCACGAGCCTATGGCGGCTTGCGCGAAAATAATCGGCTGCTGGTTTGGTACACCTGGGCTGTGGCCATGGGCGACACGGTCGTGGGCTGGCCCCAGGACTACTCGGTGACGCAGGCTCTTAAAGATCTGCTGTCGCAGGTCGAGGGGCTCAGCTTTGAGCAGCAAATTTCGGTGCTGCGGGAAGTCGCCCGTGACATGGGGTACAGCGAAGTTCAGCCGATTCCCACCCAATCAGAGACGGGGAAGACTGCCAGTCTCTAAGCGGTACCAAGCGGCGTAGGGCGTATTTTGGACCGGCTGGCCGCTGTAATCTGGTGCGCCATCGGTCCACCAGACCGGGCCGCGCTCCCCGAGGGCAACTTTGACTATTTGTAACCGTTGGTAACCGTAGGAGCTATGGACTAAGCTGCGGTTGCCGATGTTTTAGCCAACGACTTGAATGCCGCCGACACAGAGCTGCGTCACCCAGGTTTCCAGGTCGCTCTGGGCAAAAGCTTGACGCGTGGTTGCTTCGACTTGCTGGGCCTGTGCGAGGTCTTGACAGAGTGCGAATACGGTGGGGCCTGAGCCCGACATCATCGTGCCGATCACTGCCTGCGCCTGGAACTGGCTGCGCAGACGTGCGACGGTCTCGTGTGCGGGCAATACTACCTGTTCGAGATCGTTGTAGAGGAAGCGCCCGATCCGCTGAAAATCGCGGGCGGCGATGGCACTGAGCATCTGGCTGGCCTGGCCACGCAACGCCTGGAGTTCGGCTTCGCTGTGGCTGAAGTGAGTGCGAAAGGTCTGATAGGCCCAAGCCGTGGAGACGCTCAGCTGCCGAAATTTGCCCAGCACGACCGGCAGGCCATCGAGATCGGGTAGGGGGGAGAGGATCTCACCACGCCCAACGGCCAGGGCTGTGCCACCAGTGATGCAGAAAGGCACGTCTGAGCCCAGCTGGCTGGCGAGGTCGCGCAGTTCAGCCTGGGTTAGCCCCAGGTCCCACATGAGATTGAGCCCGACTAGGACGGCTGCCGCGTTGGTGGAGCCGCCCGCCAGACCCGCGCCAATTGGAATCGACTTACGCAGAGCAATCTCCACGCCGCCGTGGTCTGGGTAGTGCTGTTGCATTAGCGCTGCCGCCTTCCAGGCCAGATTGGTTTGGTCCTGGGGCAGATGGGGCTGGTCGCAGTGCAGACGAATGGTTTTGCCGCTCAGGGGGTGCAGTTCGACTTCATCGGCCAGGTCAATGCTCTGGAGAACCATCACGACCTCGTGATAGCCGTCGGGGCGGTCACCCACGATCTCCAGGTACAGGTTGATCTTGGCTGGCGCTTTCAGGATGTAGGGATGCATGGTCGGAGACGGCGGGGGATACGAGCAGGTTGCTGAGCCGGACCCAGTCCTCAACGCTGAGGTCTTCGGCTCGCGCCTGGGGGTTCACTCCCAATTGTTCCAGCAGGGCGCTCAGTTGCTCACGCGGCACCAGTCCCGCTAGGGTGTTGCGCAGCATTTTACGCCGGGTGGCGAAGCCTGCGGTGACCAGCGTTTCCAGGTACCGTGGCTGGATCACGGGCAGCTGGGGGGGGCGGGGCGAGAGGGTGATCACGGCCGAGTCCACTTTGGGCGGCGGCTTGAAGGCGCTGGCGATCACGTCGCAGACCCAGGCGGTCTCTGCTAGATACTGTATGCGCACGCTCAGCGCGCCGTAGTTGCGGGAGCCGGGGCGGGCGCACAGTCGCAGCGCTACTTCTTTTTGCAGCAACAGCACGATGCGCTCGAACTGCGGCTTGGGAGCTGAAATATTGCCCAGCAGCTTTTCTAGGATCGGGCCAGTGATGTTGTAGGGGATGTTGGCGACGACTTTGTTGGCTGAGGGCAGCGGCAGGTGAAGGATGTCGCCGTCGATTAGGCAGAAGTGGGGCTGAGCGCCGAAGCTCTTGAGCAGAGGCCCGATTAGGTCGCGGTCGATTTCTACCGCCGTCAGGGCTGCACAGTGGGGAAGCAGCAGGCGGGTCAGGCTGCCGGTGCCTGGGCCGATCTCTAGGACGTGATCGGATGGGTT
This sequence comes from Leptolyngbya sp. SOY_34_metabat_272, assembly GCA_031399305.1. Lineage (GTDB taxonomy): Bacteria > Cyanobacteriota > Cyanobacteriia > FACHB-261 > FACHB-261 > FACHB-261. The sequence goes on from JANNOU010000030.1 coordinate 7,310, forward strand.
GAGGTTGGCCGCCGCGACGATACTGGCCAGCGCTTTCTCGCTGCGTAGCCAGTGTTG
>JANNOU010000038.1:0-19917 GCA_031399305.1 Leptolyngbya sp. SOY_34_metabat_272
ACCTGCCGTTGTCAGGCGGTTGCCAGAGGTTGCCGCGTTCTAGCGTAGCGGTGCAGCGGTCTACCTGGACTGTGCAGGCCAGGGGCGGGCGGTGGTCGGCAAACGCCTACCGCTTGTCGCGATCCGGCGGGACCTGGTCGGGATTGGGCGCGCCGTTGTGGCGACGGGGCGACAACAAGTCGCCAGCGGGCGGGAACTGGCAGACACAGGGCGGGAACTTGTGGCAAAGCGCTTCAAGGTCACAAGCAACCCCCTGACGCCTGCGGGCAATTCAGGCCTGTGTAGATTCGAGCCGCGCTGGCACGGGCACGGGTGCTGGCGCTTGCCACTGCACTTGGGGTGGCTCGGTGTGCACCAGCAGGCGACCGCGCGAGAACACATGAGTGGCCACTGGCTGGCGACGGATGGCATCGAAAGGATCGGTCGCGTCCAGAACCACCAGGTTGGCGGGTCTGCCGGGGGCAATGCCGTAGGCGTCGCCTAAGTTTAGTGTCTTGGCCCCGTTGACCGTCACCATGTCGAAGCAGGCATCGATTTCGGCGCGCCCGGTCATCTGGCAGACATGAACCGCCATGTGCGAACAGGCCAGCATATTGCCCGTGCCCAACGAGTACCAGGGGTCCATCACGCAGTCGTGGCCGAGGCTGACATTGAGCCCGGCGGCGTTGAGTTCTTTGACCCGGGTCACGCCGCGCCGCTTGGGGTAAGTGTCGGTCCGTCCCTGGAGCGTGATGTTGATCAGCGGGTTGGCGATGAAGTTGATCTGGCTCTTGTGCAAAAAGCCCATCAGCTTGGCGGCATAGGCATTGTTGTACGAGTGAAAGGCCGTGGTGTGGCTGGCCGTGACCCGCTTGCCCAGGCCGCTGCGAATGGCGCAGGCCGCCACCACCTCCAAAAAGCGCGACTGATCATCGTCGATCTCATCGCAATGGATGTCGATCAGCCGGTCGTACTGCTGCGCTAGCTCAAAGATGCGCTGCACCGACCGCACGCCATCCTCGCGTGTCAGCTCGTAATGGGGAATGCCGCCGACCACATCCGCGCCCAGTTTGAGCGCTTCCTCCAGCAGTGCTTCATTCTGCGGCGCACCGTAGAGCCCGTCCTGGGGAAAAGCCACCACCTGCAAGCTGATCCAGTCTTTGACCTCCTCGCGCAGTTCCAGCAAGGCTTGCAGTGCAATCAGCTTGGCCTCGCTGACATCGGCATGCGAGCGCACAAATAATACCCCCTGCGCGGCCTGGGCCTGGAGCGCCCGCCGCGCCCGCGCTTTCACATCCTCCAGGCTCAAGTTCTGCTTGTACTCGCCCCAGATCTCGATGCCCTCAAACAGGACGCCGCTCTGGTTCCAACGCGGCGTCCCGGCGGTGAACGCAGAGTCTAAATGAATGTGCGACTCGACCAAGGGCGGCGTGACCAGCTTGCCCTGCACATCCAGCTCTTGAGCCGCCGTCGCCTCCAGCACAGGCTCCACGCGCACGATTTGCCCTTGGCTCAGGGCGATATCCCACAGCTCAGGCGCATCCTTCAGCCGACACCGGCGCAGCAGCACATCAAACACAGGCCAACCCTCCAGCCAGATCCCAGTTCTTCTAGTCTCGCGAAAGCCTCATACCAGAACTGTGTCCCGCCAGACTTCTCGATTTGAGGATGAGCATGAATGCAGGTTTACATTTTCTTAATTTTTGTAAGCAGCAGCTTCGGAAGCCGATCGCGAAATCATATATTAACTTTATTAATGCTCTCAATTAAAAGGTATCATGTTGATTAATCTTGTCAAGGTGGATTGATTGCCCTACTGTTACTCGTAGAGACCCCGGCCCTTTTCGCTTCAAGCCAAAAGCCGAAACAGAAACTGTCGGGCTCTTGCCTCAACTTTACCGAATTTTTCACAGTTGAGTTTAGTCACTCGCTGAGTGTAATAACGTTGCAGAATTGCAACTCGTTTGGCCTTTTGGAGAGTAGCGATGCCAATTGCTGTTGGAATGATTGAAACTAAGGGCTTTCCTGCGGTTGTCGAAGCCGCCGATGCCATGGTCAAGGCAGCCCGAGTGACCCTGGTCGGGTACGAAAAGATCGGCAGCGGTCGGGTGACCGTGATCGTACGGGGGGATGTGTCAGAGGTGCAAGCTTCGGTTTCTGCCGGGGTGGAATCTGTCAAGCGGGTGTTCGGCGGAGAAGTCCTTTCGACGCACATTATTGCTCGTCCTCATGAGAATCTCGAGTTCGTTTTGCCGATTCGTTACACCGAAGCGGTCGAACAATTTCGAGGTTGAGCGGGCGATCTAATTTGAGGTCCCCAACTAGGTTGTTTCAGTTTGCTTTTAGAACATCGAATACGGAGCAGAATCAATGGCAATTGCAGTTGGAATGATCGAGACCCTGGGCTTTCCTGCTGTGGTGGAAGCCGCCGACGCCATGGTGAAAGCCGCCCGCGTAACCTTGGTCGGGTACGAAAAGATCGGTAGCGGTCGGGTGACCGTGATCGTGCGGGGTGACGTTTCGGAAGTGCAAGCCTCAGTCGCCGCAGGGATTGACTCGGTCAAACGGGTAAGCGGTGGGCAAGTGCTGTCGCACCACATCATCGCCCGTCCCCACGAAAACCTGGAGTACGTGCTGCCGATTCGCTATACCGAGCAGGTGGAGCAGTTCCGCGAGAGTGTCAACGCCATTCGTCCCTACGGCAGGCCCTAACGCCTCATGCAGATCGCTAGGGTTCGCGGCACGGTGACCAGCACCCTGAAAGACCCCAGCCTTCGCGGCGTCAAACTGCTGCTGTTGCAGATGATGGATGAGGAGGGACAGCCCCAGCCCGGCTACGAAGTTGCCGCCGACACGGTGGGTGCCGGGCTGGACGAGTGGGTTTTGGTCAGCCGGGGCAGTGCTGCTCGTCAGATTCTTGACAGTGAGAAGCGACCCCTAGATGCCGCAGTGGTGGCGATTATTGACACGGTCAGTGTTGAGAATCGCCTCCTCTATAGCAAGTACCAGGGCTGATCGCTCTTGCACTAGTCAGGTCTAGTTTTCTGGTCGCAACTCAGTCCTGCATCGCTTTTCCGTTGAGAGGAATCCATCTATGGTCGCTCGCAGTTTCGCCGCCCCGCCAACCCCTTGGTCGAGGAGCTTGGCAGAGCCGAAAATTCACGAAACTGCCTACGTGCACTCCTTCTCTAACATCATCGGTGACGTTCATGTCGGTGCGAATGTTTTGATCGCGCCAGGAACTTCGATCCGGGCGGATGAGGGGAGTCCTTTTCACATTGGTGAAGGCAGCAACGTTCAAGACGGCGGCGTCATCCATGGCCTGGCAGAAGGGCGGGTCTTGGGCGACGACCAGCAGCAGTACTCGGTCTGGATTGGCAACGATGCCTCGATCACGCACATGGCCCTGATCCATGGCCCGGCTTATGTCGGTGACCACTGTTTCATTGGCTTTCGCTCGACGGTGTTCAATGCACGGGTGGGCAAGGGATGCATCGTGATGATGCACTCGCTGATCCAGGATGTGGAGATCCCGCCCGGTCGATACATTGCCTCGGGCTCGGTGATTACAAACCAGCAGCAGGCTGACCGCTTGCCCACGGTCCAAGACAGCGATGTCAAGTTTGCAAGTCACGTGGTGCACATCAATGACGCTCTGCGTACGGGCTATCGCTGTGCTGACAACATCGCCTGCATTGCGCCGATCCGCAACGAACTCGACCCTCAAACTATCCCTCAGGGCACGAACCACAACGGGACTAATGGAACTAACGGAACTAACGGGACTAGCGGTCAGATGCAAAGCACTTCACTAAGCCAAGAAGTCCACGAGCAGGTGCGCCAGTTGCTGGCTCAGGGCTACAAGATCGGCACTGAGCACGCCGATGAGCGACGCTTCCGTACCAGCTCCTGGCAGAGCTGCGCGCCGATCCAGGCCAGTCGCGAACCTGAGGTCCTCGCAGAGCTGACCGCCTGCCTCGCAGAACATACGGGCGAGTACGTGCGCCTACTGGGCATCGACTCCAAAGCCAAGCGACGAGTTTTGGAGAAGATCATCCAACAGCCCGGCGACCAACCCCTCAAGCTAAATGGGTCGCAGAGCCGTCCCAGCTCGGCCAGCAACCCTGCCCCTGCCACCAGTTCGGGCAGTTCAGGTCTAAGTGCACCCTGGCAAGAGCAGGTGCGTCAGCTGCTGGCCCAAGGCTACAAAATCGGTGCAGAATACGCGGACGCCCGCCGCTACCGCAGCAGTTCCTGGCAGAGCACGTCGGTGCCTGGCAGCCGGGAGCCGGAGATTCTAGCTTCGCTGACAGCGCTGCTGGCTGAGCACAGCGGCGAATACGTGCGTTTGCTGGGCATTGACCCTAAGGCCAAGCGGCGGGTGCTGGAGCAGGTGATCCAGCAACCGGGCGGTCCGGTAGCTCAGAGCGCCACCAAGACCCTGCCTGATTCGACTCCATCTCAGCCTCAGGGGCGTGACCGCTCCTACGCCAGCTCGTCGTCGCTCAGCCCAGACCTGCAGGCGCAAGTCCGCCAGTTGCTAGCCCAAGGCTACAAGGTCAGCGCCGAGTACGCGGACGCCCGCCGCTACCGCAGCAGCTCCTGGCAGAGCGCGTCGGTGCCTGGCAGCCGGGAGCCGGAGGTACTGGCTTCACTAGCGGCCCTGTTAGCGGAGCATGCGGGCGAGTATGTGCGTCTACTGGGTGTCGACACTAAGACCAAGCGACGAGTCCTGGAACAAGTGATCCAGCAGCCGAAGAAGTAGCCATCTGCCCTCAGCCAGCCAACGTTGGTCCCGCCAATGAATCCGCCTCAGGGCTCTAGGATCCATGCCTTTGCAACCTCTGCAACCGCCGCGCGATGCGTATATCCACGCGAGCGGCAACGTTACGATCGATGAGAGCGCCCAGATTGCGCCTGGCGTATTGCTTCAGGCTGATACTGGAAGTCAAATCGTGATCGCGGCGGGCGTTTGCATTGGCATGGGGACAATCCTGCATGCCCAGCAGGGCATTCTGGCGGTCGAGGCAGGGGCGATTCTGGGGGCAGGCGTGCTGTTCATTGGCAGGGGCAAGATTGGTGCCAATGCTTGCGTCGGCTCAGTGGTCACCATTCTCAACAGCTCGATTGGGCCGGGTCAGGTGGTCCCGCCCGGCTCCTTGATCGGCGAAGCGGTCCCAGCAGAGCTGAACGGGGCCAGTGGGTCGGTGGAGGCCAGCGCCCCCTCGACGCAGCGCGCCGAGGCTGAGACGCCAGTGCCCCCGGCGGAACCTTCGGCACCAGCGGCGGGCCGGGTGGTGGAGCCGGTCTACGGTCAGGCCCAGCTCAGCCAGCTGCGACTCCGGCTGTTTTCTCACCGTCAATCGTTTAGCCAACCGACTCAGGAGGATCTGCCATCCTGAAGGAGGTTGCAAAGGGATCCCCACCGGTATGGAAAGCGCACTGGGCTTGATCGAAATACGTAGTTTCCCAGCCATTGTCGGCATCGCCGATACGATGCTGAAGTCGGCAGGGGTTAGCTTGGTCGGCTTTGAAAAGATCCACAGCGGCTACTGCACTGCCGTGATCCGGGGAGGGATCTCCGAGGTGCGCTTGGCGGTTGAGATGGGGGCGGATGTCGCCCGCACTCACTTTGACCAGCAGCTAGTCTCCACGCTGGTGATCCCGCGTCCCTATCCAAACCTGGAGGCGGTGCTGCCGATCAACAGCCGTCTGTTGGAGCTGTCACAGGAGCAAGGTTATAGCCGTCTGAGCAACCAGGCGGTGGGCTTGCTGGAAACTCGGGGTTTCCCCGCCATGGTTGGGGCTTGCGACGCCATGCTCAAGTCGGCTGACGTGCAGCTGGCCGCTTATGAGACGACCGGCGACGCTCTATGCACTGCAATCGTGCGGGGCTCGATTGCCAACGTGGTGCTGGCGGTGGAGGCGGGAGCATCTGAGGCCATGCTGATCGGTGAATTGCACGCGGTGGCAGTTATCACCCGGCCCCTGCAAGATCTGGAGCACGCCCTGCCGGTGGCGAGCTGCTGGATCGAGCAGCCACAGCCGCTGAGATTGCCCATTGCCGCCGTGCAGACTGAAAAAGAACTGATCCGGCTCCCCGAGCTAACGCTCGAACCGCCTCCTGCAGACCGGCGCGAGACCTAAATAAATCTGAACGTTGACGCCCATCAGAAAATCCTATAACGCTAACACAAAAGACTGGAGCTTTCGAAACCTTCACTCTTTTGTTTTTCGTTCTATTCTTTTACTTACTGGACCTTGAGAGCAAGTCTTCTCTTCGTCTGGTCGCTTTGGGGACTGTGGAAGGAGCGTAAATGGCCCAATTTTTTCTAGAAACCAGCTGGTGGGTACCCTGCTACGGCCTGGTAGGGGCTCTTCTGACGCTGCCTTGGGCGATTGGGCTGATCCGCCGCACCGGCCCTAGACCTGCCGCCTACTTCAATGTGCTGATGACGGTGTTTTCGCTAGTGCATGGCCTGATCGTTCTCCAGCAGATTTGGTACCAGCCGCCGCAACAGTTGACCCTGCCCTGGCTGGACGCTGCTGGCTTTCACCTCTCCTTCGAGCTGGAGGTCTCGCCGGTGACTGCCGGAGCGGTGATCGTGGTGACCGTTTTGAGCCTGATCGCGCAGCTCTATTCGCTGGCGTACATGGAGCAGGACTGGGCGATGGCGCGCTTCTACGCGCTGATGGGCTTCTTTGAGGGGGCGATGAGTGGACTGGCTCTCAGCAACTCTCTGTTCCTCAGTTACGCGCTGCTGGAGATGCTGACCCTGTCCACCTACCTGCTAGTGGGCTTCTGGTACGCGCAGCCGCTGGTGGTCACCGCCGCACGCGATGCCTTTTGGACCAAGCGTGTGGGTGACCTGATCTTGTTAATGGGCGTCGTCGCGCTCTCGTCGCTGGCGGGCAGCCTGAACTTTTCTGATCTGGCTGAGTGGGCCAAGACGGCAGAACTGGCTCCCCAAACGGCAGCCTTGGTGGGCCTGGCGTTGATTGCAGGCCCCACGGGCAAATGCGCTCAATTCCCGCTGCACCTATGGTTGGACGAGGCCATGGAGGGGCCAAACCCCGCCTCGATCCTGCGCAATTCCGTGGTGGTGGCTTGTGGGGCCTGGGTGTTGATCAAGCTGCAGCCCGTCTTAGCCCTCTCGCCGCTGGCGCTGACGACGCTAGTGGTGCTGGGAACCATGACGGCGGTGGGTGCTTCCCTGGTGGCAATCGCGCAGGTTGATCTCAAGCGAGCGTTGTCGCACTCGACCAGCGCTCACCTGGGTCTGGTGTTCGTCGCTGTGGGTATGCAGCAGACGGAAGCGGCGTTGCTGTTCCTGTTTACCCATGCGATTGCCAAAGCGCTGCTGTTCCTCAGCACCGGCTCGGTGATGATGAACACCTTCACCCAGGACTTGACCGAGATGGGCGGCTTAGCCTCGCGCATGCCGGCCACGACGACTGCTTTTCTGGTGGGAGCGGCGATGGCTACTTCGCTGCTGCCGATCGGCTGCTTCTGGTCGATGTTGCAGTGGGCCAACGACTTCTGGACTACGGCTCCTGGGTTGGTGGGGGTGCTATTGCTGGTCAATGGGCTGACGGCCTTCAGCCTGACCCGCGTCTTCTGCCTGGTGTTTGCTGGACAACCGCAGCCTAAAACTCGCCGCGCCCTAGAGACCCCCTGGCCCATAGCAGTGCCGATGGTCAGCTTGATCGTGATTGGCCTATTGGTGCCGCTGATGCTGCGACAGTGGCAGCTGCTGCCTGACTGGCAGACGCTGAATTGGCAGGCTGTGGTGCTGTTGGTGGCAGCGAGTGCAGTGGGCTGTGTGATGGGCAGCGCGCTCTACTTGCGCCCTACTCACGCGCAGCCGGTGCACCTAAATTGGCGCTCGCTGCAGAACCTGTTCGCCTATGACTTTTACATTGAGCGTCTTTACCGACTGAGTGTGGTTTGGTGGGTAGACCGGACGGCGCGGGTCACCGCCTGGGTCGATCGCTACGTGCTCGATGGGCTGGTGAACTTCATTGGCCTGGCGTCTCTATTCAGCGGCGAGAGCTTGAAATATACTGCTTCGGGTCGCTCTCAGTTCTACCTACTCACGATCTGCCTGGGCGTAGTGTTTTTGGGCTTTTTGGTGAGCTGGGCTGAATAGTGAGGGGAAAGCGGTAGGCATCTGCAACAGGAGCGAAATTGACCGATGTTAAGTCCCTTAATTTGGATCCCCCTGCTGGGGGCGGTGGTCGTGGGTTTTTGGCCGGAGGCCAAAGCGTCTGAGCGCGTTCGGCTGGTGACACTCGCCTTTGCCAGCGCCATCTTGGCTTGGACTATCGGCCTAATGGTGCAGTTTGACTCCAGCTTTGTGGGCTTGCAGTTCCAGGAGTCGATTGCCTGGATCGACGCGCTGGGCTTGAGCTATCAGCTGGGACTGGATGGCTTATCGCTGCCTCTATTGGCACTCAATGCCCTGCTAGTCTGGATCGCCGCTTATAGCACTGGTGATGTGCAGCGCCCCCGGTTTTACTACGCCCTACTGCTGCTGCTGAGTGCGGGGGTGGCGGGAGCATTTCTGGCGCGCAATTTGCTGCTGTTTTTCTTGTTCTACGAGTTAGAACTAATCCCGCTGTATTTATTGATTGCGATTTGGGGCGGCGCTCGGCGTGGCTATGCGGCGACGAAGTTTCTGATTTACACGGCGATTTCTGGAGTGCTGTTGCTGGCGGCATTCTTCGGCCTCGCCTGGCTGAGTGGCTCTCTGAGTTTTGACTATGAGCCACTGTTGGCTCAGTCGTTGCCGCTGGGCACCCAGGTGGTGTTGCTGGTGGCGCTGCTGATCGGCTTTGGCATCAAGATCCCATTGGTGCCCTTCCATACCTGGCTGCCGGATGCCCACGTGGAAGCGTCTACGCCGGTTTCGGTGCTGTTGGCGGGCGTGTTGCTGAAGCTGGGTACTTACGGCTTGCTACGATTTGGCTTGGGCTTGTTCCCGCAGGCATGGGCGCTGTTAGCGCCAGGGCTGGCGACCTGGGCGGTGATCAGTGTCCTGTACGGCTGCTTTGTGGCGATTGTGCAGACGGATATGAAGAAAATGGTCGCCTACAGCTCGGTGGGCCACATGGGCTACATCTTGCTGGCTAGTGCCGCAGCAACGCCGTTAAGCATTCTGGGAGCCAGCCTCCAGATGTTGAGCCATGGTTTGATTTCGGCGCTGCTGTTTCTGCTGGTGGGCGTAGTGTACACGAAGGCAGGAACGCGAGATATCCACCTGCTCAACGGCCTGCTCAACCCCGAGCGCGGCTTGCCGATCATCGGTAGCTTGATGATTCTGGGCGTGATGGCGAGCGCTGGCATTCCGGGGATGGTCGGTTTTGTCTCGGAATTTTTGGTGTTTCGTGGCAGTTTCCCGGTGTTCCCCGTGCAAACATTGCTGTGTATGCTGGGCAGTGGCCTGACCGCTGTCTACTTTTTGATTTTGATCAACCAGGCCTTTTTTGGTCGCCTGTCTGAGCGGGTGATGAACCTGCCCCGTGTGTGGTGGTGGGAACGGGCTCCGGCTGCGGTCCTCGCCGTGATCATTGTGTTACTGGGCTTACAGCCTAATTGGATGGTGCGCTGGAGTGAACAAACCACGACCGCCATGGTGCCCTCTGGCAGGGTGATTGTCCAGGCTCCTGCGATTGCGCTCCGTTCTGAAGCGATTCTGCCCTGAGGAAAACGGTCTATGGTAAGCATCTCTAGAAAACCTTCCAGCCATCCCCTGGCCGATATCATTGACCGTTTGGAATCGGGCGGTGCACTGCTGCCGGATTCCGAACTCAATCTGATGGAAGTGGTCGGCATCCTCAAAAGCTACGGTGTAGTGCTGGACGCCTACTGGCGCAATCTGATCTATATTTCTGAATATCAGATTTTCAACTTTTTCCCCTTTTTTAAGTACTTTAATGGGGAAATTCGGCTGCCCAAATTGCTGCGCCATTGGTGGCATGATCGCATCAACTATGAGTTTGCCGAATACTGCATGAAGGCGATGTTCTTGCATGGCGGTCAGGGGTTGGATACCTACCTGGATTCTCCCGAATTTCAAGCCACTGCTCAGCAGCTAATCAAAGCAAAATTCAAGCGCAACTTACCGGTTCAGGTCCTAAACCGCCTATTCCCCGGCTTTCTGCCTGAGCACATTCGGCAGATGGCCTACTACAGCGTACTGGGCCAATTTTGGCGAGTGATGAGCGCGATGTTTCTCACTCTTTCGGATCGCTATGATCACGGAGAAATTAAGTCAATTCCCCAGGTGGTCGAGCATGTTCTGAACGGTCTGGTCGAAGCTGCTGAACTGCCACTCACCTATGAAGTGACGATTCAGGACAAGTCTTATGAAATTCTCCCAAAATCCGCAGGGCTGACCTTTTTGCAGGATGCTGCGGTCCCTTATGTGGAAGCGGTTTTCTTCCGAGGCACCCCCTTCCGGGGCTTAGTTTCGTACAACGCTCAGGCGCGGCAAATCCCCCACGATCTTAGCCGGTTCGCCTACGGTGCACTCTACGCAGATCCGCTACCTGTGGGCGCTGCGGGCATTCCACCGACCCTACTGATGCAAGACCTGCGCCATTTCTTGCCGAGCTATTTGCACAGTTTTTACCATCGCAACTTCCGGCAGGAGGACGACCTGCGTGTCCAGATTTGCCTGAGCTTTCAGAAGTCGATGTTCTGTGTAACCACAGCTGCGATTCTAGGCCTGGCTCCCCATGCCTGGGATACGCTCGACCCCGAGCAGCAACAGGTGAATCGAACCTATCTGGAAGCCTGGATGGATCGGCTGTTGACCTCGCGCCTACCCAACCTTCAGGTCTGCGACATCCAAGCCTGCGATCTTTAACGGCGCAATCAGCCTCCAACTGCTATGACCGCTAGGCAAAAACCCTTTTATCCATAAGCCTGGCTTATAGATAGCTTAAGGTCTTCTTTCTGGGATTTATATTCAAGTATTTGAGTTTTATGGATTTTTGATTTATGCTTGCTGCAAGGTCCTCGACAGTCTTCTGTCTGGTTGCTTCTGGCCGGATTCCTGGAGCGTGTTGGCTGTTCTGGGGAGATTTCTCGGGGGCTGAGCCGCCTTTCTGAACTCTCAAGGATAATTTCGATGACCCAGATTCTCTTGCAGACTGTCTGGTTGATTCCCTGCTACGCACTACTCGGCGCGCTGGTGTCGATTTGGTGGTCGCCTGCGCTCATCCGTCGCACCGGGCCGCGACCAGCTGGTTACCTAAATGCATTAATGACTCTCTTAGCGTTTGCCCACGGGCTGGCGGTGCTGCCTGCGCTGTGGGGACAAGCGCCGCTGCGGCTGTTCGTCCCCTGGCTGCAGGTCGCTGGCTTGGACCTGACCATCCCTCTAGAGATCTCGGCGGTTACGGTTGGGGCCACTGTCTTAGTCACCGGTCTGAATTTGCTGGCGCAGATTTATGCAGTGGGCTACCTGGAGATGGACTGGGGTTGGGCTCGCTTCTACTCGTTGCTGGCATTGTTTGAGGCGGGTATGTGTGGCCTGGCCCTATGCGATTCGCTGTTTTTCAGCTACATCATCCTGGAAATCCTCACCCTGGGTACCTATCTGCTGCTCGGCTTCTGGTTCAACCAATCGCTGGTAGTGACCGGTGCCCGCGACGCCTTTTTGACCAAGCGCGTGGGCGACCTGCTGTTGCTGATGGGCGTGGTGGCGCTCTATCCCCTGGCTGGCACCTGGAACTATCCGGAACTGGCGCAGTGGGCTGAGACGGCAACGCTGGACCCTACAATGGCTGCTCTGCTGGGTCTAGCCTTAATCGCTGGCCCGATGGGCAAGTGCGCCCAGTTCCCGCTGCACCTGTGGCTGGACGAAGCCATGGAGGGGCCGATTCCCAGCACGATTTTGCGCAACTCGGTGGTGGTGGCGACCGGAGCCTGGGTGCTGGTCAAGATCCAGCCGGTTCTAACACTCTCGCCGCTGGTTTTGTCGGCCACGCTGTTGATCGGAGCGTTGACAGCGGTGGGGGCTTCGCTGATTGCCATTGCTCAGATTGACGTCAAGCGGGCGCTGTCCTACTCGGTGAGTGCCTACATGGGCCTGGTGTTCATCGCCGTGGGGGCGCAGCAAGGGGAGGCGGCTCTGTTACTGGTGCTGACCTATGCCGTTGCCATGGCGCTGTTGGTGATGAGCATCGGCTCGGTGATTTGGAACGGCATTACCCAGGACTTAACCCAGGGCGGTGGTCTGTGGTCTCGTCGTCCGATCTCTGGGCTGGCCCTCTTGGTGGGGGGCGCTGGCCTGATCGCCCTACCGCCCTTGGGAGGCTTCTGGGCGCTGTTGCAGTTAGTGAATGGGCTTTGGCACACGCAGCCCTGGCTGGCAGGGCTGCTGTTAGGGGTCAACGCGCTGACGGCCTTCAGTCTGACACGGCTGTTTGGGCTGATTTACGCCGGTTCGCCTCAGCAAATGACCGTGCGCTCGCCCGAAATCCACTGGCCGATGGCACTGCCGATGATCGGGTTGCTGGGCTTTGTGCTGCATCTGCCGCTGGTATTGCAGAGCCTGTCGTTGCTGCCCAACTGGGAGCAGCTAAATGGGGAAGTTGCGCTGTTGCTGCTCGGGTCTAGCCTTTGCGGCTGTAGCCTCGGCGGCGCGATTTACCTGGGCAACCTTTGGCCGAAGCCGGTGCAGTTGCCCTGGAAGCCCGTTCAAGATCTGCTGGCTTACGACTTTTACACCCCTCAGCTGTATCGCTTGAGCATTGTGCTGGGCGTTGGCCTGGTGTCTCGATTCACCGACTGGGTTGATCGCTATATCGTCGATGGTCTGGTGAATCTGACAGGCTTAGCTACCAGCTTCGGTGGACAGGTCTTGAAATACAGCATTTCTGGGCAGTCGCAGCTTTACCTACTGACGGTTTTGCTGGGCCTTGTCTTGGTCGGTTTTGTCGTGATCCAGTAAGCGAGCGCAATAGAGTCATGCTGAGTCCTTTGATCTGGCTGCCGATAATCGGCGCGGCGTTGGTTAGCTGCTGGCCCCAGGCCAAGCAGGTACGGCTGGTGGCATTGATTGTTGCCAGTGGCTTGGTGATTTGGTCCTTGGGCCTAGTGAGCCAATTTGATCTGAGCAATCCTGGTTTGCAATTCCAGGAGTCTTTGGCCTGGATTGAAGCCTTGGGTTTGCATTACCAGTTGGGCGTGGATGGCCTCTCGTTACCGTTGCTGGCCCTCAATAGCTTGCTCACCTGGATTGTCGCCTTCAATCGCGACGAGAAACTGGAGCGCCCCCAGCTGTTCTATGCGCTGGTTTTGTTAGTCAACGCTGGCATTGCGGGGGCGTTTCTGGCGCAAAACCTGCTGCTGTTCTTTTTGTTCTATGAGCTGGAACTGATTCCACTGTTTTTGTTGATCGCGATTTGGGGCGGACAGCGGCGCGAGTATGCGGCGATGAAGTTTCTGATCTACACCGCAATTTCTGGCATTTTGATTCTGGTTGCTTTCCTAGGGCTGGCTTGGCTCAGCGGCGCTGCTGACTTCAACTACGCATCCTTGCAGGATCATGGGCTGTCGCTGGCTAAGCAAATTGGGCTGCTGGCGCTTGTCTTGGTGGGGTTTGGCATCAAGATCCCGTTAGTGCCTTTCCACACCTGGCTGCCAGATGCTTACGTGGAGGCTTCGACACCGGTGGCGATCCTGCTGGGTGGGGTAGTGGCGAAGCTGGGAACCTACGGCGTGCTGCGCTTTGGCTTGAGCCTGTTCCCGGAGGCTTGGGCGACCCTGGCTCCCTGGCTGGCGGTCTGGGGCACGGTGAGCGTCCTCTACGGCGCTCTGGCCGCGATTGCGCAAAAGGATATCAAGCGCATGGTGGCCTACAGCTCGGTGGGCCACATGGGTTATGTCTTGCTGGCCGGTGCGGCGCTCACGCCGCTGAGCTTGGTGGGCGCGGTCAGCCAGATGGTTAGCCACGGCTTGATCCTGGCGTTGCTGTTCTACCTGGTGGGGGTGATTGAAGTCAAGGTTGGCAGCCGCGATCTAGACGGGCTCAACGGCCTAATGAACCCAATTCGAGGTCTGCCGCTGGTGTCGTCGCTGCTGATTTTGGGCGGCATGGCCAGCGCGGGCATTCCCAGCCTAGTGGGGTTTATCGGCGAATTTCTGGTATTTCAGGGCAGTTTTACAGTGTTTCCGAGGCTGACCCTGCTGTGTATTGTCGGCTCTGGCCTCACGGCGGTCTATTTCGTGATTTTGCTCAACCGCACCTGCTTTGGCAAGCTGGACAACAACCTGGCCTACTACCCAAAAGTGCTGGGATCTGAGCAAGTGCCAGCGCTGATCCTAGCCACGCTGATCTTTTGGCTGGGTATGCAGCCGACCTGGCTGGTGCGCTGGAGTGAGTCGACCACCGCTGCGCTGGTGGCGGCAGTGCCCGCGCTGAACCGGCAGCAACTGGCGCAGAATCCAGCACTCACCTTTGCAGAACTGGGCGCAATTCTCAATTCCGATTCTTGAGGCGACCAGACTTGAAATTTCTACCCCCTGAGGCCCCTGAAGCTTATGACTGCCATGCTCACTAAGGTCCAATTGCCCCCCTCTCAGCACGAGTTTGCGGCGGTCGTCCATCGCCTGGAGGCGGGCGGCGCGATGCTGCCGGACACGCCGGAAAACCTGATGCAGATCATCGGTCTGTACAAAGCCTATGCGGTGCCGATGGATTTCTACTGGCGCGATCTACTCTACATTGCCGAGCAGGTATTCTTAGATCCCTTGCCGTTCTTCAAGTACTTTCTGCCCCAGGCGTATTTGGATTTGCCGAATCACTACGCAGGTGATTCGGCCGATTTGCGCATCTGGCGAGGCGAGGCCACCGCTCATCCCGAGCTGTTGGCGTTTATCGAAAAGGGCGAACTCAAGCGTAAACTCCCGCGCCTGCTGCACCACTGGTGTCATGACCGGATCAACATGGAGTTTGCCGAAGAATGCATGCGAGCCATGCTCTGGCACCGGGACATGGGCGGCCTGTTTGACCCCTATCTTGACAGCGAGGAATACAAAGCCAATGCTGACCAGGCAATTAGGGCGTACTTCAAGTACAATCCGCCGATGCTGGGGCTCTACAAGCTCTTCCCTGACCTGTTTCTAGAGCAGGTGCGTCAGCTATCTTACTACAGCAATCTGGGCCTGTTCTGGGAGGTGATGGCTCCGGTGTTCTTTGAGATGTCTGACCTCTACGATCAGGGCAAGCTCACCAGTGTGCCAGAGGCGATGAACTTTCTGGTCAATGGTATCTTTGCGATTGCCGGTCGCCCGATCTACCACCAGGTTTATATCCGGGGTGAGTGCTATGAAATCATCCCAAAATCGAAAGGATTCACCTGGCTTTATGAGGCGGCGCTGCCCTATGTTGAGGCGGTATTCTATCGCACCTCTCCCTTCCGGGGCACCAAATCCTACAATGCCCAAGCGCAGCAGGTGCCGAACGACCAGAGAGACTTTCACTACGGCATTCTCTACGCTGATGTCTTTCCGGTTGGAACGGCGGGGATCCCGCCGACGCTGCTGATGCAAGATATGCTTCATTTCCTGCCTCCCTATTTGGTGGCTTACTACCAACAGCATTGCCGGGGCGAAGATGACCTGCTGATCCAACTGGGAGTCGGTTTCCAGCGCTCTATGTATTGTGTGACCTCGGCGGTAATCCAGGCGCTGCGCACGGCGCTTCTCTACCCGCTAGACGATCCCAATCCCAAACACTTGAGGGCCAATCGCGCTTTCTTCGAAGCCCAACTGGACCGCTTCAAACGCCCTGAGGCTCGCCTGCGCAATATTCAATCGCAAAACTATCGGTAGCTCAGTTTCTGTTAGCGACGGTTTGAATAGGCTACCCCTTCTCCCAATCGTGGGGGAGGGGTAGGCTGATGAGGGGTTCTCGTCGCTCAAAGTGTGCAAATACTCTCCGGATCGGTCTTTGGGCAACGGTAGAAGGAGAATAGGATGTTCCCGAATAGTGCTTGCACCTCATACGAATTCTATTCTTGTGCCCTGAGAAGTTTGCATTATGGTCGCCCATCCCACGGCGGCTCCTCTGACACCCTGGTCAAGGGATCTAGCGGAGCCGAAAATCCATGAGTCTGCCTATGTCCATGACTCTTGCCACATCATTGGTGATGTTCGGGTAGGTGCGAACGTTTTAATTGCGCCTGGTACGTCCATTCGTGCCGACGAGGGCAGCCCCTTCTACATTGGCGAAGGCACCAACATTCAGGACGGCACGGTAATTCACGGTCTTGATCAGGGGCAGGTCCTGGGGGATGACCAACATCACTACTCCGTCTGGATCGGCAAGCATTCATCGCTTGCGCACATGGCCTTGATTCATGGCCCGGCTTATGTGGGCGATGATTGCTTCATCGGTTTTCGCTCGACCGTGTTTAATGCTCGCGTGGGTCAGGGCTGCATTGTCACTATGCATGTCCTGATCCAGGATGTCGAAATCCCTCCCGGCAAGTACGTTCCCTCCGGCTCGATCATTACTACGCAGCAGCAGGCTGATCGGTTGCCGGATGTGCAGGCCCAAGACACCTATTTCGCCCATCACGTCACAGACATCAACGAAGCGCTACGTGCAGGTTACTGCTGCGCAGAAAACACCGCTTCCCTCGTGCTGGGCCAGGCTAAATCTAGGCTCCAAGCGGCTCACAATGGCAATTCCAAGACTGTGCCTCGCTCTCAGATGGAGTTTGCTGTTACTGAGCAGGTGCGTGCGTTGCTCGCACAGGGGCAAAGCAGTGGGGCCGAATCTCTTAATTTTGGTGGCTTACCGCCCAATCTCAGAACGGCAGTGGTGGCTGAATTAGAGGTCTGTTTGGCAGAACATGGCAATGAGTACCTGCGATTTGCTCAGACTGATGATTTTCAGGCCAAGCAACGCCTATTGGAACAGATTATTTTAATCGTTAAAGTACTGGATAAAGCCCGGTCTCTGGAGATTCAACCGTAATTTGGTAGGCAGACTGATCGGCTTGACGAGCCGAGTTCTGAACTCAGGCGCTGCACACGGTGGGCAGGGGAGCAGAGTCTCATCCCGTTTCAGCTTGAATAGGCGACAGAGCCCAGCAGGGGCACACGACTACCCCTACTAGGCTCGGCAGCAATCAGCGGACTGTGTGCTGACTGCTCAACCGTCAAGCCCCAAGCTCGGGGGGTGAGCTTCTGAACTCGGGCGCTGGCGCAAAAAGCTTGACTCTTGAACCTCTGGGCTCGACAGCTCAAGTTCTGAACTCGGGCGCTGGTGCACAATACTCGGCTCGTGCCGCCCAAAGCTCGACCGCCGAGGCTCTGAGCCCGAGGAACCGAGCAAAAAGCTCGACGGGTCGAGTTCCAAGCTGGAGTGCTGGCGCGAAAAGCTTCGCGGGTCGAGTCCTGAGCTGGAACACCAGGTTGGCAGTGGAGAAGGCTAAACGTTTATGGTCAGCGGCTGCTAGGATCTTTGCAACTATACCAGCGGCTTGTAACAGTCCGCTGCACTGGGCTGTATGGAGGGACGAGCAGGCCGAAGAACCACTAGACTCAAGCTGTTAGGCTCCGAATAGGCTAGGACAAGTATCGTCATTTTATTAATGGATTTTTGTTTTGCGCTGCTGATCTTACGGTTTGTTCAATTCTTTTCAACCTCGTCTCTGGACGTTTTGCACTATCAATCCAAAAGAGAACATTTTTCTTTGCTGAATTACCGAATGCCCCAAAATTCTGGTTGGCTATTTCATCTGCTTCTAAGGCTTGCTTTAAATCCGTTGGCATGATCAACGCCTCAATCTCATCTAACGTAGTCCACGAACCATCTTGTTTCGCAGTGTTGATCTTTTTGAGACCTGCTTCAGTCATTAAACCTTGCTCGATGAGTTCTTCAATATATTGCTTATTTAATTTTGACCACACGCTTTTCGGTTTTCGGGGCGTAAAAATCTGCTGATAACGCTCTTCATCTAATGATTTGACTTTACTGTCAATCCAACCAAAGCATAAGGCTTCTTTGACTGCTTCGCTGTATTGAACACTCGGTTTACCACTTTTAACTTTGTAATAAATCAACCATATACCGGACGAGGTACGATGATACTTGTCCAACCATTGCCGCCATGCTTTGCGATTGCCGGCATAAATAGTTTCTAACTGGTCATCAAATTTCGGCATCACAGAAGATGGAAAGCAGTTCTAACGCTAAACTTTAACAGACAACCTCAATATATCATCTCCACCGATAACTTCAGCAGCCTAACGGCAAATTTACTCCTAGTCGATCCAGGGATGACCCCGCTGATGCCCAATTGCTGATAGGAACTGCTCTTGAAACACCGAGGTAACTTGAGGGACTGGCAACCGAGTTCTGTGCAGATGCGTAAGCTCACCCAGTGGGTAGAGAGTCGCTGCTGCCAGGTGAGCAAGAAGGTGTTGGAAAAAGACTCGCCACGCATCTACACCACGCACCATTCCCCAATCGTATAGCTACCAAATCGCTCTTGAAGTTTCGAGCGTCGATAAGCTTCAGTGGTATGACCAGACCTCCTGGGAGCATTTGTATTTTTCGAGAGAAAGGATTGATGAAAAGCCTTGCTAAAAGCAGTACGACTAATCCACTGTCATAATTGAGATTATTCCTGAAGATGAATCCTGTAGATTAGAGTGGGTCGCTTTTTTGGAATTACTTACTTACAAAAAAGCGACCCACTCCTGATGAATTTGCCTATTTTGCTAGTTCTAAACTCGACATCCCCTGCATAAATAACATTGCTTTGTTTACCAACTCAGCCCCCGCTTTTTCGGGCGAACCGACATCAAATGGCGGGGCGGGATTATACTCCATTAATAGTTGAATAATCTTGGCGGTTTCCTCACCATAAAGGATGCTGGCGAGCGTTAGACCAAAATCAATGCCTGCTGTCACGCCTCCGCCCGTAATTCGATTGCGATCGATTACTACGCGCTCGGTACCAACCTCAACGCCCAACTTGGCGAGTTGTTCGCGTGCTGCCCAGTGAGTAGCTGCTCGATAGCCTTGGAGCAGTCCTGCTTTCGCCAGAAATATCGATCCACCGCAGACAGAAGTGATGAATTTGGCGCTGCCTTGTTTGCGAAGAAATGCTAGGAGCTCTGGATCGTCTTCTACCGCCCCCTGTGCCAAGCCGCCGCCGACACATCCCGCTATCCTCCACATCACCCTCGTGACTTCTTTGTAACGCACATCACGCCACTGGCCGCCAAAGAAGCACCGCCGGACGGACCAGGCCTGGTTGTCATCTTTGTAAACGCTCTCCGGCGTCCATGTTTCCCGGGAGTAGACGCGACCCTTCTGGGATGAGGCAAAGCACAGTTTGGCGTCCCGCCGCACACGAGCCAGGATTCGAGTGCGCTCCAAGCCTGCCTTCCAGACCGTTCGGTTGCAGTACGAGCCGTCGACCGCGCACAGGAGTTCGCGTTTTTCGTGGCACTGCTGATCCAGCGTCTGGCGCATCTTGCGGGCCTCCTCCACGAAGCAGACCGAGAGCCTGCGCTTTTTCTTCTCTTCCCGGTATTGACCCATTTGGGCGTCGGTGGCCTTGCGACCGGGCTTGCGAACCCCGGGACACTCGACAAAGCGCACCGGCAGAGTGCGGGGCGAACTTTCGCCATCCTCCCGATAAAGGGGCAGGACCAGCGACGCCAGGAGGTACCTCTGGCCCCACACCAGATTGACGTGAAAGGGAGGGCTCATGGGATCTCGACGCCAGGCGGTGTTGGGCACATGCCGACCCTTGCGGCGGACGACGGTGTCGTCCCAGGCCATGACCAGCGGCCCGGTATCGAGATAACGGGCGATGGCTTCGGTCATCATCCGATCGAAGAGATTCTTTCCCTCCCAGGGACTGCGGGAAAAGACCCGGTAGTCGGCACTCCAGTCGACC
>JANNOU010000040.1:0-8220 GCA_031399305.1 Leptolyngbya sp. SOY_34_metabat_272
GAAGAAACCGGCGTGCTGGACCTACTGCCCAAGAAAGAAGCCTCCTCACTGCGCCGCGAGCTTGAGAAACTGCGCAAGTATCTGGGCGGCATTCGCACCATGCGCAAAGTTCCAGACGTGGTCGTGATTGTGGACACCAAGCGCGAATACAACGCCGTGCAAGAGTGCCAGAAACTCAACATCCCGATTGTATCCATGCTGGACACCAACTGCGACCCCGACGTCGTGGACGTGCCCATCCCCGCCAACGACGATGCGATCCGCTCGATTAAACTAATTGTGGGCAAGCTAGCCGATGCAATCTATGAAGGTCGCCACGGACAACTCGAAGATGAGGAAGCCTACGAAGATTACTCAGGTGCTGAGGAAGGCTACGTAGACGACTTCGAAGAGCCTGCCGTTGCCGCCGCCGCCCCTACCGCCGCCACCGCCGCCGCCCCTGAGGAAGCAGACGCAGAGTAAAACGGGACTATCTAGGACGACCCCATGGCAGAAATATCCGCACAACTGGTCAAACAACTGCGTGAGAAAACCGGCGCAGGCATGATGGACTGTAAAAAAGCCCTCACCGAAACGAGTGGCGACGAAGAAAAGGCCGTCGAGTGGCTGCGCAAGAAGGGCAAAGCCTCTGCCGAGAAGAAAGCAGGTCGCTTGGCCGCCGAAGGCATCGTTGAGTCTTACATTCACATTGGAGGGCGCATCGGTGTGCTCGTGGAAGTAAACTGCGAAACTGATTTCGTGGCTCGCCGCGACGAGTTTAAGGAGCTGGCCCGCAATATCGCCATGCAGATCGCAGCTTCCTCGGTGGATTACGTGCGCATCGAAGATATCCCGGCCACGATGGTCGAGCATGAGCGCACCATCGAGTCGGGCAAAGACGATCTCGCCAAAAAGCCCGCCGAAATCAAGGACAAGATCATTGCAGGCCGCATCGAAAAGCGTCTGAAAGAGATGACTCTGCTCGATCAGCCCTACATCAAAGATCCGTCGATCACGGTGGATGAGCTGATCAAGAACAGCGTCGCTACCCTGGGCGAGAACATTCAGGTGCGTCGCTTCGCCCGTTACACCCTGGGCGAAGGCATCGAAAAGCAAGAGAGCAACTTCGCCGAAGAAGTCGCCGCTCAGATGGGTGCAAAGCCGTAAGGCGACCTTTGACTGAATTGGGGCAGGTCTCAGACCTGCCTTTTCTGTATGGGCACTATGATCCTGTAGAGAACGAGTCTTTATGACATCCATGATCGGCACGGTTGAGCGGATTCAGAAAAACATCGAACAGCTGGAAGAAACCCTGCTGGTGGTTGCCCGCGAAATCCATCAGACCTGTATTGGCTACATCACAGCGGTGGCAGAAGCGGTTGAGCGACAGGCGCTCCAGGCCAGCTACCAGGTCTGTACCCGCGGCTTCCCCAGCCAGTTTCTGGCCCTGAGCGTGCCCGAGCGGCAAACCGTCCAGCAGGCGCTGCGGGAGCTGATTGCCGGACGGCGTCAGCGGATGCCAGAGGAGCTGAGCCAGGCCATGCAAGCGGCTTCATTGGATCTGGACAGTTTTCAGGACGAGCTAGAAACGGTTATCATCCGTGAGCTCAAGAGCCTGGCCGAGGCAATGAACGAACGGCTGCAGCAGGCCAGAATCCTGTCGCGACCAGAGCCCGAGCAATCGGAAGCTGGGGAAGTTCCCGGTGTCCACCTACGTCTGAGCGAAATCGAGTTCAGCGACCGCGCGGTGATGAGCTGGCGCTCGCAGTTGCGGGTGTTGAGCGCGCGTCTGGCTCGCTTGCAGCGCGAACTGGCTCAGCAGCGCGAAGAGAAAATGGTTGCGGACGCTGAGGCAGCCTGGCGTTCCACCTGGCCGCAGTAGCGCGCAACGGCTATGGGGTCGGATGCACCTGACCTGCTGCGCCTGCACAAAGCCCTGGCGGTTGAGGCAGAGCGAGGCTTCGCCGACCTGCCGGGGAAGCAGTATCGCTTTTCGGAATTTCTGACCCTGGCGCTGGGACAGCCGCCGCCCGCTGCGCTTGATGCCGCCGAGCGTCGGCGTTGGCGTGAATTGGCCGACAAGTTTGCCGCCTACGCCAACCTGGAGCTGAGCGGGCGGCAACATCTGGTGGCCGAGGCGCGGCGGTTCTTGCGCGGTTGCTCTGAGAGCCTAGAGCGTGCCACCCGCCCAGCGCTGGAGCCGACCGTGCGCCAGCCCCGCACGCGCGCCGCCACGCCCGAACCGCCGCAAACGGGGGTGATTGGCCTGGAGGCTCCGCTGCAGTTTTTGAAGGGCGTAGGGCCGAAGAGTGCTGAGCGGCTGGAGCGGCTGGGCCTCTACACGGTGCGCGATGTGCTGGAGTACTATCCGCGCAACCATTTGGACTATGCGCGACAGGTGATGATCGCCGATTTGCAAGAAGGCGAGACCGTGACCCTGGTGGGCCGTGTCCAGCGCTGCAACTGCTTCACTAGTCCGCGCAATACCAAGCTGACGATCCTAGATCTGCTGCTCAAAGACAGCAGCGGTTCAATTAAGCTCAGCCGCTTTGTGGCCGGACGCCAGAGCAGCCGTGCTTGGCAAGAAGTGCAGAAAAAGCTCTACCTGCCTGGCACCGTCGTTGCGGCCTCCGGCTTGGTCAAGGAGAGCAAGTACGGCCTGACCCTGGATAACCCTGAGCTGGAGGTACTGGAGCACAGCCGCGACCCCATCGAATCACCCAACATCGGGCGCGTGATCCCGGTCTACGCGCTGACCGAAGGTGTAGCGGCGGATTTGGTGCGGCGGACGGTGGTCGCGGCCCTACCCGCTGCGGTGACGCTGCAAGACCCGCTGCCCGAGGCGCTGCGGCAGAAATACGGCCTGGTCTGCCTGCCGGAGGCGATTGCGCACATTCACTTTCCCCCCAACGCTGAGGTCCTGGCCCAGGCGCGGCGGCGTCTGGTGTTTGAGGAGTTTTTCTTTTTGCAGTTGGGGCTGTTGCGGCGACGCCAGCGTCAGCGGGCCGAGCAGATGAGCGTGCCTCTGGCGGCGACCGGCACGTTGATCGACCAGTTTTATGAGGTGCTGCCGTTTGAGCTGACCGGGGCACAGCGGCGGGTGGTCAATGACATCCTCAACGATCTGCAAAAGCCGTCGCCGATGAACCGGTTGGTGCAGGGCGATGTGGGCTCGGGCAAGACTGTGGTGGCGGTGGTGGCGCTGCTGGCGGCGATTCAGGCGGGCTATCAAACAGCACTGATGGCCCCGACCGAGGTGCTGGCGGAGCAGCATTACCGCAAGCTGGTGGGCTGGTTTAACCTGCTGCATCTGCCAGTGGAGCTGCTGACCGGCTCGACGCGCGCCGCCCGCCGCCGCGAGATCTACAGCCAGCTAGAGACTGGCGAACTGCCCCTGCTGGTGGGCACCCACGCGCTGATCCAGGAGCGGGTGAACTTTAACCGGCTGGGTCTGGTGGTGATCGACGAGCAGCATCGCTTCGGCGTGGAGCAGCGGGCCAAGCTGCAGCAGAAGGGGGCCTCACCGCATGTACTCACCATGACTGCCACGCCGATTCCGCGCACCCTGGCGCTGACCATGCACGGCGATCTGGATGTGAGCCAGATCGATGAGCTGCCGCCTGGACGCCAGCCGATCCAAACCCAAGCGCTGATTGCCAGCCAGCGACGGCAGGTGCATGAGCTGATGCGGGAGCAGGTCCAGCAGGGGCGGCAGGTCTACGTGGTGCTGCCGCTGGTCGAGGAGTCGGAGAAGCTGGATTTGAAATCGGCGGTGGAGGAGCATCAGCTGCTGCTGCAGGTCTTCCCCGAGTTCCGGGTGGGGCTGCTGCATGGGCGCATGTCTGCGGCGGAAAAGGACGAGGCGATTAGCCGCTTCCGCGATGGTGACACGCAGCTGCTGGTCTCAACCACGGTGGTCGAGGTGGGCGTGGACGTACCCAACGCAACCGTGATGGTGATCGAGCACGCAGAGCGCTTTGGTCTGTCGCAGTTGCACCAGTTGCGCGGGCGGGTGGGGCGGGGGGTGGCTCAGTCGTTCTGTCTGCTGGTCAGCAGTTCCAAAAGCGAGACCGCGCAGCAGCGCCTGAAGGTGCTAGAGCAATCCAATGACGGCTTTTTTATCGCAGAAATGGACCTGCGCTTCCGGGGACCGGGCGAGGTGTTGGGCATGCGCCAGTCCGGCCTGCCAGACTTTGCCCTGGCCAATCTGGTCGAAGATCAAGACGTTCTGGAAATGGCCCGCGAGGCGGCAGAGCGAACCCTGCAAATCGACCCACAACTGAGCCGCTGGCCCCCTCTGGCTACCGAGCTCGATCGACGCTACCGTAAGCTACTGGGCGGCGCGATCTTGACCTGACGAGGCAGCCCCGCGCAATCGGGCAAGTGCTGGCAGGTTTCTCCCCTCGATTTCGGAGGTCGAGCAGGCCAGGCTTGAGCTACACCAGACTCTTGAAGGGGTGCTCTGGGTCTGCTCGGAGCGCCTCTAAGATGGAAACTGGTTGACCCCGCCAAGCCTATGAGCCGCTTTCCAGACTTCTCCAGCTACGGTTACCGCGTAGACAGCGAGCTGGGACATAACCGTGTCGGGGGCCGTGTGGCCTACCTGGCAACCGATACCAGGACTCAGCAGCCTGTGGTGATCAAGCAGTTTCAGTTTGCGAGATTCAGCTCAAACTGGTCAGAGTACAACGCTTACGAGCGAGAAATTCAAGTCCTTCAAGGGCTGAGCCATTCTGGCATCCCCTGCTATCTAGATGCGTTTGAAACTGCAGACGGCTTCTGCATGGTGCAGGAGTACAAAAAGGCGGTTTCCCTGGCGGTACCTCGGAGCTTTACCCCAGAGGCAATTAAGCAAATCGCGGTCTCGATTCTGGAGATCTTGGTCTATCTGCAAGAGCGCGTGCCGCCGGTGATCCATCGCGACATCAAGCCCGAAAATGTCTTAGTCGATGAAGCGATTCGGGTCTATCTAATCGACTTCGGCTTTGCCCGCATCGGCGACGGCGAAGTGGCGATGAGCAGTGTCGCCACGGGCACGCTGGGCTTTATGCCGCCCGAGCAGCTCTATAGCCGTCAACTGACCCCGGCCTCGGACCTGTACGGCGTGGGAGCTACGCTGATCTGCCTGCTGACCGGCACCAAGTCGATCGACATCGGCAATTTTATCGATGAGTCCAATCGCATCGAGTTTCGTCACTTGCTGCCCAAGCTCAGCCTGCAGTGGCTCGACTGGCTGCAAACCATGGTAGAGCCCAATCTGAGCCGTCGCTACGCCAATGCTGCTGCTGCCCTGGAGGCCCTCAGACCGCTGAGCGTCTACCAGTCGCCTGAGGTGGAATTCAGCCTCGCCAGCCTCAAGTTCACTGCGCTCCAACCGAGCCAACGCTTGGCCCAGACCGTGACCGTCAACAACCTGGTGCCGGGTACGCGGCTCGAAGGCACCTGGGAGGTGGCACCCCATGCCAGCGACCCGCCCCATACGCCCGAGGGTCATGCTTGGATCACCCTTGAACCGGCCCGCTTCGAGGGCAACCGCACCGAGTGCAAAGTCAGCGTCGAGACTCGCCAATTGATGGCGGCGCGCATCTACTGCCGCCAGTTGTTATTGCACACCAACGCCTACCCCGCCACTCACCGGCTGGACCTCGAAGTCCAAACTGCGCCGCTGCATCTGAGCTATCGTCCGCTGTATCTCGGGTTAGCG
The DNA here is from genome assembly GCA_031399305.1 of Leptolyngbya sp. SOY_34_metabat_272. Classification (GTDB taxonomy): domain Bacteria; phylum Cyanobacteriota; class Cyanobacteriia; order FACHB-261; family FACHB-261; genus FACHB-261. The sequence continues at coordinate 5,684 of JANNOU010000040.1, forward strand.
CTGCTGGGCGGCGCAGCGACAGGGGTGTCCTGGCTGGCTGCCGCTAGCTGGCTGGCTGTGCAAGCTTGGGGCAGCGCGATTGCTATCTCTGTGCTCCTGGGCTGCCTGCTCGGGATTCAGAAGCGACCGGTTCACATGACCAGCCAGAAGACACTGCCCTGGCTAGCCGCGTTACTGGTTAACCTGACGGTCTTTGGCCCTGGGGCGCTGGTGGTGCTGGGGGTGCTGCTGGGGGCAGCTGCGCCGGTCGGGTTTCGGGTCACGGGTCCCCTGGCGCTGCTCGGGGCTGGCTTCTCCTCGCTGGTGGGGGCGGCCGTCGTCGGTGGCGTTGGGGCTATTCTGTCTGCTGCCCTGCTGCCGGCGCAGCTCTATTTCCGAGCCGGGTGTGCGGTGCTGTTGGGCGCTTTGGCGCTGGGTGTCACGCTGCGCTCGGTCAGCACGCAGGCGCAGAAACGGGGCTTTAGCCGAGTGGCGGCAGCGGCGATTCCGGTGCTGGGCCTGGGCTGCGGCGTGAGTCTGGGTATCAGCTTGCTGGGAGGCGGTTTGAACCCTCTGGCGCTCTCAGCGCTGGTGGGGACCGGTGTGCCGCTGGCGGCGTTGGTCGCCCAAGCTCCGCTGCGCAGAGCGCAACAGCTGGCCCAACAACGCCAAGCTGAGCAGTCCCTGATTCGGCCCTAGAAGAAGTTTCTCCAGCCGCAAAACGCAAAACCAGGAATCGAAGTTCAGCCTTAGAGCAATCGGCTCGGCTTTTCAACCTCAAAACCTGGAACTCCGACCTTGGGGCTCGCAACTTGGTGTTTTCTACTCAACTTTTCAGCCTTGGGGCTCGGCACTTAGGGCAATCGGCTCGGCTTTTGCACCTCAGAACTCGAACCGCTAGGCTCAGGGCTCAAAACCTGGAGTCGGCAGCTCGGAGCTTCAAGCTCGCGGCCTCAACCTTGAGCTTGCAGGAGTTTGCCAGGATCGTTTCAAGCGCTATAGCTACCAGGCAATCGGCTGGCGGTCGCGGAAGAACCCCCCAGTCGGCCCCCCCTCTGGCAAGGTTGCCAGCCAAACAATCGTGTCTGCGCCCTGTTCAACGCTGCGAGGCGCGTTCAGCCCACCCATGTCGGTCTTCACCCAGCCGGGACAGACGGCATTTACCAGGATTTGGGTCTCTGCTAGTTCGACTGACAAGATGCGGGTCAGGGCATTGAGCGCGGTTTTGGAGATCCGGTAGCTGGGGTGACCGCTGCCCATGTCCTGCAATTGACCTGCCCCAGACGAGACGTTGACGACGCGACCATACTGGTGCGTTTTCATCAGGGGAATCAAGGTCTGGCACAGCCGCAGCGGGCCGTAGAGGTTGGTTTCCAGGGTCTGCTGCAGGGTCTCAAGGGGAGTCTCGAAAATGCTGCTGGTTGGGTCGGCATAGATGCCCGCGTTGTTCACCAGCACGTCAAGCCGCTCGAAGCGCTGACGCAGCCAGGCCTCAAGCTGCGCCACACTGTCTGAGTTGGTCACGTCTAGAGGGTAATGGCTGACGGTCAAGCCTTCTGCTTGCAATTTCTGCACCGCAGCCTTGCCCGATTCAGGGTTGCGGCTGGTGAGGATCACCGCCAGCCCTTGTGCGGCCAATTGACGACAGGTCTCCAAGCCCAAACCGCGATTGGCTCCGGTGACGATGGCAACTCGCTGGACTGTCGGCATCGGGTGGGTCTCCGTTGTTCAACTGTTTAACTAGCCTCTCACCCAAGGTTCGGACATGGGCGGTAGGTTACGACTTCTGCACTGCGGTGAAACCGCCATCAATCACTAGGTTATGCCCAGTCACAAACGCCGCTCCCTCGGAACAGAGCCAAACCACGGCTGCGGCAATATCCTCGGGGGCACCAATCCGTTGGAGGGGGATGCCTGCTGCGACTTGCGCCAGCATTGCAGGCGGAGCGTTGGCCCACAGGTCAGTGTTCACTGCACCAGGGCTGACCGAGTTAATCCGAATTCGATCGGCAGAATGTTCGGCAGCCGCAGCCCGAGATAAGGCAATCACGCCTGCTTTGGCGGCTCCGTAGGCTCCGTAGTTGGCAGTTCCGAGCAGAGCCCCCTGCGAAGCCATATTGACAATTGCGCCCCCACCCGAGGCTTTCATCGCCGGAATTTCAGATTTCATACACAGCCAAATTGATTTGAGATTGCTATCGATCTCGTAATCCCAATCGGCTTCAGCCAAGTCGACAATCGCGCCTGGTTTGCCAGAACCGGCGTTATTGAACGCCCAATCCAATCGCCCATAGGCTTCGACGGTAGTTTTGACCAGCGCCTCAAGCTCGGCGGGCTGGGTCACATCAGTTTTGACAAATAGCCCTTCGCCCCCAGCGGCTCGGATCATCTGCACGGTTGCTTCACCTTGTTCCTGACGGCGGGCTGCAACGACAACGCTTGCGCCTGCTGCACCGAACGCGATCGCAGCCGCCCGACCGATCCCAGAACTGCCACCCGTGACAATAGCAACCCGCTTGACTTCACTCATCGTTTTGGTCTCCAGTGTTCAATTGGCT
>JANNOU010000047.1:0-26173 GCA_031399305.1 Leptolyngbya sp. SOY_34_metabat_272
GTTGCTCGCCGGACCAATCAAGCTTAATGAGACTCAGTAAAATAGTCAGTTAATCTCGCTGCAAACCTGGGAACTCTGCCTGCAGGCCGCAAGACTCGCTCAGAACTAGTAGCTGAAGCCCGGCTCGCGGTCCTCATCCCACTCATTAAAAATCTTCAAGGTGCGTACTCATGTCTCAATTCAGCCTCGGGGTTGCCGAAGAAGCCGTCATCGAAGACGCCAAGCTCAAACTGGATTTAGCCCGCGAACGCTTGGCCGACTTGGCAATCATGGGCCTCACGCCCGCCTGGCTCGATCAATTCCAGGCCAGCATCCAAGCCTGCGAGGCCCTGCCCACCGACCTGACCCTGCTGCACACTCAGAAAACCCTCACCGCCCACAAAGACGACCTCCTCAAGCAAATCGACCGCTGGGGCCACAGTCTGCGCGACCGCTGTAAATTCGCCTTCGGCCACACCGCCTACAATCCCTTTCCTCTCAGTGCCTTCCGCGCGGCCCTCACCAATGAATCCAAGATGATCCAGGTGCTGCCCGGCTTGATCAGCCTCGCAACTCAGCACACCGCTGCCTTGGCCGTCTTCGGTCAGCCCGCCGATTACCCCAGCCAGGGTCAGGTCCTGCGCGATCAACTCGACCAGCTGAACCGTCAACAGGAAAAAGCTAAATGCGACCGCAAAGTCGCCACCGACCGCCGTCGTCAGGCCATGCGCCGCGTCTACGACCAGCTGTGCCACCTCAACGCCGTAGCCCGCGCCGTCTATCGCAAGCAGCCGCCCATCCGCGACCTGTTCAAGAGCCTGGCCCCACGAGCCAGCGACCGCCACCTGGGAATTCTGAAAGTCTGAAAGATAGACTGAGGGCTCGTTGACTGGAGTCACAAATATGCTGAAACTCTATGGTGGTGCCCGCAGCCGCGCCGCAATCGTCCAGTGGTATCTAGAGGAGCTAGCCATCCCCTACGAGTTCATCCAGCTGGACCTGCAGGCTGGGGAACAACGCCAGCCCGACTACCTGGCGATCAACCCAGTGGGCAAAGTCCCGGCCATTGTCGAGGGTGACTTCAAACTCTGGGAGACCGGCGCGATTCTGCTCTACCTCGCCGAAAAATACGGCGGGCTTGCTGACTCCCCAGAGCAGCGCGCCCTAGTCAATCAGTGGATCCTGTTTGCCAACGCCACTCTGGGGCCAGGCGTGTTTGTCGAAGCGACTCGGGAGCGCGAAGCGCCACGCTTGCTGACTCCCCTCAATCAGCTGCTGGCGCAGCAGCCCTTCGTGTTAGGCGAGCAATTCAGCGTGGCCGATGTGGCGGTGGGGGCGATGTTGGGCTACCTACCGCTCATGCTCCAGATGGACCTAAGCGCCTATCCGGCGATTCAGAGCTATCTTCAGCAGCAGTCCCAACGCCCAGCGTTCCAGAAAAGCATCGGCGCAAGATTCAGGCCGCCAGCCACGAGCACCCCAGCGACCACCGCCCCTTGAACCTGATGCCGACGCCATCGCTCACCGCCCTAGTTCTGGCAGGCGGCCAAAGCTCTCGCATGGGCCAAGACAAAGCTCTGCTATTGGTCCAGGGCAAGCCGCTGCTGCGACGCGTCTGCGAGGTCGCCCAACAATGCGCCCAGCTGGTCTGGGTCGTCACCCCCTGGCCAGATCGCTATCAAGCCCTGCTGCCCGAAGGCTGCGGGGTGATCCCAGAAACGCCCCTGCCGGGAGAGCCAGCGCCCCATGGACCGCTGCTGGCCTTCACTCAAGGCTTCGCTGCCGTACAGACCGAGTGGACCCTGCTGCTGGCCTGTGATCTGCCCCGGCTGCAAGCGTCTGTCCTGCGCCACTGGGCCACCCACCTGAACCCGGCGCAGGCGCTGGTCTTTGCCCCCCGCGACGCGCACGGCTGGCAGCCCCTGTGCGGCTTCTATCACCGCGACAGTCGGTCAGCGCTTACTGACTTTGTGGCCTGCGGCGGGCGCTCCTTTCAAGCTTGGCTTAGCGAGATCGCGGCAGCTCCATTGCCGCCGCTGAGCACCATCCCTGGAGCTGATGCTGCCATGCTGCTCAACTGCAACACACCCGCAGACCTAAAGGCAGCCCAAATTGCCGAGCCTGCTGATCCTGCCGATTCAGGTTGCTGATTTTCTTCATTCGCTTCTGACATGCCGCCTGCTGCGCGAGCCGTGGCCCCGGCTAGACTAACGCAGATGAAGGTTCCTGCCTGATTGCTCACCCGTTTATCCTCCCGGCTGCCCCCTGTGTCTATCCCCCCTTCGCAAGTCTGTGTCAGCTCCCCCGGCAAGGTGTATCTGGTCGGTGCTGGACCCGGCGATCCTGGCCTGATGACTCTACGCGGCAAGACTTTACTAGAGCATGCAGATGCAGTGGTCTACGACGCTCTAGTCAGTGCCGCCATCCTCGATATGATTGGCCCTCAAGCGCGGCGGATCTACGGCGGCAAGCGCTCCGGTAGACACTCCGCACCGCAGGCTGAGATCAGCCAAACGCTGATCCGCCTGGCCCAGGAACACGCTGTCGTCGTCCGGCTTAAGGGCGGCGATCCCTTCATGTTTGGGCGCGGCGGCGAAGAGATGGCGGATCTCGTGGCGGCAGGCGTCCCGGTTGAGGTAGTGCCCGGTGTAACCTCCGGCATTGCTGCTCCGGCCTACGCAGGCATCCCGCTTACTCACCGCGACTTCAGCTCCTCGGTGACCTTCATTACCGGCCACGAGGCGGTCGATAAGTACCGCCCCAGCGTAAACTGGCAGGCCGTTGCCCAGGCTGCCGAAACGCTCGTGGTTTACATGGGCCTGCAAAACCTGGGCCACATTGTCGCAGAATTGCTGCAGGCTGGACGCTCCCCCGAAACGCCTGTTGCTTTAGTCCGCTGGGGCACCCTACCTCAGCAAGCAGAACTGTTCGGCACGCTCGCCACGATCGTGGCCCAGGTGCAGGCTCAGGACTTCCAACCCCCTGCGATTGCCGTGATTGGGGAGGTGGTGTCGCTGCGCCATCGGCTCAAGACACCGCCGCTCAGCGATTAGTCAGCCAACGCAACCAGGCTGGACCCCGGTCGTAGAGGTAAACCAGAGACTGGCCGCTGCGCTTGGAGGTGAGGGCGATGTACCGCCCATCGCCGCTGAGGCTGGGCGACGCTTCTGCCGCTGAGCTGTTGAGCCCTGCCACCGCCGAGGGCTTCAGCAATACGCGCCGTGTCAGGTCGTAGAGATAAAGGTCGCCCCCCGAAACGAAGGCCAGGGTCTGACCATCGCCGCTGAGGCTGGGAGACTGCTTAGCTGCCCCTGTGTTCAGACCGGGCAGATCGGTCGGCTTGAGCAGGCGACGATTGCGCAGGTCATAGAGATAAAGGTCGGGAATGCCGCTGCGATCCGAGATAAAGGCCAGCTGCTGCCCGTCACCGCTGAGGCTGGGCGAGTGCTCCTGCCTGGGGCTGTTCAGCTGCGACAATTGCTCGGATGGCCAGTTTTCCTGATGCGCCAGGGAATAGAGGTAGAGATTCAGATCCCCTGTTCGGTTAGAGGTGAAGGCCAGCAAGCTGCCGTCGGCGCTGAGATTAGGCGAGCCCTCAGGGGCGCTCGTATTGGGACCGCCCAAGGCAGGCAGCTCCAGCAGACGACCCGAGCGTAGGTTGTAGACCGCGATGTCTGGCGTGCCTTGGCGTTCCGTAATGAAGGCTCCAAGCTGCCAATTGCCGCTGACGGTGAAATCACTGCCGGGCGGCAACAGTTGTTCGATCGGCCTACGACGGCTTAGGTCATAGAGCTTGGCTTGAGAGCCGTACTGCCAGAGCAAGCGATGGCCATCCTGGCTGATCACCGGGGACGGGTCACCGTCCCCAAGTTTCAGGTCTGGCAGCTCCATGAGCCCTGGCTTGAAGTGACGATACTGCCACAGCAGAGCGATCCCAGCCCCGATCACGCCCAAGCCCAGCAGCGAGGCCAGCAGTATGACCTGACGACCCCTGCCCGGGCGCCACTGGCGGCCCAGGCTCCGGCGTAAGGGTTTGCGCTCGCGCCCGGCAAACTCGCTGTGACGTTGGCGAGCCTGCGCTAAACCAGCGCGAATGTCCGCATTGAACGGATCCAGCTCGATAGCGCGGGTTAGGGCATCGATGGCCGGTCGCAGCTGTCCCTGGAGCAGACACACTAGGCCTAGACCGTGATAGGCGGAGGCCCGTGCCTGGTCGTCGCCCTGCAGCGAAGCGGCGCGGCGGAAAGCGGCCGCGGCCTCATCCAGTCGCTCCAGCCGCCGCAAGGTCCAGGCTAGCTGCAGCTGAATCCCGCCGTGGGTGGGTGCTAGACGGGCCGCCGATTCGAGATTGGACAGGGCCTCTGTGTACTGCTTGGCTTGGCTTGCCCGCTGAGCTCGTTCTAGGCATTGACGAAGCGTTTCCCGATGGGGAAGGCAGGGACTGCCACTCGTCCTATCCTCGGACAGCACTTCTACGGTTAGGGGATAGTGCTGAGTAATCACCTGGCTTTCGCCGTTCACTAACACCGTGTGCTGGGCTGTCAGATCAAACTGGGTGGTGCTGTCGATTGCAAAGGCCATCTCGGCGCGATGCAGTGGCCAGACGTAGCGCTCACGCCCCATGCGTAGCTCCAGCGATGAGGCTCCGGACAGCTCAACGCGCAGACGCACTGTCTGTCCCACTCGCACCTGCACCGCTGAGGCAGAAAACGAGCGCACCAGTCGTTTGAAATAGCCGAGGCCGGTCGGATTCTCGCTCTGACTGAGGATCTGAGGATGCTGAAAGACCGAGGGGATTAAGTGGGCGCTGGGGTAGTCTCGCTCTCGGTTGCGCAGCGCCACGCAGGCTTGATGATTAGACGTGTGTAAGTCTGCCCCCTGGGCGAAGTGAACTAAGAACTCCTTCAAAAAGATCTCAGCCAGTTCGTTGTGGATCGGTTCGCGCATCACCAGCGCTTGCGGTAGCCCCACCCGGAGCAAGCTGCGGGCGATGTCGATGCCGGTGCAGGAGTTGAAAATAGCGATTTGAAGGCCATTACCGCAGGCAGTCGCAAACTGCTCGGCGATGTGCTCAAAGGGAATTGTGGTGTGGGGGGCGATGGCAATCTGACCGCCCAGATTTTCTGAGGCATCGCTGTGGCCAGCGAAGAATAGCAGATCCCAGCCTCTGGGGTCGCAGAGCGCCTCGCGGATTGCCTGGAGTACTTCGGTGGGGCGAACTGGCAGAGCGCCGGGCTTCTGGCCACGCTCCTGGGCCAGGGTACGCAGGCTTAGGAATCGGATCTCGCCGTAGAGTGTATCGCGCAGCACCTGCTCATCGCCTGCCAGGTCAATCCCAAAGTCGTCGCCGAAGATTGCCAGGATGCGGACACGTTCGCTGCCGTCGCGCACTCGGCCTGGAGCGAGCTTACCGTACTCCGGCTGCGCCCGACTGACCCGGGGCTGTTTCTGCTGGGGACGACTGCTCAGATCCAGGGCGTCCCAAAGCTCCCAAGGCAGGTGTTGCAACTCGCCCGCCAACTCCAAGGTCAGGGTGAAGTCGCCCGACTGTCGCAGCTGTTCGCGCAACAAGTCACGCACGGGCACGAAATTGCTCTGCAAAAGCCAGCGGTCGAACTGAGATTTCAGTCGCCGCTCTGCCCGCCGCAACTCTGCCCGCTGCCGCTCGATCTCCACTTCGCTGGGAACCGCCGTGGTTGAGTGCGGTGGCAGGGCATGAGCTAGCGGTAGAGCGGTCGCCGTAAGGGTTCCCTGCCCTGCTCGCCGCGCTCGAACGGTTGCCCGCACATCGCGGTAATAGGTGGAGTAAAGCTCGCGCCACCTCGCACAAGCTGCTAATAGCTCGGCGGAGGACGCCAGCCGCCCGTGCTGAACTCCCAGAGGTGTGCGTAGATTAAATGTACAGTCCAGGCTTCCTGGTTGAACCTGCTGGACAACCAACGTGAAGTGCTGACTCATGTGCGTACGGAGCCACCGAAAAGCAGGACAGCTCTCAACTTGCCGAGCGGGTTCAACAGGGACAGTGTTCCGCGTGCATTATAGCGGATTTGAGCCAGCCATCACCTACCTTACGGAGGAAGCTGAGCGGCTTTTCGGTATCTTCGGGTACTAAAAACAGTGCTCGCCTACGTTAGCTTCAAGGCATCCACATAGAACTTTCATCAGGCACTCTGCCCATGCGCTTGGAACAGTTACAGGCGTTTCTGGCGGTTGCGGAGTCTGGGAGTTTTCAACAGGCTGCCCGGCGCTGCGGCTGCTCCCAACCGACGATCAGCCGTCAGATTCAGGGCCTTGAGGAGCAATTGGGGCTGTCGCTGTTCCATCGCTCGGGCCAAGCCCATCTGACGGTCGGTGGCGAGCGTTTTCTCAGCCATGCCCGCCGCATTTGCCAGGAGTGGGACCTGGCCAAGTCTGATTTGGACGATCTGCGGGCAGGTCGCCAGCAGGAGCTGTGCGTTGCGGCGATCCATTCGGTCTGTGCAGCCTACCTGCCACCTGTGTTGCAGCAGTTCTGTCAGAACTACCCAGGTGTGCAGTTGCGCGTCACTTCCCTAGGCAGCGACCGCGCCCTTAAGGTCCTGCACGACGGCCTCGTGGACGTTTGCTTGGTGATGCAGAACCGCTTTTTGACCGCCAGTGCGGAGCTAGTGGTTGATGTCTTATTCGAGGAGCCAATTCTCGCGCTGATGTCGGCGGCCCACCCGCTGGCGCAACGTCCCCTGCGTGGAGCCGCTGAGCTGTCCTGGCAGTCCGTTGCCAGCTATCCACAGGTGGTGTTCAAAGAGGGCTATGGGATGCGTCGCCTAGTGGCCGAGCAATTCGACCGGCTGGGGTTGCCTCTGCGCTCTGCGATGGAACTCAACACCTTGGACGCCTTCCGGGGGGTCGTGCGGCAGGGAGAGTTGGTTGCCTTGCTTCCCCAATCGGCTGTGACTGAGGCGTTGGGCGATCCGGGCTTAGCCGTGCGCCGTCTGGGTGCACCGGAGCTGAAGCGACAGGTAGTGCTGGTGACCACCCGTGACCGTCTGGCGATTCCGCCGATTCAGCACTTCCGCGAACTGACCTGTCGGTGGATTCGCCCCCGCCCTCCTGTCGAGCCGGTTGTGCTCCCGATGCCCCAGCTGGCCCTCTAGACCAGGCGCGCCATTGGCCTCGGGCCTCGACCGGCCACTGCTCCGGGAGGCTGGCCGCCCATCGTCATTGAGTGAAGCCTATGTGAGTAAGCCTATGAGTGATGCATTCCGTGAGCTGCTGCGCAAGATCGGCAGCGGTCCTCATACCAGCAAGGACCTGACCCGAGCGGAGGCCGAAGCGGCTACGGAGATGATGCTTACGGGCGAGGCGACCCCGGCGCAGATCGGCGCGTTCCTACTTGCCCACCGCATCAAGCGTCCGACCTCAGCAGAGCTGGCGGGCATGCTAGATGCCTTTGACCGCTTAGGACCCAAGCTCGCCGCGACCACCCTCGACCGCCCGGTGCTGGTGTTTGGCATTCCCTACGACGGTCGCTCGCGTACCACGCCCCTGGGACCGATCACGGCGCTGATTCTGGCGGCGGCAGGGCAGCCCGTGCTGCAGCATGGCGGCGAGTGCATGCCGACTAAGTATGGGCTGCCGCTCAGCGAGGTCTGGCACAAGCTGGGGGTGAGTTGGGAAAACCTGTCGTTGGACCAGGCGCGGGCGGCACTGGCGCACACGTTGGTGAGCTTTGTCTATATCCCCCGTCATTTTCCCCTGGCTCATAGCCTGATTCCCTACCGGGACCAGATCGGCAAGCGACCGCCCCTTGCCACCTTGGAGCTGTGCTGGTGCCCCTACGCAGGGCCAGCGCGAGTCGTGTCGGGCTTTGTGCACCCACCGACCGAAATCCTGCTCCAGGCGACCCTGAAGCTACGCGGCGGCCCAGATTACCTGATGGTCAAGGGCTTGGAAGGGAGCAGCGACCTGCCCCGCGAACGGGTGGTGATCGCCGCAGTGGGTGAGCCCTTCGAACGTCTGTTGCTCGCTCCCCGTGACTTCGCGCTAGCGGGCGAGGACCCGCCGCTGCGCTCAGCGGATCAGGTGGGCGAAGACAGCTTAGCGGTTCTGGCGGGCACAGAGGGGCCGCTGTGGCACTCCGCTTGTTGGAATGGCGGGTTTTATCTCTGGCGCGCCGGTCTGGCTGCTGACTTGAGCGCTGGCATCGCTCAGGCCGGGTCCCTGTTGCGGCAGGGGCAAGCTTTAGCCAAACTGGAGGAGCTGCGGCGGGTCACCGCGAGTGCGGGACTCAGCGAGTCACCCCTGCTCTCGACCTCTCATCTCTTCTAGCATCGGTTTAGCCACCGTTTTGACCCGCTTTTGGCCCACTGGCCGGCTCGCGTGATCTGCCACCGCTGGCTGACAAGGTGCCTCTACAGCAGCCATGCAGATTGACCGCAACGGTGGGGAAAGTAAAGTCTCGGTAGAATAGGGTCCCCGAGGTCGGGAATCTGCTCTGGGCAGTGCCTTCTCGGTCGGGACGCCGCCATCGCGTATGAGTCACCGCTATTTTCCATCCCTGCGCCTCACGGTCGAGTGTCTCAAGAGTCAGTGCCGGCTGAGCCTCCAATTGCCTGGCGAGGGCAAGCCGACCACGGGAATGCTGGAGTGGTCGGTTGAGTTGGAACGGGTTTACCAGCGCTGGCGCGAACGCTACCGGGACTACTACAGTTTGCTGGGCTCGGCTCGCTTTGCCGCCTTCACCCAAAATCTCTACGCCTCCAACTTGGATGAGTACCGCACTGACCTTTGGGAGGTGGAGGTGGTGCTCAGGCAGACCTTCAATCACTGGCTGCGTCAGCCCGGCTGTGCGCAGGTGCGCGATCAGTTGCACTACTGGCTGGCTCAGAGGCCGTCGCCGCCACCCCGCCTGCTCTTGTACAGCAGTGACCCCTTGCTGCAAGCGCTGCCCTGGGACGCCTGGGAGGGCCTGCGCACGCCAGCGGGGACGTTGGGGTTTGCGATCCAGCAGGCTGTGGCGATCGCCGGGCCGCTCAGCTATGGCAGTTCCCTGCAATCAGAGCGGCCTGCGCGGCTGCTATTGGTCGGGGACTGGGCTGAGCGCCGTCAGGCGATTCAGGCGCAGCTCTATGGGGAGGTACGGGTCCTAGAGCTGCGAGGCAGCCTGGAGCCGGTCTGTCGCGCCCTTTGTGACCCCAAAGGTTGGGATCTGCTGGGCTGGCAGACGCCTGAGCACTCGCTGGCTGGAATCTTGCAGGGGCCGCTGGGGCAAGCCCTATCCCTGGCCTGTCAGCGGGGGCTATGGCTGGCGCTGGTCAACACAGCCGATGGCCTGAACCTGGCAACGGATTGGCTGGCGAACGGGCTTAGGCAGGCGGTGATCTTGCAGCAGCCGACCCCGGAGCCGGTGGCGGCAGTGGTCTTGGAATCGCTGCTCGGCGGCCTGCTGGCAGAACAGCCCGTCGCAGCTGCCCTGCACCAGATTCGGCAGGAGCTGGCGCAGCGGGATCTGGAATACCCCGTGCTGCAACGGATTCCGACCCTGCTGGAGCGCCTTGGCCCGGAGCTGAGCGGCAGCGAAGGCGACCCGGAGCCGCATCTGAGCTACTGTCGCCGCTTAGTGCTCAAGTTTCGAGCCGAGCCCGCGCAGATCGCCCGTGGTGAATCGGTCTCGATCCAGGTTGACGCGCCTGAGGCAGAAGCGTTGGAGCTGACCTTGGAGCCGCCCGGTCAGCCGCAAGCCTGGCCTCTGACGCAGAGCAGCCTGAGCCTGAGCCTGAGCCGGACCACGCGCCTGACCCTCACCGCTCGTCGCCAGTGGGCGGGGCAGACGGTCACCCAGGTCTACACCTGCCAGGTGAGCGTGGTAGATCGCCGTGGCCAATCAGCCAGGGCGCGGCCTGCCACGGCGGCGGACCTACTGGCGCAGGCTCTGGCCACGGACAGTTCGGTCGCGGCCCTGAGCTGGGTGCAGCAAGCGGCGGCCCTGGAGCCAAACCAGCCCGAGGTGCTCTACCATCTGGGTCGGCTCAACCGCAGCCTGGGGCGGATCCCCGAAGCGATTGCCGCGTTTGAGCAGGCTTGCCGCTATGCGCCTACGGACGCCCGCGCCCAATGCAGCCTGGGGCTGTTGTTGTTGGGTCAGGGGCAATTGGAGCAGGCAGAGGCCCACTTGCGCCGCGCCCTGGCGCTGGATCCCCAGGATATTGAGGCCCGTCGCAATCTGGCGCTGGTCGAACGCAAACTGATCCTGACTCCAGCGCGATCGCGTCCGCGCCAACACCGTCAGCAGCTGCTGTTAGCCGGGCTGGTGTTGCTGGTGTTCGTGGGGTGCCTGGCGCTCACTTGGCGGCGGTTGCGACCCGAAGCGCAGCCGAAGAGTCTGCTCCAGCTCAGCCACAGGGTGACGCTGCCAAACGGAGACACCTCGAATCTTGACCAAGTTAGTGAAGTATGATGCGGATCTGAGACTGCGAAGCGCCGGACGAATTGCCATGAAAATTGCTCACGACATCACCGAGTTGGTTGGTCGCACACCCCTGGTTCGACTGAACCGCCTGCCCCAGAGTGAGGGAGCGGTGGCCCAGGTGGTCGCCAAGCTGGAGAGCATGAACCCTGCCAGCTCGGTCAAGGACCGCATTGGGGTCAGCATGATTCGCGACGCGGAGGCGCAGGGGCACATTGCGCCGGGGAAAACGGTCCTGATTGAGCCGACCTCGGGCAATACGGGGATCGCGCTGGCGATGGTGGCGGCGGCACGGGGCTACGAGCTGATCCTGACCATGCCGGAGACGATGAGCACAGAGCGGCGGGCGATGCTCAAAGCCTTTGGCGCGCGCCTGGAGCTGACGCCCGGCAGCCAGGGTATGCGCGGCGCTATTCAACGCGCCGAGGACCTAGTCAAGGATCTGCCCAATTCCTACATGCTGCAGCAGTTCCGCAATCCGGCCAATCCTAAGGTCCACCGCGAAACCACGGCGGAGGAACTCTGGGCTGACACCGATGGGCAGATCGACTTTTTGATCTCCGGGGTGGGCACGGGTGGCACCCTGACCGGGGTTGGTGAGGTGCTCAAAGCCCGCAAACCTGAGTTCAAGATCGTAGCGGTGGAACCGGCCAGCAGCCCGGTGCTTAGCGGTGGGACGCCGGGTCCCCACAAGATCCAGGGCATCGGCGCGGGTTTTGTGCCCGAGGTGCTGAACACGGCGCTGATCGATGAGGTACTCACCGTGCCTGATGAGATGGCGATTCAGTATGGACGGCGGCTGGCACGGGAGGAGGGCCTGCTCAGCGGTATCTCCAGCGGTGCAGCGGTCTACGCCGCAATTCAGGTGGCCAAGCGGCCCGAGAATGCCGGGAAGCTGGTGGTGTTCATCCAGCCCAGCTTCGGTGAGCGCTACCTGAGCACGGTGCTCTTCGCAGACCTGGAGCGAGAACTGGTCAGCGTGAGCTAGGGACGGTGCCGCTCGCTAACCCGTTCGGAACTCGGCTAACTGGGTTCAAAGCTTGAAACCTGAAGCCTGCAACCAGACCGCCCGAGTCCGAAGCCCGGCCACCCGAATTCAGAACTGGGATGGCCAAGCTTCGGACCCGGATCGTCGTGCTCTAGCCGAGAAGGGTGAAGCTTCAACCGAGAATGACCGAGTTCAGAGCTTGAACCGCCGAGTTCTGACCTCGGATGGCCGAGCTTTGGACTCGAATCGCCGAGTGCCAGGAGAATCATCCCCAGTCACCGGGTTCCTGCAACCCCGGTGGGGGTGTACCTCGTCTACTGGCACTGGCTCCGGGTAGGTTCGGTCGCTACGATGGCCTGAGAGCAGGCCTCGCGCGCATAGGAGTCGGCAGATGACCACCCAGAACCGCGCCAACCGCGCCAGTCACGGGGGACCGTGAAATGGATGGCGCTCGGGTGTGGCGGTGGCCTGCTATTGCTGCTGCTGGTCTCGGCCAGCCTGTTTTACTTCGTGCAGCAGTTCGCCAAGTTTTCTATGAACCCCCAAGAGGCGGAGCAAATCGCGCAAAGCATCATGGGCTACCGGATTCCGGGCGGCTCGCAGGGCCTAGTCGCGATGAACATCAGCGGCATCCAAATCGCGGGCGTTGCCAGCGCCCGCAACCCAGAGTCGGTCGTCCTGATGGTCGGCAAAGTCCCGCCCGGTCTGCAGGGGGACCCAGCGGCGTTCGAGCAGGCTTTTCAAGAGAGCGTCGAGCGCCAGACCATCCAAGCGTTCAAGATCCGCAATCGGCGCACCGAGCCCAGACAGCTCTGCGGCCAGCGCGTCAACCTGACCGTCTTGGAAGGCATGCGAACCCTGGCAGAATCAGACTCGGCGGTCCCGGCCTTCAACTACCAGGCGCTGGTGCCCCACCACCAGAGCACTCTGTTCGTCTCGCTGAGCACCAGCGGGGCCGAGGCCCAGACCACCGCTGAGTCCGTGTTCAACTCGCTCCGCTGCCAATAGCCCTCACAACTTGTCGCGCGCAATCGGCCCCAGCGCGCCCTTCACCGCCCGCAGATAGTCAGCCGGAGCCAGAAAGATCATCAGACCGCGTAGGCCTGCCGAGACCGCGACCCGGTCGAACGCTTCCAGGGTCTCGTCCACGTAGACGGGGTAGTCCTTTTTGCAAGCCAGCGCCGTCACGCCACCCCGGATGTAGCCGGTGAGCGGCTGCACGTCCTTAAGCGGCACGGTGTCGATCTGGCGGTCGCCGCTGAGGCGGGCCAGGGCTTTGAGGTCGAGTTGGGCGTTGCCGGGCACTACCGCCAGACAAACCCCTGCCCGGTCGCCGCGTGCGACCAGCGTCTTGAACACCTGCTCAGGCTCCAGGCCGATTTTGTGCGCCACAGACTCGGCGGCCAGATCCTCAGGGTCGACTGCATAGCTGAGCAGTTCGTAGGCGATGCCCAGGCCATCCAAAATGCGAACCGCGTTGGTTTTCATCCGCGTCGGTTGTTCATCCCATGTGCCAAATTGGCCTCAGGATACCAGAGCTTTTGCGCGGCCTGGCTGCCAGTCATTCCAGCTTCAAGGCAGCGCTTTTCCTAAGCAGTTGGGAGCCTACTCTCGACAAATCTGGCTACAACAGATGCAGCGGGTGTGTGCATGTTTGGCAACGTTATCTGCACTTTCTTCAGATGAGTACTGGCCTGTTGGTTGTGGTCTGGCTGGCTGCGCATCTATCCGCCTTGACCTGGCTTTACCAAGCGTTGTTGAAGTCGTCACCCTTCAATGTGCTGCTCATTGGGGCTGGCGGCGCATTTTTGGTGTTCCAAGGCGTGCGCTACCACCCAAAGAGCAGCTGGCCGCTTGAGCCAGGGCTGGTGTTGCGGCCTGCCCCGGTCCTGTTGATGTTGGGCTCAGGTTTGGCGGCGGCAGCGCTGCGCTGGCTTGTGGATGTTGAGCAGCTCACGGTGCTTTTATTTGCGCTGGGAACCTATGGATTGTGCGGCTTGCTGTTGGCCCCAGATCCCTGGCGTAAAGGCTTGCCTGCTGCAATTTTGGTTGCCTGCCTGTTGCCGTTCAGCGTCCAATTCAGCAGTGGCCTCGGCTTTCCGGTGCGCGTTTTAACGGCCCGTGCCGTGGAGCAATTGCTCTCGGCCTGGCAGATTGCGGCCCTTTCTTCACACGACATCATCGTGTTGGAAAATGGCATCGCCCACGTAGATTTGCCGTGCAGCGGTCTTAAAAGCTTGTGGACGGGCAGTTTGTTTTTGTTGGCGACCACCTGGCTGGAGAGTCGCCGTGTGGGCTGGCGCTGGGGCCTGGTCTGGGTTGCCAATTTGGGGTTTCTAGCGCTGGCGAATACCGCTCGGGTGCTGCTGTTGGTCCTGCTCACCCATGTTTTCAAGCAGCCCCAAATCGCCGAGGTTTTGCACGTGCCGTTGGGGCTGTTGGGGTTTGTCGGGGCCTGCGCGCTCAGTTGGGCGCTGCTGCAAACCGTGCCTCGCCACGGACGGCCCCCCCAGCCCCCCGAACTCGGGGGGGGTAAGATGGCGACCCCTCCTGAATCTCAGCTGCCCCGCCCTGCTTCGCCACGGGCGCAAGCGATCCTGCTGGCCTGTGTGGTTGCGCTGGCGCTGCTGGGGTCACCACTTCATCCTGCCCAGTCAGGACCGGCGGCTCTGGCAGGATTCGACTGGCCGCAGACCCTCGTGGCTGAGCGCTTGCCTCTGAGCGCAGCCGAGCAACAGTTGTTCAAGAGCGAGCCCAATGTTGCGTCTCAGAAACTGCGCTTTGTGCGCGGGGATATTTCCGGGTCGATGCTGGTGGTGCTCAGTCGGGGCTGGCACGCGCATCATCCGCCCGAACTGTGCTTTGTGGGCAATGGCCTCAAGGTGGACAGCATGACGCGCATCCAGTTGGCTTCTGCGATTTCGGCGCGTTGGCTGTCGCTGCAAGCGGGGCAATTGGCGGCCACCTATTGGTTTCAATCTTCGCAGCGGACGACCGATGATTTTCTGGCTCGCTTCTGGGATTCTGCGATTCGTCGCGAGCAAACTTGGGTGCTGGTTTCCATTTTGTTTGACCACGCTTACCGTGCCGATAGCCCTGAGATTGGGGCTTTTGTGACCACGGTTCATAGCGTCATTGACCATCGCCTGAATGGAGTCCAGGGATGAAACTGTTTGTCGCGATCCTCGCTCACGCCATCTTCTGGGTCTGGAATTTAAGCTTTATCACGATTGTTTATACCGGCATCCTGCCGATTATTGGGCCTGAGCTGATCCGAGCCACCTTCGCAGGGGAAATTCCGAGCGAGTTTCTGTTCACGTTTGTCTGTTTGCTGGGGGTGCCGAGCGTTTGCACGCTTCTGGGGTTCCGGTTTATTCATCAACCGCTCAAACTGGTGCGGCTGTTTTATGGGGTTGAAGCACCGCTGTTTTTGCTGTGCCTACTGCGTCTGTTTGTGATCCGCGAACTCACCCCCGCCAGCGGTCAAATTGTCGGCACGATTCTGCTGTGCATCGCGGCCTTCGCCTTGGAACTGCTGATGGGCTATGCCGGGGCGCAACCCAACCTCCCGCCGCTACGCCGCCAAGTGCTCAGCGGGCTGCAACTGATTGGCCATAGCCTGATGCTGCTGGTTGGGCTCTATGCGGGGGTGTTGCTGCTGTTTTACGCGCTTCCAGCGGGCTGGGCGCTCTCAAAAGCCTTCCTGAGTTTGGATTGGCTGCGGTCGCTTTGGGACCTGCTGAGGTTCAACCCCTGGACCCTGTTTGGTTGGGGCCTACTGTTCTTTATTCTGTTCGCCTGCTCTGCAACCCTGTTCGTCGCCATGCCGCTGGTGCTAGCGGCGCTCTACATTCGTTCTGGGGGTCAGATTCTGCGGGCGGTCGCCGCGCAATTTGGCCCTGTTCGCACTTTGGCACTTTCGGTAGGCGTAGTCGCGCTGTGGGCGGCGGCATTTCTAGCGCTCCAGCAGCAGCCCCAGATTCAGGCGTTGGCGCTGCTTGCACAACCGGCAACCACGGAGAGCAGTCGTCAGGCGCTCCTGGCTCGCTCGCAACAGATTCGCTCCGGCTTGCTCAACGCTTACCTATCTTCGTATCGCTACCTCAGTAGCCGCGAGGACAATAATCATATTCGCGAGCTGTATCGGGGCACCGTCGGTCTTCCAGAGCCCACAGCTCAGCGCTTACAAACGGTTTACAACCAGCTGATGTCCCCGTTTTTGTACCAGGGCAGCCGGGAAGATCGCCCGCGAGCAGCGCAACTCTACGCCCAGTTCTTCGACACTTCAATTCAAAAAGCCGAGCGGGCGGCGGTGAATCACGCGCTGCGTTCCACGTTCAACCGCGACGAGGTCAAGGCGGGACTGCTGAATGCCAACCAGGAGAAAGTCTGGCTGGCGCAGCAAGCGCTCACCGTTCAAGAACACGGCGACTGGGCTGAGCTGGAACTCCACGAGGTCTACGAGAACCAAACGCCCGAGGTGCAGGAGGTGTTCTACTCGTTCTCGCTGCCGGAAAGTGCGGTGATCACGGGGCTGTGGCTGGGCGAGAGCGAGGACCTAGCCAAGCGCTTTGCGTTTGTCGTCTCCCCGCGCGGCGCGGCGCAGCAAGTCTACAACGACCAGGTGGTGCCCGAACGTCCGGTGGACCCAGCGCTGCTGGAGCAGGTGGGGCCACGGCACTATCGCCTGCGGGCCTTTCCGGTGTTCCAGAAGCCGCGCCGCATGCACCTGTGGCTGACCTACACTGTCCTGCGACAGGCCGACGGCTGGCCACTGCCCGCGCTCGGCGAACCGCGCAATGTCTTCTGGAACCTGCTCACCGACCGTCGCCGTAATGGCAAGCGGGTTGCGCCCCAGGCTGGCTGGCTGGAGGCTTCGGTGCCAGCTTCTGGGCCGCTCAAGCCGAGCCCTCACCAGGTCAACGCACCAGGTGGCTACCGCATCACCGCCCAACCTCTAGCCGAGCGAGACTACTCTCTGCCCCAGGGCAAACGCTTCGCACTCGTGCTCGATAGCTCCCGCAGCATGGCCGACCAAGCGCAGGCCCTCAACCAGACTCTACGGGGGTTGCGCGAGCCGAGCCTCGCCCGCAACGATTTCGATGTGTACGTCACCACCGCCGCTGGGGCAAAGCCCCGACGCATTGATCAGCTGCCCGACTTCGATCCAGCCAAGCTGACCTTTTATGGCACCATTCCCCTGCAGGACATGCTGGGGCAGTTCGCGCAGTTGCGCGGCCCAACCGCCTACGATGCCATCCTGCTGGTGACTGATGCGGGCAGCTATGAACTCTCGCAGGATGGCGCTCAGCTGCCGAGCCTGCCCGCGCCGCTGTGGCTGGTGCACTTGGGCGCGCTGCCCCCCGCCTACGACGACGCCATGAGTCAGGCAATCCAGGGCAGCGGCGGCGGCGTCTCGACCGACGTACAGGAAGTCCTGCGCCGCGTGACGACCCAAGCGGCGCTCGGCCCTTCGGTGACCAGCGTGGTGGACGGCTACGCCTGGACGGTGACCCAAAGCGCTGAGGGTGCAGACCGCCCCGACCGTTTCTTCCCCCTGGCCGCCCGACAGTTAATCCTGAGCCTGAGCCAGCAGATCCAGCCGGGGCAATTGGCTCAGCTCGACGCCATCCACAGGCTCGCCAAGACCTCCGGCATCGTCACGCCCTACTCCTCAATGATTGTGCTGGTCAACGAGCAGCAGCGAGAGGCGCTGCGCCGCGCCGAATCTGCTAAAGACCGCTTTGAGCGCGAGGTAGAAACTGGGCAGGAGCAGCTGGGCGAGCCGCCCAATCTGTTCAACGTCTCTGGCGTGCCCGAGCCGCACGAGTGGCTGCTGCTCGGTGTGGCGAGTGTAGCCCTGGTAGTTATTGCCCGTCGTCAGGTCGGGCTGCGCTGAGGCGGGCGGTTACCTGATTGAAGGCCAAAACTGGGGTGAAAGGAACCGATTGCGGCTGCGTCTAGTACACTCGCCCTCTGCGCGTGGGCATCCTGAAACTGTCCTCTCCTCGCCCGATTGCCATGCCCCGAGGTTCGGACAATCCACCCAGCAAACGCTTCGCCTGGCCTGGTCGCTGCCTGTTCCAGCGACATCCCGCCCCCATCGCTCAGACTGGAGAAGTGCCGCGTCGCGCCAGCAAGCAAGTCTGGTTTGCTGGCGCATTGGTCTTGCTGGTCCTGGCGGCGAGCTATGTCTCAGTTCAGCAGCCCCAGGAAATTGCCGGGTCCGACCGGCCTGCTAACCCAACTCGCTCAGCCACGCTGCTCGATCCCTTCCCGCAGGCAGTGAACCAGGCGATGAATGCGGCTGAGCGCACCCAGCTGGCCCGGTCCAAGGACGATTGGCAAGTCGTCGCCCGCCAGTGGCACGCGGCCTTAGCGCTGATCAAAGCTGTGCCCGCCTCCAGCCCCCACCACGCTACTGCTCAAAAGAAAATCGGTGAGTATCAGCGCAATCTGGCCTATGCCGAGCGGCTCAGCCGGGACTGGCGAAAGCTGGTCACCTATGCCGGAGATGGCCGGTCGCCTGGCTGGGCAGAATACCTGGATCTTGCATCGCTCAAGCGCTTCAGCAATGAGACTTACGAATTGCAATTGCTCAATGTGTATGGCGACGGCCTCAAAGGCTATCAGCAAGTTCGGATCAATTGCCGCAACGGCTCGATTCAATATCTCTCGCTGATTCAAGAGCGTCCCAACGGGGCCAAATCAGATCTGAGCCGCTCAGCACCTGCCCTGAGCGGAGTCCTGCCCACTGTCAGCCAAAAGTACTGCCAGTTGTTCACCAATCAGCGGCTGCAAAACTTGCCTGCCGCTACTCCGAAGCTTTTTTGAGCTGTGATATCATCGGCCCCTCAAGGTTTGTGCAAAACGCATTAATCGGTCAGCCCGTCAACCCGTGAGGTGGCAGATGAATTCAGCGGTGCAAGCTTACGTCCCCAAGCTGGGGGCACAGCCGAGCGAGCAGGAGCTTAGAGTGCAACTGGCCGCCGCTTACCGGCTGATTGACCAGTTCAACCTGACCGACTTGGTTTCTACCCACATCTCAGTTCGCATCCCCGGCCCCGAGCGCCATTTCTTGATCAACCCCTTCGGCCTGCTGTTCGGCGAGATCACAGCCTCTAGCCTGGTCAAGATCGATCTAGCGGGCAACCTCGTCGGCGAGAGCGACTGGCCAGTGAATCAAGCGGGCTTCGTGATCCACAGTGCGATCCACGCGGCCCGCGAAGACCTGCACTGCGTCTTGCACACGCACACGCGCAGCGGCATGGCGGTTTCGGCCCTGGCGTGTGGGCTGCTGCCAATCTCGCAGTTTTCGATGCTGTTCTATAACCGCGTCGCCTATCACGACTATGAAGGCGTCTCCCTGGAGCTGGCTGAGCGCGAACGATTGGTCCAGGATCTGGGGGACAAAAGGGTCATGATCTTGCGCAATCACGGCTTGCTCACCGCCGGACACACCGTTGCCGAAGCCTTCTTTTTGATGTATTACCTGGACCGCTCCTGCGAGGTGCAACTCGCCGCCCAAGCCGCAGGCAAGCTGATCCTCCCGCCCGCCTCCGTCTGTGAGCACGCCGCCGCTCAGCAAACCTACGATCAGCCTGGCCAGCTCGAGTGGTCGGCATTGATTCGCAAGCTGGATCGCGAAGATCCGTCCTATCGAGACTGAATAGCCAACCGGAGCCAAGCCATGACCCCTGAGACCGTCAGCTTCACCCGCATGGACCAGGGAACACCTCAGGACTGGCAGTTGCTCGATCGCGAGTCTGCGCAGCTCTGCCCAGTCGTGGTCGAGCAGGTGCTGGGTCTGCTGGAGAACCTCAAACAGGTCGGCGCAGCCTATCAGATCAGCCGCTACGAACATTCGCTGCAGACCGCGACCCGCGCCTACCGCGACGGCGCAACCGAGGAGATGATCGTCGTGGCGCTGCTGCATGATATCGGCGACACCCTGGCCTTGCACAATCACTCAGAGTTCGCCGCTGCGGTTCTGCGCCCCTACGTGGGTGAGAACCACTACTGGCTGGTGAAGCACCACGGCATCTTCCAGGGCTACTACTACTTCCATTTCTATGGCCGCGACCGCAATCAACGCGAGCAGTACCGCGACCACCCTGCCTATCAGCTGACGGTTGACTTCTGCGAATACTGGGACCAGCGCTCCTTCGACCCAACCTACGAAAGCCTGCCGCTGTCCTTTTTCGAGCCAATGGTGCGACGCATTTTCGCCCGTCCGCCCTTTGAGCTGGCCTAGCGCTGGCACTGGCAACAGCTCGACTCAGCGCGCCAACTCAGGTCTAGGCCAGGTTCAGTGCACATGGCGGTAGCGAGTGAACTCTGGCCCGTAGGCTGCCATCAGGTTCTCCGGTGAGAGGGCAACCTCGGGCGGCCCCTGACAGACTAGAGAGCGATTGAGGCAGATCACCCGGTCGCAATGGCGGCTGACCATATCCAGATCGTGCGAGACCTGCAAGATCGTCCAGCCGTGCTCCAGCTTGAGCTGATTGAGCAATTGATAAAACTCGGACTCACCCCTGGAGTCCATCCCCGCCAGCGCCTCATCCAGGATCAACAGGCGGCGGGGGCGTACTAGGCAATAGGCCAGCAGCACCCGTTTGGTCTCGCCACCCGACAGGCCGCTGATGCCCTGATGCAGCAGATGGCTGGCGCTCACCTGCGCTAGCGCCTGGCGAACCGCTCCCTGGCGCTCCCGCCCCCCGGCCCAGGGCAGGCTCGGCCCTAGTCTGTCCCAGCCCAACCCCACCAGTTCGGCCACCGTCATTGGAATGCCGCGGTCGAACAGAAAGCTCTGGGGCAGATAAGCGAGCTGCTGCCGGACGCGGCTTGGGTAGTGGCCGGAGCGAGCAACCGCCTGACCCAAAATCGAGACTTGGCCAGACTGCCAGGGCAAAAGACCCAGGATCGCCTGCACCAGTGTGCTTTTGCCCGCGCCGTTGGGGCCGATAATCGCGGTGTCGGTGCCGGACTCCAGCGTGAAGGAAACGTCCTGCACGGCGGCGTAGGTGCCACGATAGACCGTCAACCGCTCAACTTGCAGTGCTGACTCGATCATCTGCTTTGCTTACCAACTCAGCCCTACCGGCGGCGAGACCAACACCGCAAACGCTCTGGCTGGCGTCCACAGCGGTAGGCGCGACTGCACCGATTGCCCCCCGAATGCAGATTGCAGGTTTTTGAGGTTCTGGCGCATCACGCTGAAGTAGTAATCTGGCTCCAAGCCCTCTGGGCCGCTGGTTTCCATCGGGTCGAAGTTGCTCACCCGTACCTTGAGATCTTTGGCCAGGGTTTCGAAGGGGTTGCCTGCGGCCTGTGGCTCGGTCAATAGGGTCTTGAGCTGCGACTGGGCAACCGCTTTCATGACCCGCTGCACATCGGCAGGCGCTGGGTTTTCCTCCGGCACGCCTACCAGAAACTCGGCTTTGAGGCCATAGCTTTGGGCAAAGTAGGGTCCAAAGTCGTGATAGGTGACAAACTCTTTGCCTGCATAGGGCTTGAGTGCCTTCTCAAACTCGGTATTCAGGGCTTTGAGCTGGCCGATGTAAGCGGCAGCGTTAGCGGTGTAGGTGTCTTTGCCCTCTGGATCCGCCGCAACTAGACCGTCGCGAATGTTTTCGACTTGCTGAATTGCCCGCTGCGGATCTAGCCAGAGGTGGGGGTTGACTTCACCATGCTCATGCCCCTCTTCCTGAGCAACTTCTGCTTCGGGGGGCTTCTCGGTTTTGGCGTGCTCCTGCCCCTCTAACTCCTCCGTAGCGATCGTCGGAATGCCCTCGCTGGTATCGATCACCTTCAACGTTGGGTTGCCCGCGTTAACAACTAGAGGGTCGAGAAAGGCCTCCAATTCCAGGCCGTTTTTGACCAGCACATCGGCCTCGGCTAGGGTGCGAGCGTCCCCGGGTTTTGCTTGATAGTCGTGTGGTCCTACATTGGTGGGCAGCAGCGGCGTAACCTCGGCTCGGTCACCCGCCACGGCTTTGGTGAACTGGGTAATGGGCAGAATCGTCGTGGCGACCTTCAATTTACTCAGGGCCTCTGGGGTCGCCTGAGTCTGTGGCGTGGTCGAACCCTCAGGGGCCGTGGTTGCCGCAGAACAGCTTGCCAGGCCCAGCACTATGGCTGATAGCGCCACCACTCTCAGAGGCTGGAGATGCATCGCATCCAATTGCTTTTGGCTCATTGACCCTGATCCTCACTGTGTCATGTCCCAGAGAAGAGAATGATAATTGTTCTCATCCATGAAAGCAACTTGATTTTTAGGAAAAAGTCAAAACTTCGAGAATGAGTCTCATGAGCAAAAATGATTTGTGAGTTTATATTCATATGAACAAAGATCGAGCAATTGCACCTGAGCCTGGCAATTGCTCGATCTTTGTTGAAGGGTTAAGGCTGGACGGTGACAGGCGTGCCGACTTGAATCTGCTGGTAGAGGGCAGCGATGTCGTGATTTTGCATTCGCAGGCAGCCGTGGGAGACGGCATGACCAATCGAAGAGGGTTGATTGGTGCCGTGGAAGCCGATCCACACCGGTCCTTCGGTCATAAAGCCAATCCAATACTGGCCCAAGGGATTGTCTGGGCTGCCGGGGGGCACGACTTTGCCAGTAATCGGGTGCCGCCAGCCCGGATTCTGAGCCATCTGAGAAACTTTGAACTCGCCTACGGGGGTTTCCCAACCGGCCTTGCCCACGCCCACCGAGTAAGTCGCGAGCGGTTGTTCTGCCTGCATGACCCGGACTTCTCGGTCGCCGAGGTCGACCTCCAGATGTCGGTTGGCCAGAGCCTCGGACGCAGTGGGCCTTTGAGCGTCAGGGAGCAGGCCCAGCTCGACAGCAACTTTTTGG
The DNA here is from genome assembly GCA_031399305.1 of Leptolyngbya sp. SOY_34_metabat_272. GTDB lineage: Bacteria > Cyanobacteriota > Cyanobacteriia > FACHB-261 > FACHB-261 > FACHB-261. The sequence goes on from JANNOU010000047.1 coordinate 22,273, forward strand.
GCTGGGCTGGTGAGCTGCCGCGTCTGGGGCAGTTGTAGGAGCAGGACAGCAAAGCTGATTGGGGAGGTGGAAGCCGTCTGCGTGGAGGGGGCGACTCGGGCCTGAGGCAACCTGCTCATCGACTGCCAGTTCACCAGCGCGATCCCCACTGCCGCTGCCCCAGATAGCAGCAGCCAGCAGCGAGTAAGGGGATTCTGGCTGGGCCTGGGAGCGGCCTCACCAGCCAGCGGGGACCGATTCTGCTTCTGTGAAGGTGGGGCTAGGGGTTGGCGTGGCATCGAGCGTCGGTACAGGAGCAGGGGGGGTAACTGGCCCAGTGTTTGGCGAGGGAAAAGGCCCGTTTTCAGGGGCTTGGACAATGTCGTCAGAGCGATTGGCGCTCTGGGCGCGAATACCTTGGACAGCCCAGATCAAGACCAAGCCAAACACAAGACCCGCAACCATCAGCAGTGGGAACATCAGCGCGGCGAGGACCGCTCGTCCGCTCTCGCCGCGTGGATCATTAGCCTTTCTCAAATAACGCGCACTCCATCGAGCCATAGCCATAGATGTTAAGGTCCCTAACAGCAAAATCGGTGGCAAGCCTCAAAATTTAGTCTGAGCTAAGGGCTAGCTTGGTCGGTAGCCTCTGGAGAGGTAGAATCTCCACCCGTGGGCAAAAACGGGTTCGGCAGCACAAAGACACCCAAAAGCACACCCAGCAAAGCCCCACCTGCAATGACCGCAGCCATCAGAACCAGTCGGCCCGACGGCGGCACGGCTGCTTCGTCCAGTTCGGCTAGTTCTGAGCCTGGTGCTCCTGGGTACGGGTAGACAGGCGTTGGCGTCGCTTGCTCAAGGCGTTCGCGTCGCCCATTTAGGGGGTCCTGACCCAGGGAAGCTGGAGGTTGATTTTTGAGATTGGGGTTCTCATAGAACCAGTCTGCGCCTGACTCACTTGCCGCCTCTTTCGCCTCTGGCGGAATCGCCTCCGGAGGGTTGACCGCTAGCGTAGGGTTGGCCTCTGTGGGTTGAGTCTCGGGCGGCAGGGTTTCTGGCGCTTCTGGGTGAGGGGTCGCAGCGGCGAGGTTGTCCGGCCCAGCTGAGCTCTGCTCCGGTTGCAGAACCGTTGGCGGGCTCACTGACGGCGGCGACGGCTCCAGAACTTCGGGTTGAGGCGTTTCGGCGCGCGGGCCAGGCTCTGCCTGAGGCGGTGCCGAGGTATTTAGGTTGTCCCAATCGGGTTCAGTCAAGTCCTCCAGGCCATTCCTGGCCGTTTCAGGGTCAGCCGTTAGGGCTGCGCCCAGAGAAGGGTCAGAACCGAGGCCAGTCGTCGGCTCTGCGGGGCCAGAGGCTGGATCGAACGCCGTATCTAGTTCCGTCAGGTACTCCAAGCCGGTGCTCGGGTTTTCGGGCTCGGACGGTCGTGCTGATCTTTCAAAGTCTTCTGGGGTCATAGGCTCCTCCGCTCAGGCGCTCGTTTCAGGAGTCCACGCGATGGCTTCTGTAGCTCATTGTCCATCTATTAGACTCTAGATGCGCTCTGTTCTGTATCGTTGGTGCCATGGTTGGCCTCAATTCTTCTGACAAACTGCCCCAATCTGAGCTTTTGATCTACGACACAACGCTGCGGGATGGGGCTCAGCGGGAGGGCTTGTCGCTGTCGATTGAGGATAAGCTGCGCATTGCCCATCTGTTGGACCAACTGGGCATTCCGTTCATTGAGGGCGGTTGGCCGGGGGCGAACCCCAAGGATGTCGAATTCTTCACGCGCCTTAAAGATGCGCCGCTGGCCCAAGCGCAAGTGGTGGCCTTTTGCTCAACGCGGCGGCCCCAAATGAGCGCGTCCGACGACAAAATGTTTGCGCCCATCCTGGAGGCAGGCACGCGCTGGGTCACGATCTTCGGTAAGTCTTGGGACCTCCACGTCACTGAGAGCCTGCGCACCAGTTTGGACGAAAATCTGGCGATGATCCGCGACACCCTCACCTATCTGCGTTCGCAGGACCGCCAGGTGATTTACGATGCGGAGCACTGGTTTGACGCCTACCGTCTCAACCGCAGTTATGCCTTGGCCACCTTATTAGCCGCAGCCAAAGCGGGCGCGGCCTGGCTGGTTCTGTGCGACACCAATGGCGGCACACTACCGCAGACGATTCAGAGCGTGGTCCGCGAGGTGCAACAGTGGCTGGCGGAGCAGGACCTGAATTCCGCCCCCGGTTTGGGCATCCACACGCACAACGACTCGGGCACGGCGGTGGCCAATGCGCTGAGTGCTGTCCTGGAGGGGGCGACGATGGTCCAGGGCACGATTAATGGCTACGGCGAGCGCTGTGGCAATGCCAATCTCTGCACGCTCATCCCCAATTTGCAGCTCAAGCTGGGCCGTCGTTGTTTGCCAGCTGAGCGCTTGGCGCGGCTGACCGAAACCAGCCGCCTGATCAGCGAAATCGCCAACCTGGCTCCTGACGACCATGCACCGTTTGTGGGGCTTTCGGCCTTTGCTCACAAGGGCGGCATCCATGTCAGTGCCGTGGAGCGCAATCCCCTGACCTATGAGCATGTCGCGCCAGAACAGGTGGGCAATTCGCGCCGGATCGTGATCTCAGACCAAGCCGGTCTGAGCAATGTCTTGGCCAAAGCCCGCGCCTTTGGCCTCGAACTCAGCAAGGACTCTCCGGCCTGTCGCACCATCCTCAACCAGATCAAGGCGCTCGAACACGAGGGTTTCCAGTTTGAGGCGGCGGAAGCCAGCTTTGAGTTGCTGCTGCGGCAGGCGCTGGGTCAGCGGCCCCGCTTCTTTGAGCTGGGGGGGTTTCAGGCGAATTGCCTGACGCAGCTGGATGGTCAGCTAGCATCGCTGGCGACCGTGAAGGTGCGGGTCAATGGCGAGGAACAGCTCACGGCTGCTGAGGGCAATGGCCCAGTCGCTGCGCTGGACAATGCGCTCCGCAAAGCGCTGACCCGCTTTTACCCAGTGCTGGCAGATTTCCACCTCACGGACTACAAGGTGCGCATTCTGGACAGCCATGCTGGAACTGCGGCTCGCACCCGGGTGCTGATCGAATCCAGCAATGGTCGTCGGCGTTGGACCACGGTTGGGGTCTCGAGCAACATTATTGAGGCATCTTATCAAGCCGTAGTTGAGGGGATTGAGTACGGCCTGATGCTGCAGAGCTAGGCACGCAGTTGCTTCAGAGGAGTGGCTGCTTCAGCCTCAGGGTTGTGGAGTGCTGGGTAGGTTGCTTGTACGTGGGCTTCGAGCCCTCTGAGCCAGCCGATCCAGGAGAAGAGGCTGAAGAGTTCATCGGGTAGGTCTTGCCCTTCTGAACCTATGTCGTAACCGATTTCGTAAGGATCTCGAGATCTGGTCATGGTTGGTGGCCGGTGAGAGGTGATCGTTGAGGGGAGCGTTTAAGGTTTCGCTCGGCATGAGACAAGCCTATCGCTCGGCTTCAAGGCCGTCGATGTTGATTAGGTAAGGAAAGTTAGGGAGTTGCAGAGGTGAAGTTCAGGCCCTCACCCCCGGCGCCTCTCCCGAGATCGGGAGAGGGGAGGCAAACCAAGCGTCTCAGAACTTGCCTCCCCTTCCTCGAATTTGGGGGAAGGGGGCCTCCAAGCCTTCCCAATCTCAACCCACCCCGTGCCTGCTGCGATGAATGCCCTGGAGCTAACGCTGAACTCGGCTGAGCAGACCCTGGCCCTGGGCGAAAGCCTGGGGCGACTTCTGGATGCCGGGAGCATTGTGCTCCTAGACAGCGATCTGGGAGGCGGCAAAACTACGCTGGTCCAAGGCATTGGCCGGGGCCTAGCGATCCCCGAGCCGATCCTCAGCCCCACCTTCCCGCTGATCGAGGAGTACCGGAGCGGGCGGCTGCCGCTCTACCACATGGACCTCTACCGCCTGGAGCCCGCAGAAGTC
>JANNOU010000052.1:0-5712 GCA_031399305.1 Leptolyngbya sp. SOY_34_metabat_272
GTAGAGGTTTCCACAAACCTCCTGATGTTCCCAATGCGGCGCTCGGATCACGAACAACTCTCCGTCGATGATCTCGTAGCACGCCCCGTCGTCTGGCAGGAGATCTAGATCGGCGGTCGTCCAGCGGACCTGTTCATTGACGGTCTGGCTCATGGCGGCGCTCCTTCGGGGTGCTTCTAGGTTAGCTGAAGTGCTGGAATGCCTGGGTTTGAGTCAGCTCGCGTCCCTGTTGGTCGCGCACGCCCTTGCCTGCTACCACCTGCCCGATAATTGCCGCATCGCCACCTAGTTCGGCTTGCAGGTGACTGGCAGCGGCTGGCGGCAGACAGAGCACTAACTCAAAGTCTTCGCCGCCATAGAGCGCCCACTCCAGGGCGAGGGATTCGTTTCGGGAGCGCAGTGGCTTGGGGATGGGAATGGCGTTGGTGTCAATGACCATCCCGACGCTGCTAGCGCGGGCCAGTTGCACCAGCGCATCGGCCAGGCCATCGCTGCTATCCATGCCTGCAGCTCTCTCACTCGTGGCCCACAGCTGCGGCAGTAGGTCCAGGCGGGGTTGGGGTCGCTGATGGCTGTGCTGGAGCGTGGCTCGATCTGCGGCGCTGAGATCCTGACCCCAGCTGGGGTTTAGCAGCAGTTCCAAGCCCGCCCGCGAAGCGCCGTGGAGGCCGCTGACCCAGACTGCATCGCCCACCTGAGCGCCGTTGCGGCGGATCACCCGGTTGGCAGCCACCTGGCCGAAGGCGGTGACTGCCAGGGTGCGCACCGTCGAGCGGCAGGTGTCGCCGCCGACCAGGACGGTGCCATACCGATCCAGGCAGGCTTTGAAGCCCTGGTAACAGCCCTCTAGCCAGGTTACGGGGGTTTGGGGCGGGAAGGCGAGACCCATGACCAACCCCAGGGGCGTCGCGCCCATCGCCGCTAGGTCGGAGAGATTGGCCGCTGCCGCTCGCCAGCCCGCATCGGCGGCGGCGGTGGTCTGGTCGCTGAAGTGGACACCATCCACCAGCACGTCGGTGGTCACCACCAACTGGAGTCCGGGCTGGACGGACAGCACGGCAGCATCGTCGCCCACGCTCTCTGCCGGACAGTATTGCTGGAACAGCCGGAGCAATCCCTGCTCTCCCAAATCGCGCGCTGTCTGCTCGCTCAAGTTGGATGCGCTCAGGCTGCTGGGGGCGGCACTAGGTTCTCAGTGCCACTGACCAGGCGGGCCGATCGGATCTGGTCGCCCGCCTTGAGTTCGCGCAGCACCTCTTGGCCCTCGGTCAGATAGCCGAAGATGGCGTAGCGACCGTCCAAGAGGTTCAGCCCCGCAGGCGTCAGCTCAGGCTCGAACAGGAAGAAAAAGAACTGAGATGAGCCGCTGTTGACATCGGTCTCGGTGCGGGCCATGGCGACTGCGCCGTAAGCCGAGAAGGGTAGGACTGGCTGCAGGCGGAATAAACCGGCCTGCTCGGTGGTGATGCCGTAGAGCGGCTCCGGCTCGCCTTGCAACAAGATCTCCAAGGGCACGGTGCGATTTTGGCCCGTGGCGGGATCGACGAAGCCATTGGCCGGGCCGGGAGGGTCGCCAGCTTGGAGCACGTAAGAGTCTTCGGCGCGGATAAAGGACAGGCCGTCGTAGAATTTGTGCTGCACCAAGTCGGCGAAGTTGCCAGCGGTCAGGGGGGCGCTGTAGCCATCTAGAACGACCGTGAGCTTACCCTTATTGGTGAGCATCTCTACGGTGGCGCGACCTTTGAGTTGAGGCAGATGGGTGTACTGGTCCGGCACCTCGAAGGGATAGCTCTTGACCAGCGAGGCTTCAAGCTCATCAACTGCGCCCAGCAGCCGCGCCTGGAAGACTTTGCTCTGCACTTTATCCTGAGTATCTATCGCCGCCAAGGCCTTGGGCAGCTCCGCCCGTAGGCGCTCTAGGGCGCTCTGGGCTTGGGGCCGCTTGTCCTCAGGCACCAGGCCGAGCAAGGCGGGCTGTTTCGACTCAGCAACGGCCAGACTCACCACATTGAGATCAGCCCGGATTTTGCTCCACTGGTTGCGCTTCAAGCGCTGGGTGATGTCTTCTAGGCTGTCTTGAAGGCGAATGACGGCTTTGCGATCCTTAGCCTCGAGGGGCAGGGCTCGACGCAGCAACATAGCAGGGTCGGAGATGGCGGTGCCTGCGGGCAGAGCAACGGCAGCGGATGGCATCCACAGCGACAGACTGATCACAGCCAGTAGCAAAAACCCAGCCAGCCTGCGTAGGAAACGTCGAAGCAGCTTCATGAAGGACCTCAGGCAGCGTCAGGTTCTATCTTCTCAGCTTTGGGCACTCTCCCCAGTGCGTCCTGAGGGAAGGTCGAGCTGCTCTGGCCTGTCCTAAAACTGCAGCCATTCTCCATGCAGTGACAGACAGCGGTTCTTTGTACAGCTTCCGTGCTTCACAATCGCTTCACAACCCAAGCCAGGGATTCCACATATTTTTGTGAAGTGATATTTACAAAATTAAGTAATACGCTAGATTCTTTACTTTGGCTCAGAATAAATAGAAAATAGAGATGAAAATTATTTCAGCAGACCTCGCGGCATGGACCGCAGCAAGGTGAAACAAAGCAAGTTCAAGGAGCGGCCAGCGCTAACCCAAGGAGCTTTACTGCATCGGATGACCAGCCGCATTCGCCGATCGCTGGAGTTGCAGGAAATCCTGACGGCGACGGTAGCGGAGCTGCGCTCATTGCTAGAAACCGACCGCACCGAAATCTACCGCTTCCTAGCAGATGGCAGCGGCGAGGTCATCGCTGAGTCTGTGGATTTGGAGCAGTTGCCATCACTGCTCGGCCTTACCTTTCCAGCTAGAGACATACCTGAGAATGTGCGTCAGCTTTTCGTCAAAGCCCGCCAGCGAGTGATTGTCGACGTAGCTGCGCAACTGAGCATTGTCACTCAGCTCGATTGCCTGGAGACTGGCGAGCTCCTGCCTGTCGAAGATATTCGATACTATCCAGCCGATCCATGTCACTTGGAATATCTTACAGCAATGGGGGTGCAGTCTTGTTTGGTTGTGCCGATTTTGCATCACAATCAGCTTTGGGGATTGTTAATCTCTCATCACTCACAGTCCCGAAACTTTGATGAGCAGGAATTGCAAAGCATCCAAACCTTGGCCGACCAGGTTTCGATTGCGATTGCCCAATCTAGCCTACTGAGTCAGGCCCGCGAGCAAGCGCAGCGAGAAGCCACGATCAACCGGATTGCTACGCTGCTACATACTGTTTCAGATTTGACCGAGGTTTTGCCAGCAGTGCTACGGGAGATCACGAATGCGCTGCAATGTGCCAGCGGTAGGCTTTACATCGGCACTGATGGCCTTCAACCTGCTCAGCTCTACAGTTATGGCGAACAACCTATCCTTGCCAATGCTGAGGCGGGGCGATGGCTTGAAGAGAGCATCCATTGGCAGCAGTTTGTGCAATCGGATACGGGCTCTGGCTCTCAGCCGCCTTGGGCTCAGCTAGCGGACGACCGCAACGTGTTGCGTTTGCAGGCGGTCACCGATTTGTATCGTGAGCCCGGGTTCCAGGTCCTGGCCCCAGCTTTTCAGCGCACTCAGCTACGGGGCTTATTGGTTCTGCCCCTGCAATATCAGCAGAAATTGCTAGGTTATCTGAGCATTTTTCGCAATGAAATTGAGACCGAAACGCTGTGGGCGGGCCGTAACGATAGCGATGCGCGGCAGCTGCGACCCCGCAAGTCTTTCGAAGCCTGGCGAGAGCTCAAAAGCGGCCAGTCTCAGGAGTGGACATCCTCTGAAATCGAACTCGCCCAGGCGCTGGTCAGTCACCTAGCGATAGCCTGGACCCAGAAGCGATCAGAGCTGGAAAGGCAGCGTATGGAAGAGGAGTTGATCAAAGCCAGAAAGCTCGAATCTGTTGGGATTCTTGCAGGTGGCATCGCGCATGACTTCAACAATATCTTGACCATTATCTTGGGCAATGTCTCGCTGGCGCAGATGGATGTGCCAGTTGGCAGTCAGAGTGCTCAGCGCTTGAGCGAGGCTAAAAAGGCGTCGCAGCGGGCCAAAGACCTGACCCAACAATTGTTAACTTTTTCGAAAGGCGGCGCACCGATTCGAAAAACCGTCTCGATTGTGGGTTTGATCAAAGACTCGGTTAGCTTTGCCTCGCGAGGATCTAATGTCAAGTGTGAGATCTCGATTGCAGAAGACCTTTGGCCAGTGGATGTTGACGAAGGTCAGATGAGCCAGGTGATCAATAACCTGATGATCAATGCGGAGCAAGCGATGCCTGAGGGTGGCGTCGTGCGAATCAAGGCAGAAAACATCGTGGTTGAAGCAGACGGTTTTCTACCGCTAAAAGCTGGTCGCCATGTCAAGATCTCGATTCGAGATGAAGGCATTGGCGTCCCTCACGAATCCCTCTCGAAAATCTTCGATCCCTATTTCACGACCAAGCAGAAGGGGAGCGGCTTGGGCTTGGCTACCTCCTACTCGATCATCAAAAACCACAGTGGCCTAATCACCGTCGAGTCTGAAGTGTGCGTTGGCACGATCTTTTACATTTACCTACCCGCTTCTCAGCATTCGATTCAGGTCAAGGAATCCGAAAAAAGTGAGACTATTGCCGGGAAAGGCAAAATTCTGGTCATGGATGACGAAGCCCAGGTTCGAGAGATCGCTGGCAAGATGTTGACTCGGTTTGGCTATGAGGTAGGATTTGCCAGTGATGGAGCTGAGGCCATCCGACTCTATAAAAGGGCTAAGAAATCTGGACGACCTTTCGACGCTTTGATCATGGACTTGACGGTTCCGGGGGGCATGGGAGGTCGAGAAGCGATTAAAAAATTAATGGCGATTGACCCCGGCGTTAAAGTGATTGTCTCAAGCGGCTATTCCAACGATCCGGTGATCGCTCAATTTCAGAAGTACGGTTTTCAGGGTCTGCTGGCTAAACCCTACGAGTTTGAGGAGCTGAGCAGAACCCTAAACGAAGTCTTGGTAGAGGAGGGCGAGGACTCACCGACGGCAAGCCCAAGCAAGGCACACCCATGACGCCGCTTGGAGAGACCAAGCGGACTGCCAGGGCTGTTTCATCTCCCACGAGTGAGTAGACAAACTTCACCGATCAGCCCCCAACCCCCCCAATCGCACTCTGAACGCAATGCCCCCTGACTCAGCGAGTCACTCACCCCTTGCGCAGGGGGTCTGGGGGAGGCGCTTCGTCCCCCAGTGGGGGGTTTGGGGGGCAAGCGCCCCCCATTTCCGGGTTCTCTCCACCCTTACAACTTCCCCCTCAACCCCTGCTATCCAGCTCCAAGCCCCGAGCCCCCAGCTTCAGCCTTCGACTTCCCAGCTTCAGCCTTTCAGCTTTCTGCTGCGAAATTTGAGCACCGAGCCTCACCTTTCGCGCTTGCAGCCCCTCCTGCCGAGCAAATTGCTCCAACTCTCGAGTTCTGAGCTCAGCTTTTCGAGCTTGCAGCTTAACGACCCGAGAGTTGAGCTTGAGTCTTCGAGCTAAAAGGCACTGAGAGGGAATTGTGGGTTTGCAGAGAACCCAGAAATGGGGCGTTTACCCCCCATTGAACAGATGCTATGTTCTGCTACCCAGAACGAAATAGCCCTGAACGAGTTCCTCACCTCGTGAGCTGGGCTTGGGCCGGCAGCAGTGTGTCCATAAATTGTTGGGGATCAGCATAGATCTCAAAACTTCGAGT
>JANNOU010000090.1:0-86830 GCA_031399305.1 Leptolyngbya sp. SOY_34_metabat_272
GCGGGTTGATCCAGAAGGCAAGCCACTGGCTCAGACTCGTCTGTTGGGTCTGTTCGGCAACAACTCGGTCTGGTTTATTCCCGCTTCTGGACCCAATGCGGGCAAGGGCTACCTGTTTGCCTATGGTCCGATGGATTGTGAGGTGACCGGTCCCTTCTTCAGCCGCGATGAGCAGACGCTGTTTGCCGCTGTTCAGCACCCGGGTGAAGTGAAGGGCATGCGCAAGGACATGGCAGCTGAAGATCGGCAGTACGCCATGAACACGGTGGACGGCAAAGAGTTCAAGCAGACCCGCAAAGTGCCAATCGGCTCTAACTGGCCGGCTAAGTCGGTCAATGCGCCGCCGCGCCCGTCTGTGGTTGCTATCCGTCGCGTCGGCGGTGGCAAGCTGACTCCGTAGCGTCTGAGCCGACTAGTTGAGTGAATTGTAGGGGGCAGACTTAGCGGTTTGCCCCTTTTTTGGGGTGAGCGCGGCGCGGCTACAGGCACAACTCAGTGGACCAGTTCTGGTGGCCTCGGTCTGGGTGGCAGCGCCACTGTTGACCGATCCATTCGGTTTGCCATTGGTTATTGGCTCGTCTCAGGTCAACGCGGTATTTGGTGGCGCGGATCGAGTCATCCAGAGTCGGAATGATCAGGGTGACGGTGGCTCTGCCGGGTTCGGGATAGTGGAGTTCAACGCTCTCGGGCTTTGGTTGTTCTGGCTGCGCGATTGCGCTGAGGGCCAGTGTGGTCGGGTCTGTGCCTGCTAGCTCTCGGCTCTTCAGGATGGTTGCTGCTCCAGCCGCAGCGGTGCCGGGCGCAAGTTCTTGGTAGCTTGCTCGGGTTTCTCGGCCACAGCCTTGTAGGAGCAATGCGACGAGCATGACAATCGAAAGTCTCGATAGCATGGTGAGTTTTCGGTCAGCCAGGATTTGGGCATTAGTGATTACTAGTGTTCACTGTCTAATCTGATTTGGGCAACTAGTGAGGGAATGACTGCTAGGGGGGAGCTACATGGCGTTGGGTTGGGGGAAGTTGTAGCTAAGAGAACCCGGAATGGGGGGCGTTTGCCCCCCAAACCCCCCACTGGGGGACGAAGCGCCTCCCCCAGCCCCCCTGCGCAAAGAGGGGCTGGCTGGAGTTCGGAGGTTGGGTCGGGCCGGTGACTGGACCTCTAAACTCCATCACTCAACCTTGGAACTCGCGGCTCGCGGCTCGCTACTCGGGCTTTGCTGCCAAAAGCTCGGCTCGCCCCGCTCAAAGCGGTAAAGGTCGAGAAAGAAGATGCCGTCTTGCAAGTCAAGGGGTGGGAGAAGGAGTTGAGGAGAAGACTGAGGTTTTAACCACCAATAGCACCCACTGCCACACCATCAAATGCGGTGTTGATTGAAACGTTCTTCCAGTTAGTTAAATCAGCTACAACAGCCTCCACCTTGGCATGAATCGCATCTAGGGCATCGGCTCCCAAAACTAGGCGTAGTGGGGGATTTGGGCTATTCACGACTTGAATCATTGCCGCTGCTGCCTTTTTGGGGTCGCCCGGTTGCTGCCCATGCATCTGACGAATCCACTGAATCATCTGACTACTAGTAGCGGTGTAATCATCAATGGTTTGGTTGGGGAGAATCAGGGGGGTACCGTTAAACTCTGTCCGAAATGCACCCGGTTCTATAATCGTGACGTGAATGCCCAGCGGTGCTACTTCTTTCGCCAAGGCTTCTGACCACCCCTCTAAGGCAAATTTTGAAGCACAGTAAATGCCAGCCCCTGCAAATCCGACGAAACCACCACTAGAGGAGATGTTGAGAATTTGCCCTGAGCGTTGGCGGCGCAGATGGGGTAAAACGGCACGAGTGACATCTAACGCACCATAAACATTGGTTTCAAACTGTCGCCGTACATCGATATCACTGACTTCCTCTACCGCCCCGAATACACCATATCCCGCATTGTTTACCAACACGTCAATACGTCCAAAAGTGGCAATGGTTTGATTCACAGCCCCTTGTACATCGGAGGGTTTTGTGACATCCAGGGGCAACACCAAGATGCGATCGCCTTTGACGGTGGCTTCTGCCTCGCAGTATTGCTGCGCCAAATTCTCTAACTGCTGAGGGTTGCGGGCAGTCGCGACGACAATTTCGCCACGCTCAAGCACTGCCTCCGTTAAGCTACGCCCAAAACCTGTCGAACAGCCAGTAATAAACCAAACTCGTTGCTGTTGCATTGTCATAATCATTCTCTATTGTGTTGATTTCTGTGGTGGGTGAGAGACGTAGAGACAGCGAAATTGAATCCATTCTATGTATTCACACACCTACTACAGATGGTTGCGAAATCTTCGAAACCTCCACGGCTTCTTTTCCAGAATAAGAGAAGTCCGATTCAAAGTACAGACAAAAAAACAACTGTTTCTAGCTTTTTACCTTACCGATCAAGGATCTTTGGTTATATTTCTTGATCAAATCAACTGATCTGGAATTAATACCCGAGTGGTTAAAATGACAATATGTCAATCTTGTCCAAGAGGTGAACGTGGTGGCCGCAGCAAATCTAGATGAGGTAGACTGGCAAATTTTATCGATCCTTCAGATGGAAGCACGGATCTCGTTCAAGGAACTCGGTCAGCGCATTGGCTTGACAGGAACCGCGATTGCAGAACGAGTCCGAAAGCTGGAGGATGAAGGTATTATTGAAGGCTACAGCATCAAACTGAATCGAGAAAAGATTGGATTTCCCGTCGTGGCGTTTTTCAAGTTGCGCGTGAATGTTGAACACTGTAAGCGGCTGCGAGAACTGGCAATGGCCCTCCCCGAAATCATTGAGGCGCATCGGGTGGTCGGGAACGAGCACTATATCTTAAAAGTTGTTCTACCGTCGATGCAACACCTGGAAGCAGTGATGGAAAAATTTCTCCAACTAGGAGCGGTGGATGTCTCAATTGTTTTATCTACCACTGTGGCTGCTAAAAGTATCCAAAAACAATCCTGAAATTAGAATAGCAGCCAGCCAGATGGATACTATTTCACCGATAATTTTCCAGCTACGTCCTCGCTGATAACCCAAGCGGCACAACCTGTAATTAAACAGAAACTTGCCGTTTTCTCGCCTGACCTGCAATCCCCTCAGCTAGCCAAGGCTAAGCGATGGAGCCCAAAGCCTGGGGAATTGAGCCAGAAGCCAGACAGCTTGTGCTCGGCGGTTGAGGCGCGCAGCTCGGGCCGTCGAGAAAGCAGCTCACTGCTCGGAAATTTCAGTCCCAAGCTGGAGGCTTCTGGATGGGCGCTCGGGAATTGCAGCTTGCAGCTCGGGACTTTTGGCTTTGAAGTCAGAGCTTGGCGCAAAAAGGCTGGAATTTCCAGCTCTGAGCCTCTGGGGGCGAGTTCCTGCCTTTTTTCGCCCGGCAGAAAGATGGGCAAACCCGCGCCTATAGCAAGTCTTTTAGGCCCATCTGAAACTCAGCCGCCTGTCGGGGATTCGTGATTTCGGCAGCAAGCAGCCCCACCAGTTGCTGCGGGGACACTTGCGGGTACTGCTCCTGGACCTCTTCTAGGATGAACAACGCCATCGGTCCTACGTAACGCGTGAGCGCTTTGCGACAGCGGTCGAGGACTTCGGAGTCGATAGCGTAGCTCAGGTCGGTAGGCGGCTGCACCTCAGGCGCAGCGAATCCTAGCCCAGACATGGATGGTGAGCTACTGCTCGCCGATGGTGAGCTACCGCCTGCCGACTCGTTGTAGAGCATCCGGAATTTGCGGGCGAGCTGCAGAATCTGCGTTTTCTTCAGCAGTGTTTCCAGCCTGCTGCGCAGCGCTTGCGCTTGCTTTGGGTTGTCGATTTCAGCGACCAAGGTTTCAACCAGTTGCTGCGGCGATGCTTGCGGCAGGCGGTCTAGCACATCCTCCAGCACATAGCTCGCCATTGGCCCCAGACAGTTCGCCAGCTCCTGCTGGCAATGCTCCAAGAAAACTGGGTCGAGCCCAGGACTAGGCGCGTCCTGCGGCAGCGGTTCGGGTTTAGCCGCATAGACCGGCAGCAGGTCAGGCTCCTGTGGCGGTTCGGGTTTGGCCGCGTAGAGCGTCAGCAGGTCGGTCTCCAGTCGAGCCTCTGCCAGGGGAGCCTCTGCAGCTTCTAGGGGAAGGGACACCTCAAGGTCCGCTTGCATGCTGTTCCTCAAAAGCTCCGCTTCTTCCTGCAGCGCCTGGAAGAAATCCATCGATTCGATCTCAGCAAGCTGACGCTGCTTTTTATCCTGATCGATTGCGATGTCCAGTCCCAGGAACAGCTCCCTCACGCCCTCCGGCTCCGGCTGGCGGCACTGTTGTAGGTCGGCCAGCACTTCCCGAGCCGATTGATAACGATATTTCGGTTTCTCCACCAGCATTTTGTCGAGGACTTGGCCGAACGGCTCGCTGACCTGCACATAAGAGCGCCACTCCCACTCCAGCGACTCATCCATCAACAAGTCAGGGTCATGGCCGGTCAACAACACAATCGCGCTGACCCCCAGCGCATAGAGGTCACTACAGGGATAACACTGCCCCAGGCGAATTTGTTCGGGCGGGGCATAGCCGATTTTGCCCACCAAAGAGGCTTGATTGACCTTGCGGGAGCCCTCCGCCTCGGGCGTCCATAACTGCGAGACCGTCTCTTTGACCAGGCCAAAGTCGATCAGGATCGGCTGCGCTTGGCCGACCGGCAACATGATGTTATCCGGCGAGATATCTCGGTGGACAATCTTGCGCTCATGCAGATAGGTCAACACCGGCAACAGATCCTTCAACCATTGCAGGATCTCGGCTTCCGTGAATTTCTGATTCTGCTGATGGCGCTCGCGCAACAGGCTGGCGTAGGTTTGGCCGTCGATATATTCCTGTACTAGGAACAGCCGCTCTTCCTGCGTAAACCAGGCGAGAAAACGAGGAATCTGAGGATGCTTGATCTGGTGCAAAACCGCCGCCTCTCGCTCAAACAGATGGCGAGATTTCTGTAGGGCGAATTCCCCTCGGCTACTCGGCACAAACTCCTTGAGCACACAGAGTTCGCCGAAGCGCTGCACATCAGATGCCAGGTAGGTCCGCCCAAAGCCCCCTTGCCCCAGCACTTTTTGCAGCTGGTAGCGCTGATTGATCAAGGTTCCAGGGCTTATCTCGACTTCTGGCATAGTTGCACGATCTCCAGGCTGTGTGCGAAGGGGGGCTGAGTGACGGCGCTGTTTTTTAAGACACGCTTCAAGCCTAGCAACTCCCCAATTTTAGTCCTTGAAATCAGGGCAACTGGTAATTGCGATCACAACTGTTTTGAGGGATTCTCTTTGTCTCTGTACAGTCCATGAACTATGCGTTACCTTTCTACAAAAAAAGAGACCTCCCAGCAGCATCCTGGAGATCTCTGGATTACCGCATGAGAGGCTCAGAAGCTATTGAACAAGCGTCTGTCTCAGATCATTGCGATCTGAACTGAAGGTCCCCGTGGCTAGAATGCACAAACCTGTCACCAGAAGTGCTGCGATTCCTATCAAGATTGCGGTGACAGGCGACAGCACACCGGGCTGCCCCAGGACACCCACAAATAAGCTAGTGGCCAGCGCCACGCCCGCGAAGAAAGCCCCAATCGCCAGCCCCAGTCGATCGGGCGGCACCAAAGACAAGGCCAGCGGCAACGTGCCGTTCGACACCAAGCTGAAGGAGGCCCCCAGCGCCATCGCCACCGCCAGGGCCATCGACGCATTCTGGGTAAATAGCATGAGCCCCAAAAGCCCCGCCAGCGCCACCAAGCCGAACAGCATAGTCCGCCGGTTGCCCAGACGGGTAGCTAACGCCCCTGCCGGAATCGCCATCAGTGCCAGTGCCAAGAAAATCACGCCGACCATCAGCGGCGGCTTCACATCCGGCAGTTGCGCTTTCAAGATTTTGGGAAAGGTTTCGATCATGATTCTCAGGCTCAGGGTCACCCCCAAGCCAATCACCGCAATCAAGGCCAGAGCTCGCACAGAGAGCTTGCCGGGCACAGCAGGGTCTTGCAGCACCTCTGCGGGAACTGCTGTGACCACGGGGCTGGTCGCTCGCAGCGCCACTGCCGTAGCCAGTAAGACAAGGGCCGCAGCAATCAGCGCGAGCGTGGGTCCCAAGCTGAGAATCTGCTGACTGGCCAGGGGTCGGGTGGCGCTCGCCAAGCCAAACGCCAGGGTCAGCAAGCTAGCGGCTTGCGGCCAACGAATCGCCTCAGCATACCGTCCCAATAGGGCCAGGGCAGGACTGCGAAACAGGGTCATCGCCATTGCCCAGGCCAGCAGGACCCCGGGCAGCCACCAGCGCATCCCGCCGACTGGCGGCACAAAAAAGACCACCGCAGGGATAGCAACCAACAGAAGCGATGACAGGACCACGCCTGGTGCAATCAGCACAAAGCGATTGCCTCGCGCCTGTTCAGCTTGGTCCGAGAGACTGCCAAACCAGGGCTCTAAGAAGATCGCCAAGAGCGCTTCGATCGCCAAGAGCCCCGGCGTGAACTCGGCTGGGAAGCCAAACTGCTTCAGAAGACCGGGCAGATGCAGGTTGTAAATCACCCAACTGAGCGTAATCGCTCCGTGCACTGCGGCTAAAGCGCAGACTGGCAACCACAAAATCGACGATTGGGACCGAGAGAGAGTCATGAGCCTGCATAGGTGCGGTGAACGCACAGTTAGAAGGTACCACGCCTCTATTTTCAGCTCAGCGGCCGACAAGTGTGAGACTCAATCTCGCAATGTCTGACATAACCTGACTTTTTAGGACCTTCGCCATACCCGGTATTACCGATTGATCTGAATACACTGGAGAACTACAAGCCTCGAGCTTTGGCAGCATGCTGAAGTTGAGCCGCTCATTTTGCTTGGCTGGCGTCTCCCCCAAAATTAAGTGACGGCTGAACTCCATAGCCGAGAGAACACCTGCAGTAGGGGTCTTTCAAACCGAGGATTAGCGATGAAATTCGACGCTAAAAATTGCGCAAGGTTGTTCATTTCTCTGGTCGCAATTTCGAGCATTTTCGGAACCTTTAGCATTTTTACGGTTCTGGCCGCCTCCGGAGCCTTAAATTCGTGTTGCCATCCAGTTGGCCCACTGCAAGGAAAACCGCGATAAATAAATAAAATATAACCCAAGTCACGACCCTGACAGGGTAGACGACCATTGTCTGCCGTGCTAAGATGCCTTGTTCATGAACTTCGGCCTCTCTGGACAATTCAGACCAGAGCCCCGGTGGAGATTTGAAGCAGCGTTCAGCGAAACCGGATGAATCTCGAAACTCCTCAGGGGATGACACTAGAAGAGGCACTATCGGTTCTGGATGTCGCACTGCGGGCAGATCGACTGAATGACGTTCAAGAAATTGTATTTCGTTTGTCCTGGCAGGGGCAGACCTATCTGGAGATAGCTGAGAGCTCTGGGTACGATGCTAACTACATCAAGGATGTTGGCTCTCGGCTCTGGCAACTGCTATCGGAGGCGTTTGGCGAAAAGGTCACCAAGAACAACGTTCAGTCCGTTTTAAGGCGACATTCTCGGCTCAGTGCGCACGGGGTCACTGATCGCACTAGGGTCGGTCCGGCGCTTGAGTCAGCGTCTGTGACGCAGGCTGAGGCTATCTTTTCTAGCCCTGAGAACGAGGTCATTGCGACCTCAGCAGGCTCCATGCACCTCCGAAGCACGGTTATCAACCTGCGTCAGGATTGGGGAGAAGCCGTGGACGTTTCCGCCTTCTATGGGCGGTCAGGCGAACTCACAACCTTAAAGCAATGGATCGTTGAAGATCGCTGCCGTCTAGTCGCGCTCTTAGGCATGGGGGGCATTGGCAAAACTGCGTTGTCTGTGAAACTCGCCGAGCAGATTCAGGGAGAGTTTGAGTTCCTGATCTGGCGTAGTTTGCGCAATGCACCACCCCTCAGAGGCATGCTGGCCAATTTTATTCAGTTCCTGTCCAATGAGCAGGAGACCGAAGCCGCGCTGCCCGCCGCGACTAGCGACCGGATCACACGGCTGATAGACCATTTACGCGCGACCCGCTGCTTGTTGGTTCTGGATAATGTCGAGACGATTTTGCGCAGTCACGACGCTGCTGGTTACTATTGCAAAGGTTACGAAGACTACGGCGAGTTGTTCAGACGCATCGGCGAGGTTCGCCACCAAAGCACCCTGGTGCTGACCAGCCGCGAGAAACCCAAAGAGCTGGTCTTTTTGGAGGGCGAAACACTACCGGTGCGCTCCCTCAAACTGAGCGGTCTGCCCAGCGCCAATGGACAGGAAGTCCTCAGTTCCAAAGGCAGCTTCACGGGCTCAGTCACCGAATGGAGTGCGCTGATTGCACGCTACGCAGGCAATCCCTTGGCCCTGAAGATGGTGGCGACCACCATTCAAGAGCTGTTTGACGGCAACATCGCTGACTTTCTAGCCCAGAGCCCCATTGTTTTTGATGACATTCGGGATCTGCTCGAGCAACAGTTCAATCGTCTCTCAGAGCCAGAAAAGCACGTGATGTACTGGCTGGCGATTGACCGCGATCCGACTTCGCTGCCAGAGTTACAAGACGAGATCGTACCGCCGATTTCCAAAGCAGGGCTGATCGAAGCCGTGGTGTCCCTGGGTCGGCGCTCGCTGATTGAGAATCAGGGGATTCGGTACACTCAGCAACCGGTGGTGATGGAGTCTGTTACTCAGCAGTTGATTGAGCAAGTCTCGCAAGAGATCCTCTGCGAGCAAGTCGCGCTGCTGATGAGCCACGCCCTGATTAAAGCGCAGGCCAAGGATCACGTTCGGGAAAGTCAGGTTCGGGTGATCTTAGAGCCGATTGCCGAACGGCTGTCTGTTGCGTTCAAATCCAAGCAAGACGTCGAGCACCAGCTGCAGAAACTGCTCGCGAAGCTGCGGGCCGAATTCTCGGCGCTGCCGGGGTATGGCGGCGGCAACCTGCTCAACCTCTGTCGGCAGCTGCAAATCGAGCTGACGGGCTATGACCTGTCGCAGATCACGGTCTGGCAGGCGTATTTGCAAGATGTCAACTTACACAACGTCAATTTTGCGCAGGCGAATCTGGCCAAGTCAGTGTTTGCTCAGACCTTGGGCAGCGTTCTATCGGTGGCGTTTAGCCCCGATGGCAAATTGCTGGCGACCAGCGAAGCCGATGGCGAGATCCGCCTGTGCCAAGTGGTGGACGGCAAACAATTGTTGACCTGCAAAGAAAATACGCACGGGGTTTGGGCCGTCACCTTCAGTCCCGATGGACAGTTATTGGCCAGTTGCCATGGAGACCGAAGCGTGCGGTTGTGGCAAGTCAGCGATGGGCAGTGTTTCCAGGTCCTGCCCGGCCACAGCGACTGGGTGCGCTCAGCTGCCTTCAGCCCCGATGGCCAGTGCTTGTTGAGCGGCAGCGAGGATCACACGCTGAAGCTTTGGGACGTGACCACCGGCGAATGCCGCCAAACCTTGGTGGGACACGCGGCTGCGGTGTATGCCGTTGCCTTCAGCCCGACGGGACAGTTGCTGGCCAGCGGCAGTATGGACCAGACGGTGCGGCTTTGGGATGCGAAGACTGGCGAATGCCTGCGGCTGATGGAGGGGCACACCAGCCGGATCTGGTCGGTGGCCTTTAGTCCGGATGGGCAACTGCTGGCCAGTGGCAGTGACGATCACTCTATCCGGCTATGGGCAGTGAGCACGGGGCAATGCGGTCAAACGTTGCAGACCGCCGACCGCGTCTGGTCGGTGGCCTTCAGTCCCGATGGTCGAGTGCTGGCCAGCGGCAGCGATAAGCAGACCGTACGGCTGTGGCAGATCAGCAGCGGGCAGTGCCTGAAGCAGTTGGAGGGACATACCAGCCGCGTCTGGTCGGTGGCGTTTAGTCCGGATGGACAACTGCTCGCCAGTGGCAGTGATGACCAAACCGTGCGCCTTTGGGAAGTTGGCAGCGGACAATGTCTGCGGACGCTCCAAGGCCGTCACAATTGGATCTGGTCGGTGGCGTTTAGTCCGGATGGGCAACTACTGGCCAGTGGCAGTGAGGACCAAACCGTGCGCCTTTGGGAAGTTGGCAGCGGCCTCTGCAGGCCAGTTTTCCGAGGGCACACCGGTCGGATTTGGTCGGTGGCATTTAGTCCCACCGGCCAGCTGTTGGCGAGCGGCAGCGATGACCAAACCGTGCGCCTTTGGGAAGTTGACAGCGGCCTCTGCCTCAGAACCCTGCGGGGACACACGCGTCAGGTGCGCTCGGTGGCCTTCAGCCCCGATGGCACACTGGTGGCCAGCAGCAGCGGCGACCAAACCATGAAACTCTGGGACGTTGCCACCGGCCAATGTCTTCAAACCTTGCAGGGCAACAGCAGTTGGATCTGGTCAGTCGCCTTCAGTCCCGACGGGCAAACCCTGGTCAGCGCCAGTGAAGACCAGTCTGTGTGGCTGTGGGAGGTCACCACCGGCCAATGCCTGAAAGTGTTTCAGGAACACACGCGGCCGGTGTTCTCGGTGGCCTTCAGCCTGGATGGTTGCACAATTGCCAGCGGTAGCGATGACCAAACGATTCGGCTGTGGGACGTGCACACGGGACAGTGCCTCCAGGTGTTGCAAGGACACGGCGAGCGCGTTCTGTCGGTCGCCTTTAGCCCCGATGGCGCAACCTTAGCCAGCGGCAGTAGCGATCAGACGGCCAAGCTCTGGCAGGTCAGGACTGGCCAATGCCTGGCAACCCTGCGGGAGCACAGCAATTGGATTTGGTCGGTGGCCTTCAGCCCGGATGGTCGGAGTTTGGCCACGGGCAGCGAGGATGAGACGATCAAGCTCTGGAACATTCAGACGGGCGAATGCCAGGCAACCTTGCAAGCGCTACGACCTTATGAAGGGATGAACATTACCGGTGTCATTGGGTTAACCGCTGCGCAAAAAACGATTCTCAAAACACTGGGCGCAGTGGAAATTCAGCAACCTCCGACTTTTTAGGACCTTTTCATGCCGTCACCGCTTGGCCAAGACGACTAGGCTGGGTTCGACCCTCACAAGCCCCCTCCTATGCGGACCCACCTCTCTCATCGGCTTCTGCTTGCTTTGGCTGCTTTACTGCTAACTCCGACCCCCACTCTGGCGGGCACGCTCGTGCGGCAAGCCACTGGTTTTAGTCCTGCCGAGATTCAAGCGGCAGTGGGTAGCTTCCGGACCGATTTGGGTAACCCCAACAACGGCAATGCGATTGGCCCGCTCGATGCCGGTCGGCGTGAAATCAATTGGGACGGCGCACCGGTTGCGGCTCCTCCCGCCAGTACGCCTGCCGATTTCTTCAATACCGTCGCGCCCCGTGGCGTGGTTTACAGCAGCCCAGGCTCAGGCTTCCAAACCAGCGGTTCCAATGGGGATCCGCTGACGGTCGATCGGGCCGTTGAGGAGTTCGGCAATATCAATCCGACTTATGCCGATAACTTCCGAACCTTCAGCGCCGAGAAGCTGTTTACTGCGGTGGGCAGCAACATCATGGATGTGCTGTTTTTCGTGCCTGGGACCAATGTTCAGGCGACAGTTAGTGGTTTCGGGGCGGTATTCACCGACGTGGACTTTGCGAACACCACGAAGCTCGATTATTACGACCTCGACAACCAGTTGTTGTTCAGCAGCTTTGTCCAGGCGGTCCCTGATAGCAACGAAAGCCTCTCGTTCTTAGGGGTCTCGTTCACAGATGGTGAGCAGGTGGCACGGGTGCGCATTACCGCTGGCAATGCACCACTCAGCGCTAACAACAACGACGGTGGCAAGACGGATGTCGTCGCCGTTGACGATTTCTTCTACAGCGAACCCCAAGCGGTGAAAGTGGTACCGGAACCCTCTGCGAGTCTGGGCTTATTGCTGCTCGGCGCTTGGCCTGCGGTGAGCTGGCTCAGACGGCGCGGGCGCAAAGCTACGCTGGCGTAAATACCCTGAGCGATTCAATTGATAACCGTCACAGATTCCGAGCGGGGTGCATGTTGGTGCACCCCGCTTGGCGTATTACCGCCGGCGCTCCAGCCCTCGCAGGAGCGCTTTAGGAATCACGCCGTGAATGCCTTTGACAATATCGACCACCTGAGACACCTCAAAGTCAATGGCAGCGCTGCCCAGCAACAGCGCATCCTGCTTGGTCAGGCCGTACTTTTCAGAGGTAATGTTCAGATACTCGCGCACCGATTTTTTCATCGCTTCGTCGAGATCTCGATCTAAGCCCACAGCGATCCAGGCGTCTGGGGTCTCTCCCATCGGGGTATCCAGCTTCATGCCTTTGTGCACAACCAGTTGGAAGGTGGGCGTCAAAGAGCATTCAATCGCCGTTAGAGCAACTTCGCCATTGGCCTGAGCGCAGTGAGGGTCGCCCGCGTAGAAGAGCGCCCCCGGTACCTGCACCGGCAAGAACAGACTGGAGCCTTGCCCCAGCAGCTTAATGTCAATGTTGCCGCCATACTTGCCGGGGGGGACCGAGTTAGCGGCTTCGGTCGCATCCGCTGGCACAACGCCCATAATGCCCATAAACGGTTTGAGCGCAAGGTCAATGGGCCGCAGACCATTTTCGGGGCGGAACGTGCCCACCTGACGACGAAAATCGATCGGAATGACTTTGGTGGCAATCGGCGCATTGTTGAGCGGATATTCACCCGGCAGTGCGCCGCGACCGTGGCGATTGGAGATCACACCGTAGGGTGCGCGGTAGTCGATTTTGAGGGTTTTGATTTCCAGCACATCCCCCGGCTGAGCGCCTTCCACATAAATCGGACCCGTAATCACGTGCGGACCGGGTCCCGACTTAGGCACTTGGGCTTTGATCACCATCTGGTCGCGCAGAATATCGCCCCGGCGCACGCCAGCTTTGGTCAAGAACTCTACGGTGTCACCCTGGTCAGCCAGAATGCCCTCATGGGAAACCGTTTGCATAATGATTTGGTCGCCGGAATTGACGCGTAAAATCGGGCGACTATTGGGTTTGAACAGCTCGCCCCAAATTACGTTGCTAGGGGTCGATGAGACGCGATGGGTCCGCAGCGCAGCGTTGAGGGGGCGAGCCAACCAGCCACTGCCCAGCCATAGCAGCAGCGCCAGCGGCACGACCAACCAGACCGTCAACCAGACCGTGGACCAACGGAGCTTGCGTCCCAATTTGAACACAGACATTCCCTGACACTCCTCACTCGACTGTAGATGAGTGATCACCGTAGGCGAAACGCTGCCGAGACCCAGTATCTTGTGCAACATTCTCTGGGGCAGTTGGTGAGAGACGACCACAAAAAACCGGCCTGACCCCTGGGGTAGCCGGTTCACTCTCAACTACTGCTCTAAAATCTCAAGGGTCAGCCTTTAATAGGCGTCCTGAAGCTCATAAAAGTCAGGCGTTACGTAGTCCTTACGCATTGGCCAACCCACCCAATCTTCGGGCATCAAAATGCGCTTGAGGTTCGGATGCCCCTCGTAGACAATACCATACATGTCGTAGGTTTCCCGCTCCTGGAAATCGGCGGTTTTCCAGATCCAATACACCGACGGACAGCGCGGATCTTCGCGGGGCAGAAAAACCTTGACCCGCACCTCTTCAGGTCGGTCAGCACTGTCACTGAGCTTGGCCAGGTGATAGACGCTCACCAGCGAATCGCCAGGCCCCTCATCATAACCACACTGCAGTTGCAAGTAGTTGAAGCCGTAGGCATAAAGCGCGGTACAAAAGGGCAGCAAATAATCTTGCGCTACCTTCAGAATCTCCACGCCTTGGTGGTCGGGGCCAAGTGACTCATGCTCAAAGCCCTGCTCGCTCAGCCACTTGGAAATTTTGCCAGCCTCGACAATGCTAGTCTCGCTGGTCGCTGCTGCTTGGGGTTGATCAGCCACGGCGCACCACCTCCTGCTCGGCAGTGAGCAGCGCGGGCAGCGGCATCCCCGACTCCACCAGCTCCTGGGGCGGCTGCATGCGCGTGGGCAACTCCAGATATTGCCCGGTCAGAATTTCGGGCACCGACTTTAGGCGGTGGGCGGTGCTGTAGAAGCGATGCGTCTGCTCGCCGAGACCGCGCTCCTGAACATGCTCCTGCGAGATCTTTTTGCGCAGTTTGATAATACCGTCGATGATCGCCTCAGGACGAGGCGGGCAACCGGGCAGATAGACATCCACCGGGATCAGCTTATCGACGCCGCGGACTGTGGTGTAGGAATCGGTGCTGAACATACCGCCCGTGATCGTGCAAGCACCCATGGCGATCACGTACTTGGGATCGGGCATTTGCTCATAGAGGCGCACCAGGGCTGGGGCCATCTTCATGGTGACCGTGCCTGCGGTGATGATCAGGTCGGCCTGGCGAGGGCTGGAGCGGGGGATCAGACCAAAGCGGTCGAAGTCGAAACGCGAGCCAATCAGCGCTGCAAACTCGATAAAACAGCAACTGGTGCCGTAGAGCAGCGGCCAGAGGCTGGACAGCCTCGCCCAGTTGTACAAGTCATTCATCGTCGTCAGGATGACGTTATTGGTCAGCTCCTGAGTCACCTGAGGACGGTCGATGGGATTGATCAGACGCTGCGCCTGCTCGGCATCAGTCGTCGTCGGCACGAAAGCACTGGGGTTCATGACCACTCTAAGGCTCCTTTACGCCAGGCGTAGACCAGGCCAATCACAAGGATGGCAATAAATATTAGGGCTTCAATGAAGGCCAGTAGGCCCAACTGGCTGAAGGCGACCGCCCAGGGGTACAGGAAGACGGTCTCCACATCGAACACCACGAAAGCCAGGGCGAACATGTAGTAGCGGATGTTGAACTGAATCCAGCTGCCGCCCTTGGGCTCCATGCCTGATTCATAGGTGGTCCGTCGCTCAGGACCGCTGCGACTAGGCCGCAACAGCTTGGAGGCCAGGAGCGCTATGGCAGGCACCAGGCTGCAGACAAACAAGAACACCAGTAAATAGTCGTATCCAGTCAGGACCATCGGACCACCATTGGTTACAGGGGAGTTTGCGCTTTTTTACATTCCCTCTTAATCAAAGTATATCCCCTGTTTCACGGGCGTAGCGGCTCCAAACCCAGGCCGCCAGGCTGCAAGCTCAAGCGCCCGAGCCGTGGGCGCGATGCGTCGAGCCCGGAACTGCAAAGTCCGAGCTTGGCGCTGCAGCAACCGAGCGCCAAGCTCGGACTCCCGAGCGATTTGTCTCAATCTCCAAGCTCAGAACCTCAATCTCCAAGTTCAGAACCTCAATCTCCAAGCTCAGAGCCTCAATCTCCGAGTTCAGAGCCTCGATCTCCAAGCTCAGAGCCTCGATCTCCGAGTTTGATCGCTCTAAGCCCCCACGCGCAGGGTCAGGCGCACGGTGCGAGAGCCCGGTACAACTGGTTGGGCAGTAGCGCCCCAGCGACGGATCGCCTGTTGCACCGCACTCAGCAAGGCCGGATCGCGGAGAGTCGAGCCCTCGTCAACCCGCAAGATCGGCTCAGGGACCAAACGGCCTTGGGACGTGAGCCGCAGCTCCAGCACCAAGTCCCCCACCCCCTTGAGCGGCAGATTCTGACCACTCAGGTAAACTTCGAGGCTCTCTAGCCAAGCGCGGTCCAGGTTGGGACTGGCACTGAGGCGCAGGCGCAGGGTCTGGCTCCCAGCCGCCGCCTCAGCTTGAGGCCTTCGGGGGGGCAGGCTGGGCGAGGCTGGCGGCATCGGACCCGCCGAGGTAGCGCGAGCCCGGCCACCCGCCCCAGAGAAGCTAGTTGGTCGGCTGGAGTCAGCGCTGCCGAAGACCCCCTCATAGCTCACGCCTTCAGGCAGTTCCACCGGCACCTGGACCGTGCGACGGCTGCCGTCAGGATTCACCCGCACCTCCTCGCTCACCGCAATGAAAGCCGTGTATTGGGACAACAGGTGATATTGCAGCGCTGTGCGCGTCACCGCATCAATGCCTGCGGCAGTCTCCGCGCCAAACATCTGGTTCATCAAATCCTTGATCCGCGCCCGACCCCAGAGCTGAGCGATCGCCGCATTGCTCTGCCCCGCAAAAGTCACCGGCACCGTCTGACGGAAGCGGGCTCCCTTAGGGCCGGTCCCTGTGATCACCAGCTCACCGCTGCCAGCATCAGCTTTGCGCCCGTAGAGCACCAGCGGCTGATTGGCAAACAGATCCGGCAGCTGCGCCGGATAGATCTCAGGCGCAGCACCTGAGCCTTGCCAGGCCACCTCTAGGTTGGTGAGCACCGGGTTGTTGATCTGGTTGAAAAACTGACGCACTGGCAGGGTGCTGGGCTGATCTGGACGCAAGTACTGCACCGCGCCGCGCCCCACCTCCGCCGCCCGGTCCAGCAGATAGCGGTTCACAGAGCTGCCGACACCGAAGCTAAACACCCGGTCACCAGGCGAGAGTTGCTGCTGGATCTCAGACAGGATCTCGCGCTCATTGCCGATGTAGCCATCGGTGAGCAGCACGATTTGGCGCACGCGGCCTGGGCGCTGCGGCGGCAGATTCAGGGCAGTGCGGATGCCCTCCAGCATGTTGGTGCCGCCGCCGGGCTGCAGGTTGTTGAGGTAATTGAGCGCCTTCTGCCGGTTAGCGGCAGTGTTGGGCAGGGCGGCCGGGGCCAGCTGGGAGGTCTTTTCCGAGAAGTCCAGCAGCCAGAAACTGTCCTCGGGGTTCATGCCCGCGATGAACTGGCGCATGAGATCCTGGCACTTGCTCAGAGGTAGGCCGCGCATCGAGCCAGAGGTGTCTACCAGAAACACCAGATCCTTAGGCAGCACCTGGTCGGGTGCGTACTGCAGGGCCGGTAGCAAGTAAGCGGCAAAGTGGCCGCCCTGGGCTTCGCCACCCGTCAGCTTGCCGGTGAGCACCGTGGCCTGCGCCTGACGCTGACTGACCTGGTAGCGCACGATCAGGTCTTTGTTGGCAATCGTGTCGTCCGGGCTCAGGCTGATGCTGGCGGTGTTGCCCTGCTGCTGCACCCGAAGGCGGTGGGAGGGCGAGCGGATGTCGCCCAGCGGCACGCCAGCGTCAATCTGCAAGCTCACGCCGATCTCATGGCCGGAGCGGCTGCCGGGGGGCAGCACCGGCGGCGTAATCCGTGAACCATCCGGAACCTGGTCGGTGTCGGGGGCGAAGCCACGCCCGCTGCTCACAATTGGTTGGCCGGGGATGTAGCGCGGTCCCACGACCATCGGCAAGACAAACTCGTAGTGGCCACCCTCAAAGGCCAGACTCTCGCTGTAGCGCAGAGTGACCTGAATCTGCTCGCCCGGTTTGAGATTGGCCAGCGACTGCGTGAAGATATTGTCACGCTCTTGCGCCAGCAACCCGGCCGTGCGCCCCTGACGCCGGGCCTGTTCATACAGCGCCTGGGCCTCTTCGCGCCGCTTGATCTCGCCCCGAATTACCCGCTCGCCAAGCCGGATTTCCATCTCGTCCACGGCGGCTTTGTCAGGCAACGGGAAGACATAAATTGCTTCCAGGGGCTGGTCATAAGGGTTTTCGAAGCTCTGCGTGACCTCGACGCGGGAGACATTGCCGGAAACACGCGCCTTGACTTCGGTGTGCTTGAGCGGAAACACGCGTGCCTCGCCGTTCGGCGCGCTCCCATAGAGCCCACCTGGTCGTCCGGCTGGCGCTGACTGCGCAGAGCTAGCAGGTTGTGGTTCTACGCTGACCGTCGGCGCAGATTGGGGTCTCGATTGCGGTTGCGATTGCGCCCCAACCTGGCCCAGATGAGGACTGAGGCCGAGGCTGCTGG
This sequence comes from Leptolyngbya sp. SOY_34_metabat_272, assembly GCA_031399305.1. Taxonomy (GTDB): domain Bacteria; phylum Cyanobacteriota; class Cyanobacteriia; order FACHB-261; family FACHB-261; genus FACHB-261. Next base: position 17,705 of record JANNOU010000090.1, read on the forward strand.
AGAGCAGCACTGCACTAACAGGCAGATAAAAACCAGGCTTGACGAAGAAAAATGGCACGACTCACACCTCAAGCATGGGAGACTCAGTTGGCCTGAGAACCAGTCTCGCCGGGCCAGAGCCCAAATCCGGAGGTTGTTTCAGATTTGGCAACGCTTAAGACCCCAGCAGTCGCCACCGCCAGGGCCTAGTGCTTCAGAAGCATGACTCGCTACAGCTCCGCCAGGCTGGCTTGGGCGCAGACCACAATGTGGCGACTGGGGTCGATAGTGATCCAGCCCTCATCGCGCAGCTTGCCCAGCAGACGGGTCACGGTGACGCGGGTAGTGCCGATGGCATTGGCTAGGTGTTGGTGGGTGAGGCGAACGCTCAGGCGGGTGCCTTCCAGACTGGCCTGGCCCAGCTCGCTCTTGAGCAGCCAGAGCATGTGGCGCAGACGGTCCTCTACGCGGCGCTGACCGGCCAAAGCCAAGATCGCCTCGGTCTGGCGCAGACGACGGCCCACATGTCGAAAAACTCCTTGAGTTAGGTCCGGCGACTGCTCGATCTCAGCCACGGTCAGACGCATCAAATCCACATCGGAAAGGGCCGTCGCCAGATAGGGCTCCAGCAAGGTCAGCGGCAAGCCAAAGGGCATCGAGGGGCCAGCCAAGCCCAGCAGAGCTTCGTCGCCGCTGGCGTAGAGGGTGCTCAGTTGAACCACGCCTCGGCAGACCACCCAGATCTCACCGGGCTGCAGCTTGATATCCTGGCCACCGCGAAAGGGGTGCAGGGGGCGTTCTCGATAAAGGTCTTCAAATAGCTGCCGGTCGAACACTTCGCGCGAGTTCAACTCCAGCAGCCGCGTGGGATGCGAGTCGTAGCCGTGGTGTAAACCCATCTCTGATAACTGAGGAACCTGTGAGAGATCGGGCTGGGGGCGTAGCTTAGCCATGCTCACTCCGTTGCAACCACTCGTCTCTAGCTGCCCCCCTAGCGTAGAGGTCCAACGTAAACGTTAGATGATCAAAACTTAAAGAGTCAGGTCAATGTGCTGCAAATGACAGCGTCCGCCGAGGCTCATGTGCTGAGTTTGTGGATTTTCAGGAAATTAGTGCCCCTCGTCTGCTGCACCGGACTGCCGCCCAAGATCAGAATCTCATCACCGGGGCCTGCCAGGTTCCGCTGCCGCAGACAGGCCTCGATCTGCTGGATCACCTCCTCGACCGTGTCCCCCGGCTCGCACAGCAGCAGCGGCTGAACTCCCCAGTTCAGATTCAGGCGGTGGTAGACCAAGTGGTCCGGCGTGAAGGCGATGACTGGGGCACGGGGCCGCTCCGCCGATGCCAGCCGCGCCGTGTAGCCAGTGGTGGTGAAAGCGGCGATGCAGCGCAGCTCCAGGGTGCGGTCGATCACGTTCAGCGCTTCGCTGAGCGCGTGGGTGCTATCGAGTTCAGTGGGGGGCAAACTGGGGAAATCCAAAATCGGCTCCACTTCCAGGGCGATGCGCACCAGCATCTCCACCGCCTGCACCGGAAACTCCCCCACCGCCGACTCGCCCGAGAGCATCACGGCATCAGTGCCGTCAAGGATGGCATTGGCAACGTCGCTGGCCTCGGCCCGCGTGGGGCGCGGATTGCGGATCATGCTGTCGAGCATCTGGGTGGCGGTGATCACTGGGATGCCACGCCGGTTGCAGCAATGGATGATCTGCTTCTGCAGGACTGGCACTTTTTCGGGGTTCAGCTCCACGCCCAAATCGCCCCGCGCGACCATCACGCCGTCGCATTCGTCCAGGATGGCATCGAGCCGGGCGATGGCCTGAGGCTTCTCGATTTTGGCCATCACCGGCAGCGTGGCCGCACCTTTTTCGACCAGAAGAGCCTTGAGGGCGCGGATGTCCTCGGGTTTGCGCACGAAGCTCAGGGAGACCCAGTCCACGCCCTGGCTCAAGCCAAATTCGAGGTCCTGTTTATCCTTCTCGGTGAGTGAGGGCAAGCGCAGATCCAGGCTAGGCAGGTTCACGCCTTTGCGACTCTTGAGCAGACCGCCCCGGACCACCTGACAGCGCACGAGGGAGCCTTCGATGGCGGTGACACGCAGCTCCAGCAGGCCGTCGTCGAGCAGCACCCGTGCCCCAGGGCCAGCCTCCTCGGCGAGGTGAGAATAGTCGATGGGCACGGTATCCGGCTGGCCCTGAAACTGGTCAACCGGCACCAGGGTCAGCCAGCCGCCGTTCTGGAGCACGATCTCGCCCGCAGGCAGCTGGCCGACGCGGATCTTAGGACCTTGCAGATCCTGAAGCAGGGTGATCGGCGTGTCTAGCTCAGCTGAAAGTTGGCGCAGCAGGGCGATGGTGCGCGCATGGTCATCGTAGCTGCCGTGGGAAAAGTTCAGCCGAGCCACGGCCATGCCCGCCTGGATCAGCTGGCTGAGCACTTCGCGGGAGCTGCTGGCCGGGCCGATGGTCGCGACAACTTTGGTGCGGTGGACGGGTGGCAGCATAAAACCACGTTTAGCATTTCCGGCCAGGGGCTAGGTGTTGTCACCCGCACACTAGCGCGATCGACGCGAGCCGCGAAAAAATAGGACACCTGCTCTACGACGCTTGATAGTCGCCGGACCGGCCACCGCTCTTGCTCAGCAGGCGGATCTGTTCGATCTGCATGGATTTCTCCAGGGCTTTGGCCATGTCATAGAGGGTCAGGGCAGCGACCGACACCGCCGTGAGCGCTTCCATTTCCACACCGGTTTCGGCGCGGGTTGTGACCTCAGCCCAAATCTGGTAGCCCGGCAAGTCAGGGTCAGGGGTGAGGCGGACCTGAATGCCGCTGAGGGGCAGGGGATGGCACAGAGGAATCAGGTTCGCCGTCTGCTTGGCGGCCATGATGCCTGCTAGCTTCGCGGTGCCCAGGACATCACCTTTGGGCGCATTGCCTGCCTCGATTGCCTCGAACGTGCGGCGCTGCATCCGCACTTGCCCGGCAGCGGTGGCCTGTCGTAGGCTCTGGGCTTTGGCGGAGATATCGACCATCTGCGCCTGACCACTGTCATCCAGATGACTGAGGGAGGAGGGGTTCATGCCGGTTGAGTTTGAGGTATGCTAGGATAACGACTGCCTCAGGGGCTTGTAGCTCAGTGGACTAGAGCACGTGGCTACGGACCACGGTGTCGGGGGTTCGAATCCCTCCTAGCCCGTTTCCTTGAAGGTACAGGATCGCCGGAAGCCCTGCCCAGACCCACCCAGGTTTGAGCAGGGCTTCTAGCTGAATGGCGCGGGCGGTCAGACTGGTGAACGCGGCTACGCTGATTCCACAGCCTCCGGTTACCTATGAGATTCAGTTCAGCTGATTCAGATGCGAGCAGAGAAAGCAGTATTCTTGAGCACAGCTTTTTCAATTTGTGCTGGCTCTTCTCATATCATTTTTACCCTGACTTATTGCATGGGACTAATGGGCTAGCCCAGTCGGGTGAAGTTGCGCCCGAAGGAGACCGACTAAACTTTGGGGGCTCAACATTGAAAGCCAAACCGAACAACGCCGGACAGTGGACCCGCTGCCCGGCTTTTTTGTGGGTTCCAACCTTGAGCGAAAGTTGCCTGATGCCCAATCGCCACTTGCTGGAATCCCTGCTCTGCTCAGCAGGGGCAGGCCAATTCCACGCAGCCCTGGCAGAGAATCACCGACCTCCAAGCCAGAATCACGCAGTCCTGGGTGAGAACTGCCAAGTGCTGACAGAAAATTGCCAGGTTCCAGACTCAAACAACCGAGCTCCAGACTAGAACCACTGAGCTTCAGACTTGGTTTGCGAGGCTCTGGGATAGAATCACCGAGTTACGCGGTAAAACCGCGAGGCTCCGGGGTAGGACAACCCACAAATGACCCACGGCAACGGTCTCTGTGAGCAAATCCGGTTCACCCTCAACGAACTGGCTGAGGCGCAGACCCGCGCCCAACTGCAGCTCGACCAGCAGCAGGGGCAGGTAGACGAGTTGTTCACCGGCCTCGGGCAGTTGCGCTTGGAAGTTCAGGGACTCAGCCAAGACATTCGAACTTTGTCTGCGACCGTGCAGACCCAGAGTGAGCTGATCAACCGCCATGAGCGCGATATCCAGGGGTTGGTGGCTGTAGCCCAGGTCGAGCTGCAGGCCAGCCGCGAATTGCGGCAGAGCATCGCCCAGCACGAGGGGCGTCTTCAGCAACTCGAGCAGAGGCCGTGAACGCTGCCCAGATTTGCCCGATCAGTAATGAGGGGACGCTTCAGTATTCTGATGCGAGTTGTTTTGAAGCAGTTGGAGCCAAATCATGACGGGACGCCCTGAACACCTGGACCCACAAATCTCAGAGTTGAAAGAGCTGGTGAGCGCGCTGATCGAAGCCAGCCAAGCTCAACGGGCAACGGTGGATGCTCAAAAGGCTAGTATTGACCGGCTGATCGACGGACTGGTGCATCAAAGCACCAACTTCGCGAGGTCTGACGAGCGCATGAACAGGCTTGAGACGCTCCAAAGCGAGCAGGCCGAGACGGCGAAACAGCAAGCCGAGAGTATCCACAACCTTGCTCAGGCGGTCAGCCAGCAGTCTGAAACCGCCGCTCAGCAGGCCGAAACCATTGCCCGACAAGCACAGACAGCCGATTCTTTGGCTGCATCCGTTCGCCTTCTCTTGGAACGACGGGGAGAGTGAAGGGAACACTCAGGCCAACGAGTTGAAATTTACAGGTGATCAAAGCTGCATCCTTCTGGTCTGCATGGTTTCCATACCCGAGTTCGTGGCTTCGCGCATTGGTTTTGAGCATGGTTGGTGCTCCACTCGGAGCGCTAATTGTACTAGGGATGGTTGGCAGCAGGTTTGCTGCGATGAACGACGCCCGGCTGTTAATTTTCTTCGTGGTATTCGGCCTGTTAATCCCCACGCTGATCCTGACGCTGGCTTATCACTTTTGTTGGTTCGTCTTCAGAAGCAACATCAAGGGCTTGAAGCGTCTAATTCCAGGGAGAGCCGCACTCTGGCAAGGCTTGTTTGGCACACTGCTTGTGGGAACTGCCTTCATCCTGCTGACACCTTTGCTTTGGACAGGCTGCTCTGCGGTGCTTGATACAGCTATAGGCAGAGAGGTCGAAGGGTGCGCCGGGCGCTCTCTGGCAAGGCTTGCCAAGAGCAAACTCAGCCTCACGCCTTTCTTTGGTATTTGGCTCACCCTGGCAGCTTACGGCTACCAAGTCGAGTTCCTAGTGAGTCGGCGATTGATGCCCAAGCCGAAGCAGTCCCTTCAGGCAAACCAGGTAAAGCCTGCGGTTGATGCCGAGCTAGAGGAACTCAAGAAGCAGATGCGCTCCCAGAGAAAACGGAACTAGTTCAAGTAATTTTTCACTTGATATCATCAAGCAAATTTCTTGCCTCCTCCTAGCAGGGGTCTTCATCGCGATTACCGGAAAGCAGCGGAACCAGTTTTCGCAAAGTCGGTATCCTACCTGCCTGCGGCTTCAAGTTCTGCTACTTTGAAGGTACCGCTATGGGACTCTGGCAATGGTCGGGACGGTTCCCAGAACACCGGATCGCAGACACTGGGACTGTCTCGCCCAAATGCTGATGAGCCCGGAAGAGTTCCGACAGTACTGGTCTGTCACCTACCAGGAGATGGCCCTGATCTGCCGCTGCTCCCTCAACCCTGTCAATCGGTGGTTCTCCAAAGGCAAGGACCATCGAGAGCCAGAGCCGCATCACCTAGCTCTGCTGGCCCTCACCCATGGCCATTGGCTCAGCTGGTCCCATGAGCCTGGGTCTGCGAGACCTCTACGAGCAGGTTCAGCGTCGATCCAAGCCTGAATCATAACGGTACTTTCAGAGGTACCGTAGCGGTACCAAAAATTTGCCCTTTGAGCCGGGAACGCAATCGCGGGGCTGGCAGAGGTTCAGAACTCAACCGGTCGAGCTCAGAACTCGGCGGTTCTCGCTTCGAGGTTCACGATTCCAGGCTGGAGCTGCTTCCTCCAAGCTTTGGCAGAGAATCCCCGATCTCCAGACTCGGCTTGCGAAGCTCTGAGAGAGAATCTCCGAGTTCCAGACTCGAATGACCGAGCTCCAGACTCGACTTGCCAGGCTCTGGGATAGAATCACCGAGTTATAGGATAGAGCCGCGAGGCTCCAGAGTCGGACAACCCGCAGATGACCAACGGCAACGGCCTCTCCGAGCAGATCTGGTTCATCCTCAACGAATTAGCCGAGGCGCAGACCCGCGCCCAACTGCAGCTCGACCGGCAGCAGGGGCGAGTAGACGAGTTGTTTACCGGCCTCGGAGAGTTGCGGGCTGGGCTTGGGGAGCTGCGCTTGGAAGTGCAGGGACTCAGCCAAGACATCCGAACGTTGTCTGCGACCGTGCAGACCCAGAGTGAACTGATCAACCGCCATGAGCGCGACATCCAGGGGTTGGTGGCCGTAGCCCAGGTCGAGCTGCAGGCCAGCCGCGAATTGCGGCAGAGCATCGCCCAGCACGAGGGGCGTCTTCAGCAACTCGAGCAGAGACCATGAACGGCTACGGCTGGTCGCGGTGTAGACTCTAGCGCTGCGGCACCGGCACGCCAGTGGTCACCAGCGGCAAATGAGCCAGAGCCGATAAAATCGTGCGCCCATAAGACTTTTGCAACAGGCGGGCATCCAGAATCGCGACCACACCCTTGTCCGACGCAGACCGCACCAGCCGCCCACTGCCCTGCCGCAGCCGCAAAATCGCACTCGGCAGCGCCAACTCCGCAAACCACTGCTCGCCAGCTCGCTCACACAGCGCCGTCCACACCGGGTCACCGGGCGACTCAAACGGGATGCGGTTGATCACCACCGCCGAGAGCCCAGCAATACTCACCCCCTCCCAAAACGAATTTGTGCCCAGCAAAATGCCCTGCTCCCGGCTACGCAGCCAGTCGCTGAGCAGGGCGATGCTCATCTGCCCCTGCACGCGAATTTCCACCGGCAGGGCTTGGGCCGTCAGCCAGGCATGCGCCGCCTGCATGGCCGCTCGGGAGGTGAACAGGCCCAACATCCGCCCGCCGATGCGCTCGTACAGCCGTTGGATCGCCTGCCAACTGGCCTGAGCGTAAGCCGGGTCATTGGGCAGCGGCAGATAGGTGGGCACATAAAGCCGCGCTTGCTGCGGGTAGTCAAACGGACTGTCGTAGCGCTCACAATCGGTCTCCGGGGTCAGCCCCACCTGCTTGAGAAAAAAGCCGAACGGCTGCTCGCCCGGCACCGCCAGAGTTGCACTCATGCCGATCGGCGGAAAATCTTGCCAGATGCCCCGACGCAGCAGCTCCCCCGGATCCAGCGGTGCGCTCACCAGGTAGCCCGCCGGGTCCAGATAGTGACAGAAATCGACCCGGTTGCCGCGCAGACTCAGATGCTCAGCCGTCGCGATTAGGGCGGTGCTCACCCGGTCGAACAGCGTCTCAAAAGCTGCCACCTGAGCCTGCAGATCACCCGCCTCCAGATCCTGACCAGCCTCTAGAGCGCGGTCGAGCTGCCCCTTGAGGTCGCGCAAGCGGCTGTTGCCCAGCGAGAGCACCTGATCGCGCAAGCTCTCAGTCGCGCTCAGCAGCGATTCCACTTCGGGCGGGAACTGTCGCAGCAGTTTGGCCGCCTTCAGCTCGCCCAGCCCCAGGCTTTGGTAGAAGGCCTCACTCGCCTCCTCGAATGGCTTGAGTCGCTTCAGCAGTGCCGCGTCTTGACCAAAGGTCTGGTCTTTGAACAGGGCCTGTTGCAGCCGACGGCTACGCGTCGGTCCGAGCCGACGCGCCAGCTGGTCTCGGGCAATGCCCGGTAGGTGGTGCACCTCATCGACAATCAGACGCTGGTAGGTCGGAATCACCGAACTGCCCGCCAGCAGCCGATCCACCACCAGCAAGTGATGCGTGGCGATCAGAATATCTGCTTGCTCAGCTGCCTGCCGCGCCTGGTAGTAGAAGCAGTGCTCATGGTGCGGGCACAGGCGGCGGAAACAGTCTTCCCGGTCCGAGCGCACCTCGGCCCACAGTGCCTCAGGCACGGCAAACGTCCACTCATCTCGGTCGCCCCGCGCTGAGGTGTGCTGCCACTCATCTAGACGCTGCAGAGCCAAGAGTTTGTCCGACTCAAGCAGCGTGGCAAACTCTGCGCGCAGATTGTCTAGACGGCGCTTGGAAAGGTAATTCTGCCGCCCTTTGACCAGCTCCACGCGCAGATCACTCACCAGTCCGTGCCGCGCCGCCACGGGCTGCACCGCAGCGCGCAGATCCGGCACGTCTTTTTCCAGGTACTGCGCCAGCAGCGCCAAGGTACCCGTGCCCACAAACACGCGAAAATTTTTCTGGTTGCGGGCCAGCGAGCGCTCTCGCAACGCCCACAGCGCGGCAGGAATCAGCGCCGCTAGACTTTTGCCCGTGCCCGTGCCCGCTTCAGCCAGCAGCGCCCGGTCTCGCTCCAGACTCTGAGCGATGCGCAAGGACAGCGCCACCTGCGCCGGACGTGGCTCGTAGCCGGGCAGCCGCTTCGCCAGCTCAGCGAAGGCTTCCTGCACCAGATCTGCTAACTCGGGCACGGGGTCGGGCGGCGTGTAGGTCGATTCGCGCTGGCGCTGGCGGGCCATGGGCTCCATATCATGGTCTACAGCCATCATGACCCACCGGAGGAACCCCTCAATGTCTAATCCCGACAGCCCCTGGTCGCATAAACCCTGGTGGTGCCAGCCCTGGTCGATTCTGCTCACCGGCGGTTCGCTAATCGCCGCGTTTTGGACCGTGTTCGGCAGCCGCTGGCCCTGGATATTGCTCTCGGGGGCACTCTCGGTGCCAGTCCTGGCCTGGATGGGGTTCTTTGTCCTAGTCTGGCCTCGCCTGATGCGCGCCGAGAATTTCGCCCCCAGTGAGCCTAGCAGCGGCGACTCTCCGTAGCCTCTGCTACGACTCGAACCACCCAGGTATACTACACATGCTACAGACCAGTTTTGCTGCCCCCAACGCTACTTTTTTATGACCCCGACTACGCTTACTCGTCCGGCCACCCTGGGTCTACCGGGCCACTACTATACCGATGCCGCGATCTTTGCTCAGGAGCTGAACACCCTCTGGCGTAGCACCTGGCAATTTGTTGGCCGGGTGGAGGATTTGCAGCGCCCTGGCGATTACCTCACCAGCATCCTCGGCGCAGAGCCAATCTTAGTCATTCGGGTCACGGACGGCAGCCTGCGGGCGATGCACAATGTTTGCCCGCACCGGGGAGCACGGCTGCTGGATGGCCAGGGCAACTGTGGTCTGCTGCGCTGCCCCTACCATTCCTGGACCTACGATTTGGAGGGCAATCTGCTGGGCGTGCCGCAGCAGAATCTCTTCCCCGGCCTTGACAAAACCGCCATTCATTTACTTGCGGCTCGCGTCGAAACCTGGGGCGGGTTCGTCTTCGTCAACCCTGATCCTGACGGCGAATCGTTGAGCAGCTACCTGGCGGGCTTCCCCGACTATTTGCTGGCTTATAGCCATGCTTACGAAGACCTACGCGAAGTAGACCGCTGGTCCTACGAAGAGGCAATTAACTGGAAATTGATCGTCGAAAACTACGTCGAGGACTACCATTTCACCACCGCCCACGCTGAAAGCCTGAAATTTTTCGACTTCAAGGGCATTCGCAGCCTGCCCACCGGTCGCCACACGCAGATCTATGTTCCCTATGCCGATCCTGAGTTAGACGAAGCGGGGCAGCGACGGAGCAAGCCCGAGCCCATGTCCTATCAGGGCTACATTTTCCCTAACCTGATGGTGAACACCGCAGGGGACCACGTCTCCGTGTTTCGCGTTCTGCCGCTGGATGCCCTGCGCACCCGCACCGAGGTGATTATGTACCAGACACCCGCCCAGATGGAAACGACCCCGTTGGACTTGGCAGAACTCCGGGCCAACTTTAACCGGGTGATGGAAGAAGATTTCGCAGTGTGTCGCTTGCTGCAAGCTGGGGTTGGCTCGCGCGCTTATCAGGTCACCCAGCTGGCAGAAGAGCGCGAACTGGGCATCGCCCACTTCCATCAGGTGCTGTCAGAGTATCTGGGAACGCCGTAGCGTCAGCGGTTCAGCATCGGTTGAGACCACCGGCTTGGGATGGCTTACTATTTGTCTATACCGACCTTGAACCGCCAGCCTCTGGTCACAGAGCTACTGCGATGAACCAGTCCTCCCTAACGGTCTGCCCGGTCCCTCACGATCAGCGCCCACTCAATGAATACGAGGAGCTCAAGGAATCCTGGTTCTTCAAATGGGCCAGGCTGGATCTGGTGGCCTACCTCAAGGGCCTCCTTTGGGTATGGCTGGCCGCTTGGCTGGTGAGCGCCCCGGTCGCCTCCTACAGCTTTTCCCCGGCTCACCTGCCGCTGCAATTCTGGTTGATGTCAGCCACAGGCGCTGCCCTGTTCCCTGCCTTAACCTTGGCGCGGTTGTATCTAGGCTGGAACTATATTCGCTCGCGCCTGCTCAACGCCACCATCTTTTATGAAGAGTCCGGCTGGTATGACGGCCAGTATTGGACCAAAACCGCCGAGGAGCTGACTAAAGACCGCTTGGTGGCCACCTATCAGGTGGAACCAGTGCTGCGCCGCCTGCGCGGCAGCCTCGCGGTTCTGGGGGGGCTGTTGAGCCTGGGCATTCTTCTCTGGAATTTCGTTTAGCGAGAGGTCTTGAGCATGGCTCGACTGCTTGGCATTTTGTTGGTGGTGTGGCTGAGCTTGACGGCGATCCCCGCCCAAGCCGCCCTGAACCTAAACCCCCAAACCGCCGTGTCGGTGAGCGTTGAACTGGGCAAAACCGACGGCTCTCTACGCTTCAACCCCGATAGCCTGAGCTTTGAAACCGGCCAGCTCTATAAATTGGTGCTCACCAACCCCAGCAACCAGAAGCACTACTTCACCGCCAAAGACTTCGCTGACGCCCTTTGGACCCGCAACGTCAAAGCCGGGGGCGTCGAGATCAAAGGCGCGATCCATGAGCTGGAACTCAAGCCAGGCGCGAAAGCCGAGTGGTCTTTCGTGCCTCTACGGGCGGGCACTTACTCGCTGCGTTGCACCATCCCAGGTCACGCAGAAGCAGGCATGGTCGGGACTCTAACCGTCCGCTCTTAAGGAGCTCTTGAGCAACTGGCTTGGTTTGTTACGCAAACATCGGGTGATTGCAGTCATCCGCGCTCCGTCCGCAGCGCTGGCGCACGACATGGCCCGAGCGGCAGCAGCGGGAGGCATTCACTTACTGGAGATCACCTGGAACACCCCGGATGCGGCAGTGCTGGTGCCTCGCTTACGCCAAGAACTGCCCGAGTGCGTGATCGGCGTTGGCACCCTGTTAGATCGGCCTATGCTGGACCAAGCCCTGGCCTGCGGCGCGCAGTTTTGCTTCAGTCCCCACACCAGCCCAGAATTACTCGCGGTCGCCAGGGCGGCAGCCATTCCCTTAATTCCGGGTGCCCTGACACCCACTGAGATCCTCAATGCCTGGCAGCTGGGAGCCAGCAGCGTCAAGGTTTTCCCGGCTCAAAGTTTGGGCGGCCCCGCTTACATCCAGAGCCTGCAGGGGCCGCTCTCGCCCATTCCATTGATTCCCACGGGCGGCGTCAACCTGGAGAACGCTGCTGCCTTCTTGCAGGCTGGAGCCTTAGCTGTGGGGCTGGCGGGCAGCTTGTTCCCAGCTGCTTTGTTGGCTGCCCAAGATTGGCCGGGTATCGCCGAAGGCTGCCGAACTCTGATGCAACGCCTAGCGAAAACTAGGGGTTGAACACATTTTTCAGGGCTTGCGCTACACTAAGTCAAGACAGTCAGCATGGGATGAATCTGGCCTGGTGCTGTCCCTGTCGCCAGATTTCGTGAGATGGAGAGTTTCATGAAACGTGGGTCCAAGCCCACTTTTTTTGTTGTCAGCTTTATTTTGGATGCTCATGACCCATCCGGTGATTCCCCAGATTCTGAGCTTGGCAACCCCGATTGCAGAACGATTGGGGTTGGAAGTGGTGAATGCTGTGTTTCACACCCATCACAATCCGCCTGTTTTGCGGGTGGATGTCCGCAATCGCGAGCAGGATACCGGTTTGAATGACTGCGAGCAGATGAGCCACGCGCTCGAAGCCGTCTTAGATGAGGTCGAACTGCTCGCGGGTACCTATGTCCTGGAGGTTTCTAGTCCTGGCATCTCCCGCGCGCTCAGCAGCGACCGGGAATTCATCGCCTTCAAGGGCTTCTCAGTGCTGGTGAGTGCCCATGCACCAATTGAGGGCAGCCAAGCGTGGCTCGGCCAACTGGTCAAACGCGATGAAACAGCAGTGTATCTCAACCAAAAGGGGCGTACCATCGTCCTGCCACGAGAGGCGATTGCCAAGGTCGAGCTCCATGACGCACAGGGCTAGCTGGATTTGGAGTTTGCTGCGCCTCTGGCGATTTTAGGTTTCAATTTTCCCGACAAGACAGAGCAGAACAACGAGGAGAAAAGGCAATGTCCATGGTCAGTTTGCAAGGGCTTAGCGACATGATCGAGGTGATCAGCCGCGAACGCAACCTGCCCAAGCACGCCGTCCAGACTGCCCTGCGCAAAGCACTGCTCAAGGGCTACGAGCGCTACCGCAAGACCTACAAGGTCGACGGCATCAACTTCGAAGAAGAGTATTTCGACAACTTCGACGTCGAACTCGACACCGAGGAAGAAGGCTTCCGAGTGTTGGCAACCAAAACCATTGTCGAAGAAGTGCTCGACTCCGACCACCAGATCTCGCTGTCCGAGGTGCAGGAAGTTGCCCCCGAAGCTCAGTCTGGGCAGGAGGTGGTCGTTGATGTCACCCCTGACCAGAGCGAATTTGGCCGCATGGCGGCGATCCAGACCAAACAGGTGCTAGCCCAGGAGCTACGCGACCAGCAGCGCCGCATGATCCAGGAGGAATTCCAGGACCTCGAAGGCACGGTGTTGCAAGCGCGCGTGCTGCGCTTTGAGCGGCGCTCAGTGATTATGGCGGTGACCAGCGGCTTCGGGCGGCCCGAGGTCGAAGCTGAACTGCTCTACCGCGACCAGCTGCCCAACGAGCGACCTTACCGGACCAACACTACCTACAAGGTCTACCTCAAGAAGGTCTGCGAAGGCTCCCGGCGCGGGCCGCAGCTGTTGGTCTCGCGCGCCGACGCCGGGCTGGTGGTCTACCTGTTTGCCAACGAAGTGCCCGAAATCGAAGACGAGATCGTGCGCATTGTGGCCGTAGCCCGCGAAGCCAATCCGCCCACGCGCTCAGTCGGCCCGCGCACCAAAATCGCCGTGGACACCTTGGAGCGCGATGTGGATCCGGTAGGAGCCTGCATCGGTTCGCGCGGCTCGCGCATCCAGGCTGTGGTTGCGGAGCTGCGCGGCGAGAAAATCGACGTGATCCGTTGGTCGCCTGACCCGGCGATCTACATCGCCAACGCCCTCTCGCCCGCCCGTGTCGATGAAGTGCGCCTCATGAACCCCGAAGAGCGTCAGGCCCACGTGCTGGTGCGCGAAGACCAGCTCAGCCTTGCCATTGGCAAGGAAGGCCAGAACGTGCGCTTAGCCGCGCGGCTGACCGGCTGGAAAATCGACATCAAGGACTCCGCTAAGTACGACTACGAGGCCGAAGACCGCAAAGCCGAAGAACAGGCGGCACTGCTCGCTGCGCGTCGCGCCGAAGAGGAGGCTGCCTACGCCGAAGCCTACGGCTATGATGACGAATACGAGTACGAAGAGGATGAGTACTACGAAGAGGGGGAAAACGCGCCAGCCAGCTCTGGCTCTTCTGATGCTCAGACCGCCTCTGAGGAGCCCGCTCTAGGTGAACTGGATGAAGAGGAGTAGCACACCTGAGACTACCGCCTAACCACCGCCGCTGTCTGGTCTGCCGCCGAACTGGTCATCGGTCAAGTTTTTGGCGAGTTGTGCGGGCATCTCCCTCCCGAAAAGTACAATTGGAGGGCAGGGGTCGTTCTGCTTATCTCTGTCCTCAGGCAGGATGTCTGGCAGCGGCCCGCAAAAAGGACCGTCTGGGACGCGCGCTCAAGGCCACGGTTCCGGATGAGATCTATCAGCTCCTGCTGCAAACGCTTGAGGCGTCCCCCCCGTCAGCTGACGGGGCCTGCGCTCAAAGCAGCCGATCAGGGAGAGACTCAGACGGCGGACTCGCCGCCCCTCCTCCCGACTCAGTAAGTCCATTACCCGTCATGGCAGAGTAAACCACCATGTGACATTAATTGCATTTGAAGAGGGAAAGGTTGGATGAGTAGTGGCAAAGTGAGAATTTACGAATTATCGAAAGAGCTTGACCTAGATAACAGAGACATTCTTGCGGTTTGTGAGCAATTAAAAATTCCCGCCAAAAGTCATAGCAGCACGATTAGCGAAGCCGAAGCCGAGCGTATCCGCACGGCAGCCGAAAAGTACAGTCGCTCTCCGGCCACTCCACCCCTCTCAGCTCCATCGATGACAGACCGCCAAACTCCCTCCGCGCCCAGCCTCGTCCAAAAGCCTAAGAAGCAGCAGATCCTGGAGGTTCGTAAGCCTGCCATGCGTCTGGTGCCTGGCCCTGAGCGGCCCGCTCAGTCTCAGCAGCCCCCTGCTGATGAGGCCAGCGCTGACTCCCAGTCCACTGCCCCACCGCCACGTCCGGTTCAACCCGTGGTGCATCGATCAGGGGCAGCCAGTCCGCCCGTTCGTCCCGTGCGTACCAGTGGTGGCGACCGCTTGGTCAGTGAGCGTGGTGAGCGGCCTGAGCGGCCTAGCCCCGAGCGGATGGGCTCCGAGCGACCCATCCGCATCGCCTCCACCGAATCCGACAGCAGCCCTGAACCAGAAGAGTCAGGGGGAGAGACGGCGCGGCCCTTGTCAGCACCCCGGACCGAGACTCCGGTTCGTCCGCCTTTGCGCAATGCCCCTGTTCGCCCTGCTGCTATGGACGCAGAGGGTTCGACCAGCGATGGAGTGTCTGTCCGCACGCCCAACTCCAACCGACCGTTGCTCAGACGCCCGCCGGGCCGCAGTGACCAGACCGAGGCCCCAGCAGCGAGGCTGCGCGAGCCCGGTGAGGGCGAGATTCAACGGCCTGCCCTAGACGGGCGTTCCCGGCCTGAACGGCCCAACTTAGACTTGAACCGTCCTCGCCCCTCTGTCGGCGGCACCCAGTCTCCCTCGACCTTGCCCCGCCCGGTGCGGACCCCGGCGGCAGTGCCGGGATCGGGTGGCCCGACCGACCCGACCTCTTCGCTAGATCGCCCAGCACCGCCGCGCCCGCCCCGACAACGGGCCAAAGGTGAGGAGGAAGAGGATGATGCTGCAGCACTGGCCAAGCTGAAAGCGGCGGGTAAAACCAAGCGCCGATCGGTTTACATCGTCGATGAAGACGAAGAGATGACCGACGAGGTAGCCAACGCTGGGCCGACGATGGCTGAGGTGAGCCTCTCGCTGGCCCGCCCTGCCTCCAAGCCCAAGCAGCGCACCGCCGCCCCGAGGCAGACTGCAGCGGTGAAGGCCCCCACCCAGGGCGGTCGTCGCACCTCCTATCGGGACCGTCGCGAGCAGCAGCGCCGCGATCAGGAGGAAGCGCAGGAGAAGCCGACCCGGATCATGCTCAGTGGTGACCTGACGGTTCAGGAGCTGGCCCAGCAGTTGCACATCCCAGAGACCGAGATCATCAAGGCCATGTTCCTCAAAGGGTCGATGGTCAATATCAACCAGGTTTTGGATGTACAGACGGCTTCAGCCGTAGCACGGGACCTAGGAATCGAGGCCGAGACGCAGGAACTAGCGGCTCCGGCTCGCAAGGTCACCGAAATGCTAGACGCCGCCGATTTCGAGTACCTGATTCAACGTCCACCCGTAGTCACGATCATGGGCCACGTGGATCACGGCAAGACCACGCTGCTCGATTCGATTCGTAAAACCAAGGTGGCTCAGGGCGAAGCGGGCGGCATCACCCAACACATCGGCGCTTACCACGTCGAAGTGGAGCACAACGGCGAGCCCGAGCAGATCGTCTTTCTCGACACTCCGGGTCACGAAGCCTTCACAGCGATGCGAGCACGCGGCGCGCGGGTTACCGACATTGCGATCTTGGTGGTGGCTGCCGATGACGGCGTTCGCCCCCAGACCCTGGAGGCGATCAGCCATGCCAAAGCCGCCGAAGTGCCGATCGTGGTGGCAATCAATAAAGTCGATAAGCCCGACGCCCAGCCTGAGCGGGTCAAACAGGAGCTCAGCGAGCACGGCCTGGTGCCCGAAGAGTGGGGCGGCGACACGATCATGGTGCCAGTCAGCGCGATTACCGGCGAGAACTTGGACACGCTGCTGGAAATGATCCTGTTGGTGTCGGAGGTCGAAGACTTGCAAGCCAACCCCGGCCGCGAAGCCAAAGGCACCGTGATCGAGGCCAACCTCGACAAATCGCGTGGGCCGGTGGCGACGCTGCTAGTGCAAAACGGCACCCTGCATGTGGGCGACATCCTGCTGGCAGGGCCGGTGTTCGGCAAGGTGCGTGCCCTGGTGGACGACCGGGGTCACCGGGTGGATGCGGCCACACCCTCGTTTGCTGTTGAGGTTCTGGGCTTGAGCGACGTGCCCGCAGCAGGCGACGAGTTTGAGGTATTCACCGATGAGAGACTGGCTCGGGCTACAGCGGGCAACCGAGCCGACGAGCAGCGGGTCAACCGTCTGCAGCAGTCGATGTTCTCGCGCCGCGTTACCCTGGGTACGCTTTCTGCGCAGGCTCAAGAGGGCGCTCTCAAGGAGCTGAACTTAGTCCTCAAAGCCGACGTCCAAGGCTCAGTCGAGGCGATTTTAGGCTCGTTAGGGCAACTGCCACAAAACGAGGTGCAGGTGCGGGTTCTGTTATCTGCCCCTGGCGAGATCACTGAGACCGACGTGGACCTAGCAGCGGCCAGTAGCGCCGTGATCGTCGGCTTTAACACCACCCTGGCCACTGGTGCCCGGCAGGCTGCCGACCGCCTGGGCGTCGATGTCCGAGAGTACAACATCATCTACAAGCTGCTGGAGGATATCCAGGGCGCGATGGAAGGGCTACTCGACCCCGAGATGGTCGAAGAACCGCTTGGTCAGGCGGAGGTGCGAGCCACGTTCCCGGTGGGTCGTGGTATGGTCGCCGGTTGTTATGTCAAGGAAGGCAAGCTGGTGCGCAACGCCCGCCTGCGGGTACGGCGTGGCAGCGAAATGGTCTACGAAGGCAATCTGGACTCACTCAAGCGCATGCGAGAAGACACCCGCGAGGTAGCCGCTGGCTACGAGTGCGGCGTCGGTGTGGACAACTTCCAGCTCTGGCAGGTGGGAGACATCATTGAAGCCTTCCGCATGGTGTCCAAGCGCCGAACCCTGAGCATGTAGTGTCTGAGAGCAACCCCATGACCGTGACCACTGCCTCTGTCTCAAAGGCGTCTACGCCTCGTTTCTGGGACGATCCCTTCTTGTGGATCCACCTAGCGGGCTTAGCGGCACTGCCGCTGGGGTTGGGGCTGTGCGCGCTGGGGCTGGCGGTGGGCGAGCCGCTGTTGCCGGTGGAATTGGAGTTGCTGCTGGTCACGGCGCTGGGTGTGGCTCCGATCCTCTGGATGCAGTGGTATCGACCCTTCGACATCTTCAGCATCTTGGTGGTCTGCCTTCGGCCTGAGGTGCTCAGCGATGACCAGCGGCGCGTATTGCGTCTATTCAAGACGCCTGCAGCCCGTGTGCTGACCGTGGTGGGCGCGCTGTTGATGGTGGTCCTGCTGCGACGGCTATACGCGCTGTCGCCATTGCTGGCAGAGTTGGCTCCCTTGCCGGCTGGTCTGCGGCTGGTGGGTCTGTTACTGGCGGGCGTGGGCTTCCTGGTGGCAAACCTATTTTTGCAAGTGCCCCTGAGCGTGGTGCGGGTGCTGGCGGTCAGCCAGAGCCGCTTTGAGACAACCGAGCCCTATCCCCTGGCGCAGGTTGCTGCCGATTTCACGCTGCTGGGGCTGCGGGTGGGTCAGCTGTTTGCGGCTGCACCTGCCAACCCAGAGCCAGAGACGGTTCTGGCTGAGGCAGTGGCCCCCCCCGCAGAACCGGAAGCAGAACTGCCCACAGAACCAGAAGATGTTTGGGCAGAGCCGAGTGTCCCCCCTGCATCGAGCCCGGAACCCGAGCCAGCCAGCCAGCCGCCTGGTGAGTCGTAGACCGTGCCTTTTGGCCGGAGGCTGCTATCGTAGGGCCAGAGGGGCATTGACCCCAAAGTCTTGCTCTAGATCCTCATCCAGCCCCCAGATGTAGTCATGGTTCAGCCACTTCCGCTTGAATGTTCTGATTCCCTCTGTGAGCGCGACACATGGGCGAGCCTCAAGCGGGTCATCGTCGCTAGTTCCGGCTTCCGGCGTTGGCAGCAGGAGCGCAACCCGACCGATGCAGCCGAGCGCTCGGACGAGTTGGTGCGTGCCTACTTGCGGGAAACGCTGGCAACCCTGGCCTATTGAGCTCTGATTGATTGAGTAGCGGCACTGACTGCACAGCTTAAGCCGGGCGATGCCTTCCCGATTCAGGGTGGGCAGGTCTGAGCTGCAGTTGGCCATTTCTCGAGTTCGGGTGGGCGTTCCTGGGTTGGGCGCAGACATTTCTCGAGTTCGGTTGACCCTTTCTCGAGTTTGGATAGGCGTTTCTCAAGCTGGGGTGGACATCACTCGAGTTTGGGTGGAAGTTTCTTGAGTTTGGGTCGGTATTGCTCGAGTTTGAGCGGGCCTGCTTCAAGTTCGAGTCCCGATTGCTCGAGTTCGGGTCGGTATTGTTTGTGTTGGGGGGTGTTCAGGACTGCCCTGCCTAGGGTGCGTTAATTCCTGTAACGGCCATAGCTCGGGGTCAACGATTCCCTACAATGAGCTACAGCCCAGCCTATTGCTGGGAATTTGCTGGGGACTATGACCAAAACCGTTGCCGATGCGATGACCCGCGACCCGATTGTGGTGCGACCTGAGACCTCCCTGAAGGAGGCAATCCAAATTCTAGCGGAGCGGCGGATCAGCGGCTTCCCCGTGGTCGATGACAGCGGCAAACTGGTGGGGATCTTGTCGGAGACTGACCTGATGCGCAAGGAGACCGCCACTGCCGTGCTCCCGGCCTACATCCTGTTTCTCGACAGCGTGATTTACCTGGAAAGCCCCAACCGCTACGAGCGAGAGCTGCAAAAGGCGCTGGCCCAAACCGTGGGCGAGGTCATGACGCGTAAACCCCTAACCACCCAGCCTAAAACCCCTCTGCGCGAGGCCGCTCGCCTGATGACCGACCGCCAGATTAACCGTCTGCCGGTGGTCGATGACAGTGACCAAGTGATCGGCATCCTCACCCGGGGCGATGTAGTCCGGGCGATGGCGGCGGATCAGCTCTGATCCACCCTCGCCCTCTGTCTTATCTCCCTGAGGTTGCCTTATGACTATCACCCCGGAGTCGGTCCGTGAGCTGCTGGGTTCCCAGGATTTAGGAGACCGGCTGCGGGCAGTCAACCAGATCCGTCAATTGGATCCTGCGATTGGCTTTGAGCTGGCCCAAGTCGCCATCCAGGATAACAACAGCCGGGTGCGCTATGCCGCCCTCAGCCAGATGGACACGCTGGGCAACCAAAATCTGCCACGCGCTCTGGAGGTGCTGCGGGACCGCCTTTTCAACGACTCAGAGGTAGATGTGCGAGCGGCGGCGGCCGATTGCCTGGGGGCGCTGCAGCAGCCCGAAGTATTTGATGACCTACGCCAGGTCTACGAGCGCGAAAGCGAGTGGTTGGTGCAGATGAGCCTGGTAGCGGCGCTGGGCGAGTTGGGCGAGCCCCGAGCCCTAGACCTGCTGGCTGACGCCTTGAAATCCAGCAATGAGCTAGTGCGCTCCGCTGCGGTGGGCGCGTTAGGCGAGCTAGGCGACCCCAAGGCGATCGCCCTGTTGACCCCCTTCGCCCAAGACCCCGACTGGCAGATTCGCTACCGCCTGGTTCAGGCTCTGGGCCGTCTGGGCGGGCCGGAGGCGACTCAGCTGCTGCGGCAACTTCAGCACGACGAGTCGGAGCCCGTGGCGCAGCAAGCGCGGGCGGGCTTGCAAGGCGATGTTTAGAAAGCGACGCCCGCGCTAGTTGCAGCGGCCAGCAGCGCGACCTCCCACACCAGCCGGGGCTGGACGTAGCTTGCCAGCTGAGTTTGCACCGCCTCTAGCTGGCTTAGTAGTTCTAGGTCCGGGCTGCGAGCGCTGAGCCAATAACGCTGCTGCAGGTAGCTTGCCAGCCAGATCTGGGCCTCCGGCTCGAGAAGCTCGTGGATGCGTTTAGCCAAGGCCAGGGCTTCGCGTGCGGTCTGCGGCAGCGGCTCGCATCGCTCCAGGATTTCGCTGGGGATCGCGGCCAGTTGTTGAGCGCTCTCCAGCGCCGCACCGGGACTGCCCTGGGCCATCTGCACCACCTCCGCTTGCTCCAGAATCGCCGCCTGGTCACAACGCGCCAGGACTGCCGCCAGATCCTGAGCAGACAGACGGTAGAAAGGCACGCGAGCGCAACGCGAGACCAGCGTGGGCAGCAGGGCCTCGGCGCTGGGAGCCAGCAGGATCAAGGTGGCTGGCCCTGGCTCCTCCAAAGTCTTAAGCAGGGCGTTGGCTGGCGCTTCTGCCATCGTCTGTGCGCCTGCAAGGACCACCACCGACCGATCGCTCTCTAGAGGCGGATGGCTTAGAAAGCGGCTAATCTCGCGCACCTGCTCCAGGCGCAGTTGGGGTGGAGCGCGGCGCTTGAGGCCGCTCGCCTCCGCCTCGGCAGCGCTCAGCAGCTTGCCCTGGTGTTGATAAGTTGGCTCGACCCACAGCAGATCTGGATGATTGCCACGCTGGGCTCGCGCCGCTACCTCGGCCTGCTGCGCCTGGGTCGCGCCCGCTGGGCACAGTAGCCCCGCTGCAAAACAGCGCGCCGCCTGCGCCCGCCCTACCCCCTCGGGCCCGGCGAATAGATAAGCTGGGGCGATCCGCTGCCGCCGCAGAGCCGCCTCCAGAATCCTCACGGCCGGAGCCTGGCCGATCAGCGAGGCGAACAGGGCGCTAAAGCTCACCCGACACTCCCAAGCGCTGTTTCACCGCCCGCCGCACCGCCTGTTGCACCTGCTCGACTGGCTGGCTGGCGTCGATCTGAACCACCCGCTGAGGCTGCGTCTGGGCCAGAACTGAAAAGCCTTGCCGCACCCGCTGATGAAAGGCAAGCGTTGCCTGCTCCATGCGGTCGGTTGGTCCCGAGCGGCGCTGGATGCGCTCGAGCCCCGTATTCACCTCCAGATCCAGCCATAGGGTCAGGTCGGGCACCAGGCCAGCTGTGGCGATTTGATTGATCTGGTCTATAAGCGCGCGCTCAAGGCCCCGACCATAGCCCTGATAGGCCACCGTGGAGTCGGTGTAGCGGTCGCACAAAACCCAATGCCCTTGGGCGAGTGCCGGACGCAGGACGGTTTGTACGTGATGGGCGCGGTCAGCAGCATACAACAGCAGCTCTGCTCGTTCAGAGACCGAACCGCCGTGCAGTAACAGGGTGCGAATCTGAGCGCCCAAGTCTGTGCCGCCTGGTTCGCGAGTCGTCTGCACGATGTAGCCAGCCGCCGCCAGCCAGGGGCACAACTGGGCGAGCTGGGTGGTTTTGCCCGCGCCCTCAACGCCTTCGAAGGTGATCAGCTGGCCCTGCATGAGCGGCATCGTGCAAGAACTCTCCGGATTGCCTGAAGCCCAGGGGAGCATAGTACAGTACAGACGAACCCACCCATCCGCAGAGTTCGTTTTCGACCCCACTCTGCCTCCAGCCTTCCGCAAAACGGTACCGGAGCTCTGGCATGGGAAATCTGGCTGCGGCTCTTGCCTGCCCTGATTCCGCCCTTAAGATCTGAGCAGGTGATCTGACCGTCTTGTGATCGCATTCCTCTCAACTGGTGCCATGGCTCGCTACACTCACTACTTTACGGTTGCCGCTCCACCGGAGCAGTTCCGGCAGACGCTGGTAGATACGCTGTCCTCCTGCAACCTGGACATCATCTACTCGACTCAGGATTACCTCATGGCGCGCGAAGTTCCGGGAGGAGTGCCCTTCGCCAAGTTGGTGACCGTTGAGGTCTTGATCGACCAGCTCCAGACCCCAGACTCCCAGGTACGCCTAACCTGCGTTGCCAAGAACGAAGAACTGCCCCTCCAGCGCGACAATCACTGCTACCAGATGTTCGATCAGGTTCACCAAGCGGTCAGCCAGAACCGGACCTGGGAGCTGTTAGAGAGCGTCACGGGCTGAGCCCGAAGCTTTACCTACACCTGCCAAGCGGCCATCTGCCTATGCCTGAGCTCACCCCTGAAGACCGTATTCGCCTCAAGGCAGAACTGGTAGCCCCCTACCGAGGCTTGCGTCAATTTGTCTACCTGTCCCTGGCTGCCTCGGGCCTGATCGGCGGGGTTGTCTTCGCAGCCAAACTGTTGGCAGGCCGCGAGATCGAGACGGCGCTGCCCAGTTTTGCGCTACAAGCGGGGGTGGTGGCCTTGATGTTCTGGCTGTTTCGGTTAGATCAACGGGCTGGTGAACGTCTGCGCCGTCGCCTGCAGGATCAAGAGCGTAAGGCAAAAAGGTAGTCCCCGCATGAAGCCCACCCACAGTCCCATGGCAACCTTGCTCCGAGGCCCCGCCGCTGGCTATCCCCGACCGGAGCGGCAGTTTGCATCTACAAGCCCCCTTGATGCTGTGGAACTGCAAGCGGGACCGAGGGGTCGGCTGATCGAGCTCCAGGGCAGCCCTTACGCACTGGGCTGGCAACATGGCAACGCGTTGGGGGCTGAGATCCGCAGCCTGTGTACCCAGTTCTACAAAACCTTTGCGCGTGGTCTGTTCTGGCCGGTCTACCACCGCTGGGTGCCTCGACGCATGTACCATCTCTGGCACTTTATCCCAGTGCGCTTGCAGGCAGAGTTGTGGGGCGTAGCTCAGGGTGCACAAGTTCGACTGCGCGACGTGTTGCTAATCAACCTATTTGACGACATTGCCAATTTAATCGGCCTGAACTGGGGGACTGCTTGCTCCTCGCTGGCGGTGCGCGACCCTCAGGGGCAGGTGCGCCTGGGCCGCAATCTGGACTACCACGGCCCGGTGGGCGATCTGGTGCGGGCTTACCAGACGGTAATTGTGCGCCGTCCTGAGCCGGTCGATGGCCTAGAGCCACAGGCCACGCTGAGCGTCTGTGTGGCCGGGCAGGTGGGCATTCTCACAGGCATGAACAGCGCGGGACTTTGTCTGGGCTCGATGACCTCGCGCAGCACCGAGCTGAATTGGCACGGCTTGGGAGCCTCGCTGCTCTACCGGCAAGTGCTCGACACCTGCACGACGCTCGATTCTGCGGTCACGGCTATGCAACAAGGTGGGATCGTCCAAGGCAACAATGTCTTGTTGACCACTGCCAACGATGCAGCCTGCTTGGAGCTGACCGCTCGACGCTCGGCAGTACGCTGGCTGGGCGAGCAGACCTACCTAGGAATCACCAACCACTACCTGGCCCCAGAGCTGGCGGCGACCCATCCGGGACTGGGCGGTGACGCAGTCCCTAGCTGGTTACCGCCTTCGCAGGCGCGCTACCAACGCCTGAGCACGCTGGGGGAGCAAGGAATAGACCCACGGATGCTAGCCGAACTGGCGCGGATCATGACCGATTGCCCCAACCCCCAGGACTGGCCCACCGGTCGCGTGATCAACAGCTACAGCACCTTACACAGCGTTCTGTTTGAACCTCACCTGAGCTGCATTCAGGTTGCAATCAGCGATGGTAAAACCCAGCTCACCCCGGCCAGCTACCAGCCTGTGAGCTTCTCGGCAACGGAACCTGCCACCGTGGCTTAATTGGGCAAGCCTGCTCCTACGCCATGCCGCTCTCGATTGCCCAGCGAGCGAGCTCGGTGCGGTTGTGGAGACCGGTTTTGCCTAGCATGTTGGACACATGGCTTTCGATTGTGCGCTGGCTGACGCTTAACTCCTCGGCGATCTCGCGGTTCGCCATGCCACGGGCGACGAATTGGATTACTTTCAGTTCAGTGGGGGTTAATTCGACGTCAAAAGCGACCTGAATTTTAGGCTGACCGTCGAGACCACGCGTGTTGTGCTGAATCAAGCGCGAAGTTGCTTTCAGCGACGATTCAACTTGTGCAACCAGTTCTTCCGGTTCAAAGGGCTTGACCATATAGACATCAGCACCGGTGTTTAAGCCTTTGACCCGGTCAGCGCTCTGGCCCTTAGCAGATAAGAACAGGACAGGGATCCAATTGGTGCGAGCATCGCCACGCACCCGCTGCACAAAAGCATAGCCGTCCATCTCCGGCATCATGATGTCGCAGATGATCATGTCTGGCAGTGCGCGCTCCAACACCTCCAACGCCTCACGTCCATTGCCAGCGGTGATGACCTCGTAACCCCGAAACTCAAGATAATCCTTGACCAACAGAATTAAATTAGGGTCATCATCAATCAGCAGAAGTTGTTTGTGATCGCCCGAGCCGGTTTCCTTCATGCTGTCCTACCCATTTACCTATCAGACTTGTCAGGCATGCCCGTAAGAGTCGCTTTACTGGTCTGGCAGGAGGCGATGGAGATGCTCCCAGCCCACCCAGCCTCAACATGCCCTACATTTTACTGAAGGTGCCCCAAATGGTTGGGAACCCCTAGACAAGATTACACAGTCTGCTTGCGGGTGGCCGCAACTCTATCGCAAGAAAAAGGCGACTCTGATAAAGTGAGGCAGTCAAAAGGTGCCATAGGTAACGATTTGTAGACGTGAGCACCGGGATTTTACCGTCCTCAGCCTATCCTGCCCAAACGCAATGGACTTACTGGAATACCAGGCCAAGCTGCTATTTCGAGAGGCGGGCATCCCCGTGCTTCCCTCTCAGCGCATCGACCGCCCCGAAGATCTCAAGGGACTCAAGGTGCCCTATCCGGTTGTGTTGAAGTCCCAGGTGCGCACTGGTGGCCGGGGCAAAGCCGGGGGGATCAAGTTTGTTGAGAACACAATCGACGCGGTTGCTGCCGCCCAGACCATTTTCGGCCTGCCGATTAACGGCCAGTATCCTGATGTGCTGCTAGCCGAGGCGCGGTTCAACACCCAGCGCGAGTTCTATCTGGCCGTGATGCTTGACCGTCAGGCGCGGCGTCCGGTGTTGCTGGGCTCTCAGGCGGGTGGCATTGAGATCGAGTCGGCCCCGGAGCAGATCCGGCAGGTGGTGGTAGAAGATGAATTTTCGCCATTCTACGCGCGACGCCTAGCTCTGCGCATGGGGTTGGCTCGGGAGACTATTCAGCCGGTGAGCCTAATCCTGGAGAAGATGTACCGCCTGTTCATCGATAATGACCTGGATCTGATCGAGATCAACCCGCTGGGCGTCAGTGAGACCGGCCAGACCATGGCTCTCGACGGCAAGGTGAGCGTCAACGACGATGCTCTCCAGCGCCATCCCGACCTG
Organism: Leptolyngbya sp. SOY_34_metabat_272; assembly: GCA_031399305.1. Taxonomy (GTDB): domain Bacteria; phylum Cyanobacteriota; class Cyanobacteriia; order FACHB-261; family FACHB-261; genus FACHB-261. The sequence continues at coordinate 43,168 of JANNOU010000090.1, forward strand.
CTCAGCCTGCAGCCTGTTCCCCAACCCGGCAATCGCGAGGACGAGGCACGGGCAGTGGGCTTGAACCTGATCGATCTGGGTGGTGGCGAGGTAGGCATCCTGTGCAACGGCGCGGGGCTGACCATGGCGACGATGGATCTGGTCAACCTCGAAGGCGGCAAGCCTGCTAACTTCCTCGACGTCGGTGGCGGCGCAGGGCGCGAGCGCATCGAGCGGGGACTGGAACTGGTGACCCAGGACCGTAGCGTCCGCGTTGTGCTGGTCAATATCCTGGGGGGCATTACCTCCTGTGCCGAGGTTGCCGCCGCTGTCGAAGCCTACCTTAACCGTCTAGCTCGAGAGATGGGCAGAGAAGTGCCCCACCTAGTTGTCCGCCTTCAGGGCAATAATGTGGACCTGGCCCGCGAGCGCATGGCTGCCGCTGGGGTGCCCCTGGTCGAAACTTTAGATGAAGCTGTGACCCAGGCGGTCAAGGCTGCCCGCGACGCTCGCTCCCAGCAGAGACCCGCCAAATCATGAAAGACACCAATTTCAGTGCCGAGAGCCGTGTTCTGGTCCAGGGCATTACCGGGCGGATGGGGTCTACCCACACCCGTCTGATGCTGGCCTATGGCACCCCTATCGTGGCAGGGGTCACCCCGGGACGGGGCGGCCAAGACCTTGATGGGGTGCCTGTCTTCGATCTGGTAGAGCAGGCTCAGGCAGCGGTGGGGCGCATCGACATCAGCGTGATCTTCGTCCCAGCCTACTATGCGGTGGACGCCGCGCTGGAGGCCATTGAAGCGGGGATTCGGCAAGTCGTAATTATCACCGAAGGGATTCCGCCACTGGATATGGTGCACTTAGTGCGTCGCGCCGAGACCACAGAAACCTTGGTCATCGGTCCCAACTGTCCTGGCCTGATTGCACCTCACCAGAAGCTGCTGGTTGGCATCCACCCCAGCGCGGTCTATACCCCTGGCAGTGTGGGTCTGATTAGCCGCAGCGGCACTCTCACTTACGAGATCGCCCTGGAACTCAGTCGCGCTGGTTTGGGCCAGTCGATCGGCGTGGGTATCGGCGGCGATGCGATCATCGGCTCCTCCCTGCCCCAGTGGCTGCAGCTGCTGGACGAAGACGAGCAGACAGAGGTGATTGTGTTGGTGGGCGAGATCGGCGGTAGTAGCGAAGAAGAAGCAGCCCAATATATCTCTGAAACCATCGACAAACCGGTGATTGCATATGTTGCTGGCCGCACGGCTCCGTCTGGCAGGCGTATGGGCCACGCAGGCGCGATCACCGCTGGTGAGACTGGTACCGCCGCCGCCAAAATTACTGCCTTCAAAGCCGTAGGTATCCCTGTCGCCGAGCGCCCTTCCCAGATCCCGAGCCTGGTACAAAAAGCGCTCAAGTCAACAGCTCAAAAAGTGAGTTCTTAGCCTCAATGTATAATTTTTTGATCGCCGATTAAAGTCAAAAAGTTTGCACATTTAACCGAGAATTAATTGGGTCTTTTTTCAACGTTGAGGTCGGTCAATTAGGCTGCATGAGAAACAGGAGAACACGTCTGCCGGAATTTCTATGTCCTTCCCATCAGAGCAACTCCGAGGGATCGAACAGACGCCCCAGATTCTCCAGATTGCCGACCAAGCGGCGGCTAGGTAGGGGCCAGACCTTCAGTAAGGTGGGGGTGGCACTGACGTGGTCGGCCTCGGCCTCCTCAGGGTGCTTCAGGACATCGACGATCTTAAGGCTGTAGGCTTGGTGCAGCAGCTGCTCTAGGGCGCGGTATAGCGCCTGTAGCGTGCGCTCCGTTGCCAGACTGTGACCTGAGACAAACAGCCGTAGCTCATAGCCACGGGCCTCCTGAGCCGGTGGTGACACCGTTGGCTGGGGCAGCAACTCTGGCTCAGTTCGCTCCACCTTCAGCAGCAAATCGTGTTCCTGCCACAGTTGCGGGAAACCGGTCCGATAGGCTTCCATCAGCAGCGGGTCACAGCGCTCCATCGCCATCGGGGCGATCTGCCAGACCTGCTCCTGAGATAGACCAAATAGGACATTGAGCAGCGCTTGGTGCCGTAGCACGGCTGGATAGAGTTCTGCCGTCGTGTGGATCTCTCGGGTTTGGGGATGTTGCCAGCGATCCACCGTAGCGGTGTGGCAGGGGGTGAGAAAGTGTGGCGGCTCGCTCAGCGACAGGGCCCGCTGCAGCGCACCACACAGATGTAGATGCCAGTAGCTCTGCTTAGTCGGATCAATTGCGTAGACCAAATCGCCCCCAGGCGTGAATAGGGCAATGCCCTTAAATAGCTGCAACGTTTGGAACGGGGGCGATTCGACCATAAGCTACACTCGGCCCCGCAAAACCTGCGCCATTTCGTTGGGTTTGGGCGAAGCTTCGAGCGCAGTTTCCTCAGTGATGCGGCCTGCCTCGTACAGGGCGTAGAGCGACTGATTCATACTGCACATGCCATCGAAGGTGCAGCGAGGGATGATATTTTCGATCTCATCCACGTCACCACGCTTGATATAGTCCTTGATCGCGTCAGTGTTGATCAGGATCTCATGGATCGCTGCCCGTTTGCCATCGGTGGTGCGGACCAAGCTCTGGGCAATCACCGCCACCAGCGACTCAGCCACCTGAATGCGCATCGGTCCCTGCTCCTCAGGGTTGTAGAGGTTCAAGATCCGCTCAATGGTCTTGACGGCGCTATTGGTGTGTAGGGTGCCAAATACCAAGTGGCCAGTTTGGGCCGCTTTGAGGACAGTGTTCACCGTCTCACGGTCGCGCACCTCGCCGATCAGGATGATGTCGGGGTCTTCGCGCAGTGAGGCTTTGAGTGCGTTCTCAAACTGCAGGGTGTGCATGCCCACTTCCCGCTGGCGGATCAGGGCTTTGCGGCTCTGGTGCACAAATTCCACTGGGTCTTCAATGGAAATGATGTGCTTGGGCATCTCCTTGTTGATGTAGTCAATCATCGCCGCCAAGGTGGTGGACTTGCCGGAGCCGGTCGGACCGGTCACCAGGACCAACCCCTTTTGGTAATGGCACAAGTCTTTGAAGACCTCCGGCAGGTTGAGCTGCTCCACGGTGAGGATGTTGAGTGGAATCAGTCGCAGTACCATAGCTGGCCCTTTCAAGGTGACAAACACGTTGATCCGGACCCGTGCCATGCCCTCGTACTGAGTAGCCCCGTCGAATTCCAGGGTTTCCTTGAAGCGGTTGATCTGCTCCTCAGACAGGATTTCGCGCAGCCAGCTTAAGAAAGTATCTTCATCGGTTTCCGGGTAGCTGGTGAGTTCGATTAGCCCCCGCTCGCGGAAGCGTGGCGGCTCACCCACGCCCAGGTGGATGTCGGAGATGCCCTTTTCATAGGCTTCGCGCACGAGGCTCTCCAGAGTGGCATGTCCAGTAGCGCGGCTACGGGGCACGCTGGCCTGAGGCGGTGGCGTCCCCGGACGATGGCTCGGCGGCGGCACAGGCATCTGCGGCGGGCGGTCAACGGGGACCTGACTCCTGGCAAACTGTGTTGCCGGGTCGGGGACTACGGTGTTTGGGCCTAGGCTCGTGGGAGGACGCTGCGGCTGAGGGGTCGCTGGCAAGGGCGGCGGCACTCGGTTGATGGATGGGGGAACGGGTGGGTTATTGGCTTGGGACATGGTATTGCTCCCGATAGATCTGACATCAAAACCCGCACAAGAACCTCAAGGGAAGAGGAACGTTGCTGGCCTCCTGGCTTCAGAGTGTACCCAAACTCTTATAGAGCACTCACAATGCAACAATAGCCGCTTTCTCTAAACGGGCAAACTGACGGTGAACGCGTAAATTCGTTGAGGATTTAGAGTTTCTGGTTTCAGCGCTGCATCCACTTGGGATATCGGTAGCGATAAACGGTCTAAGCTGCTCTGCAAACCAGTAATCGGATCTTCGCCACTGCAAACCCGAAACTCCAGCGCTTGCAGATGCGGTAGAACAGCGGCTTGGGTCAGAAACTGCCGTAGAGCCTGCAAATAGGGATGGCCTGCTTGCCGATACCAGTCTTTGGTTGCCAGTCCTGGCTGATCGAGGCCCAAGTTCAGGGTAAGCGAAGGTGCGTCGAACAGCGCCAACGCCGCAGGACGCAGTTCCTCTTGCAGGAGCAGATCGTGGGACTGCGCCAACTGCCGCAGCAGATCTAGGCGGCTGGTATGGATCTCGGGCTTGAGCGGCGCGTCGTCCCAGCGAATTGCCAGGGTCAGCAGGTAGGTTTGCAGCAGCAGGTGGCCGAGCTTTTCGGCCTTGGTGGCCAAGTAGCGGCTGTTGTAGGCTGTGGCTTCGGTCAGCAGCGGTACGCGACCGACCACCTTGAGGCCGTAGCCCGTCAGCCCAGCAATCTTGCGCGGGTTGTTGGTGATCAGCAGCATTTCGCGCACCCCCAGGTCGTTGAGGATCTGAGCGCCAACCCCATAGTTGCGTAAGTCAGGGGCAAAGCCCAGCCTCTCATTAGCCTCTACTGTGTCTAGGCCTAAGTCCTGTAAGGAGTAAGCTTTGAGCTTGTTGATCAGGCCAATGCCCCGGCCCTCCTGGCGCAGGTAGACCACCACACCGCAACCTACATGTTCGATCATTTTTAGGGCGGCGGTTAGCTGAGCGCGACAGTCGCAACGCAGAGAGCCCAGAGCGTCGCCAGTGAGACATTCTGAATGTACGCGCACCATCACGGGCCGGTTTTGAAAGCAGGCCGGGTCGCCTTTGACAATTGCCACATGATCGGAGCCATACAGGAGGTTGTGCTTGAGGACAGCCATGTGGTCAGAGCTGTCCAGGCCGTTGCGATAACCGTAGATTTGGAAGTCGCCGAATTCGGTGGGCAGGCGGGTGACGGTTTCGCGGCGGATGAAACGCTCGTGGGCTAAGCGATAGCTGATCAGGTCCGCGATGCTGATCAGGCGCAACTGGTGTTCGCGTGCATACTCGCTCAGCTGCGGCAGCCGGGCCATGGAGCCGTCGGAGTTCTGGATCTCGCAGATCACGCCTGCTGGATACAGGCCAGCCAGCCGGGCCAGGTCCACTGCGGCTTCAGTATGTCCAGCGCGTTTGAGGACGCCGCCGTCGCGGGCGCGCAAAGGGAAGATGTGGCCTGGACGGCGCAGGTCATCGGGTCGAGTAGCGGGATTGATCGTAGCCAGAATCGTGCGGGAGCGGTCGTCGGCGGAGATACCGGTCCCCACGCCCAGATGCGGCCCTGCGTCGATGCTGACGGTAAAGGCAGTCTGGTTGCTATCGGTGTTACGGCTAACCATCAACGGCAGGTCTAGCTCGTCCAGCCGCTCAGCGGTCATCGCCAGGCAGATCAGGCCGCGGGCGTAAACCGCCATGAAGTTGATGTTGTCTGGGGTGGCGAATTGGGCGGCGCAGATCAGATCACCTTCGTTCTCGCGGCCTTCGTCATCCACCACCACAATCATGCGCCCGGCTCGCAGGTCGTCGAGGGCGTCCTCAATCGCATCGAAGGGTCGGCTAAAGCTCTGAGCACTCAAGGGGGAGATGTCCTGCAATAATCTTTTGCATTGAGTAGCTCTGATCTTATCTGGTTCGTGTTGTCGGCGGTTGGGTCTACGCAGGGTCGGAGCCCCTGTAAGCGACTTACAGGGACATAAACGCGATGACCTGCGCGAGCGAGTCCTCTAGGTTGGCCACTAGCGAGTCTGAGCCCTCAAGGACTTTGTTTTGAGCCTGACGCTCCAGGCAATCAGCCCACGCTTGCAGGCTGCGCGCGCCGACATTGGCGCTGGCTCCCTTGATGCGATGCGCCTGGTGCTCAAGGGCGGGCAGGTTGCCACTCTGGATCGCCAGCCTTGCGGCCTCAAGATTGGCCCGTACATCCTGGACAAAGGTCTGCATCAGTTCCAGTTCGAACTCACTGTCGTGGTCGGAGATTTGATGGAGGCGGTCGAGATCAATCGGTACGTCTGCGTCTGAGGCAGGATTACTGGCTAGGATCGAGCGCATCCAGTGGCTCAGGACCGCTTCTAGGTCCTCCTTGCGTACGGGTTTACTGAGGTAGTCGTCCATGCCCGCAGCCAGGCACTTCTCGCGGTCACCGGCCATGGCGTGGGCAGTCATGGCGATCACGACTGTGTGGCGACGCTGGCCTTCGCGGCGGCGCAGTTCCTCAGTGGCCGCGTAGCCATCTAGGACCGGCATCTGACAGTCCATCAAAATGATGTCGTAGGGGCTCTGTGCCAACTGCTCCAGCACTTCCTGCCCATTGGCCGCGATATCGGCATCGTAGCCCAGGTGTTTAAGCTGATGCAGTGCGACTTTTTGGTTAACGGGGTTGTCTTCTGCCAGCAAGATTTTAAGCTTGGAGCGTGTCATGGCGGTGTGGGGGTCGGGTTGAGGATGGGCTGAGGGATGGGCGGTCGGGCAAGCCGCAGTCCGTTCCAGAGTGATCCCCTCCTGCGCTCAAAGTAGAAACGACCGTCACCAGGCAATTGAGCAGCCGCGATGGCTTCACCGGTTTGGCCAGACACGCTGAGAAGCCCTGAGCTAGAACCTGCTGAGCCCCCCGATCTAGGCAAGTCATCCCAATCAACTGCGCCTGGGCGAGAGTAGAATCGGCTTTAATCTGCTGGCCCAGAGTTATGCTGTCGGTCTCCGGCATTTGCAGATCTAGGATGGCGACGTGGTAGGGCTGGCCCTGGGCTGCGGCCTGGCGCAGGACGAATAGGGCCTGTTCGCCGCTGGCCGCTGCCTCGACCTGCATCCCCCAAGCGTTGGCTTGGCCGTGGACGAGCCTGCGACTAGTGGCATTGTCATCGACCACCAACAGCTGCAAGCCCATCAAATCGCCTCTGAGTGAGCTTGCGGCTGGCACGGCCTGCCTCTGCTGATCGAAGTGGGCGGTGAACCAGAAGCGCGAGCCTTGGCCTTCGACGGTGTTCACACCGATTTCGCCGCCCATCATCTCGACCAGACGCCTGGAAATCGCCAGGCTCAGGCCAGTGCCACCGTACTCACGAGTGACCGACGCATCGACCTGGGAAAACGATTGAAATAATTTTTTTTGCTCTTCGGGCGCAATGCCGATGCCTGTATCACTCACTGAAAACAGAATTGTTGCCTCGGTGGCAGTGACCGATTGCAAGTTGGCTTGGACAACCACCCCACCCTGCCGCGTGAATTTAATGGCATTGCTCGCCAAATTCATCAGAACTTGCCGCAGGCGACCAGCATCACCTCGCAGTTGGGTGGGCACAGCTGGGTGTACGAAGGTGGCAAATTCAAGTCCCTTGCTCTGAGCCTGACTGGCCAGCAGATCGCCTACCTCAAACAGGCGCTGAGCCAGACGGGTGATGCGGTCAAAACGCTCCTCTGCCACGGTGTCCCCGAGGTTTAGGTTGTGCAGCGTCGCCAGTCTCTCAGCCTCCCGAGGAGGCAACGGTGGGTTTATCATGGCGATCTTCTGTGCATGGCTCGAATAACGCTCAGCACCTCTAGTTCAGAACATGCCCGAATTCCGGTCGGAAATCACAGCAGGGGTGCCGCCATCAGTTTGCCAAATCTAGTTCGGGCAGATTCCACAGCGCGCCGCCGATCGCTGAAAACTGGATGCCCTTGACACGGCGACGCACGGCGATCAGGCTCAGGGGATTGCCCAGGTGGATAACTGGCAACTGTTCCTGGACCAGCTGCTGGAATTGCGCGTAGATGGCTTTGCGCTCCTGCTCATCGTAAGCTCTTGCTCCGTCAATGAGCAGCTGGTCGATGCGTTTTTCCCAGGCATAGACTTCGTAGCCCGGCAAGGGTTCTTGGGGTGAGTCAGGCGGTTGATTAAACGAGTGTAGATGGCCGTCACTGCGCCAGAAACTGGCCTCTGTATTGGGCTCGATGCTGCTGGATAAGCTCAGTAAAATGCACTCCCAATCGCGCTGAATGTCCATTTTTTCCAGCAGGGTGTTGTAGGCAACCGGAATAAAATCAACGGTGATGCCGATCTGCGCTAGGTCGTTTTTAATTTGCGCGCCCATGGCCTCCCGAATCGTATTGCCCGAATTGGTGTTGAGCACAAAGCGCACAAGATTACCCTGGTTATCCAGAAGTTGTCCCCGGCTATTGTAGGTGTATCCTGCCTTACGCAGAATTGCTCTAGCTTGCTCGGGATTGTACTCGTAGGTTGTCAGACCCGCTTGAGGGGAGAGGTAGTAGGGATTTTGCTCAGAAATTGGCGAGTCCTGAATTTTTCCCAGGCCACGAAACACGTTGTTGACTAGGGTATTTCGGTCGATTGCATGGGCAACAGCGCGGCGAAAGGCGACATCTGTAAACCAGCGAGCGCGCTCAGGTTTCACAAAGGGCTGCCCGGTCTTGGGGTTGCGTGCCTGCGTCTGGTTGAAGGTGATCCAAGTACTATCGAGCGGAGGGCCGCCGTTGTAAACGGTGAACTGTCCCCAACGCTCTTCACGCTTGAGCAACTGAAAATCTTCTGGTCTCAGTCCGTAGAGATCCAGATCGCGTGAGCGAAAGCGCAGCAGTTGGGTATCCCGCGAATCGACCACTTCGAAGACAATGCGCTCGATCAGAGGCTTCGGTTTCCCGGTGGGTGTGCGTCGCCAGTAATGGGGATTGCGCTCTAGCACCAGTCTTTCGCCTGGGCGGTATTGCCTCAGGCGATAAGGGCCATTGCCCACGATTTTCTGCGGAGCGGTGTCTACTGTCCAAGTGGTCAGAAACTGGGGTTTACCGTCTTGTCCGGTTGCTTGAACGCTCTCAGCCAGAATGTGCTTAGGCAAAATCGGCGCATCAAGCGTGGTCAAAAACGGCGCAAAGGGCTCCGGCAACCTAAACTCGACGCGTCGCGCATCGAGCTGTCTCACCTCGGGGAAGCGATCGCTTTCGCCAATGCGCATTAGATCTCGCTGTCGCGCTGGGATCTGCTCGTTGAGCAGCACCTGCTGATAGGTGAACACCACATCTTCAGCCGTTAATGGTTGTCCATCCGACCACCTCAGGCCGTCGCGCAGCGTGAACACCAGCCGCCTACCCGCGTCGTCGATCTGCCAAGCCTCAGCCAGCTCCGGTTCCACCCGTCCGTTGAGGCCATTGAGGCGCACCAGACCCTCGAACACCAGACCCACGTCCTCTGCCGTGTACTCGCCCAGAACCGGGTTGAAGCTCTTGGGATCAGCCGTGGTGGATAACACCAGTTGCGAGACCGGCGGCGGCGGACCACAGGCTACCAGCCCCCAAACCAGCAAGAAGGGCAGAAGATAGCTGATCCACCGGGCAGGTTTCATGGCAGTGGGCGGCAGGGGAATACAGGCGCAGTCTACCCTAGCCCGCTGCTTCGAGAAACTTGCCGTCGATCAGATACGCTCCCGCCGCAAAGCGCACGCCCCAGTAACCCCCCGGTCGTCGGTCCAAGATCACTCCCTGCTCGCCCAGCTGCAGCAGGTGGGCCGGACGCAGCATCGGCATGGGTTCGGCGGTTTTGAGGTAGGGCGGCAGCGCGCTCAGTCGGACTTTGTCCCCAATCGTGAACTCCTTCATAGTCTCAAGCTATCAGAACGGGTCTGGCTTGGGGACAGCCATGGGTGACGGGTGTCAACTGAAGGGAAGTGGCAACGGATTCAGGAGCAGATGGGGACTTGAGGGTTTGACCCGCCGCCCATCCATTCCATCCGTTCTTTATCCGCTGCCCACTCGGCCTGCTGAGCCTGGAACTCGGAGCATTCGGCTGAGCACTCGAAGCCTCCAGTCTGGAACTCGGTTGTGCGCGCTGAAGGCTGGGAAGTTCGAGTCATTTTCTCGACTTTCGAGGCTTTGAGCTCCGGAGAGCAAGTGCGGAACTCGGAGTCTGGAGCGGATGGCTCGACCTGCCGGGATGGGAACTCGACGCTGCGGGCTCCGAGCTTGGGAAGCGCAGTTTTGGGTGGTGAGGCTAGGGAGGGGGTAGCGAGACTGAGACCAGGACCCGCTTACTCAGCAAATCTGGGGCGCTTCAGCCTTAAGTTGACACCCATGGGGGGCAACTCGCCCAGTTGTGCAATCGCCCACTGCAATTGCTGTCGCACGTCTGGGTGCGGTTCACGGCCCAGGGCTAAGATCAGCGCGCCCCGAGAATCAGCGCGGCCCAGCTGAACTAGGCCAGTCACCGCGCACCCACGCACGTCTGGCTGGGCGTGGGTCAGCAGATGGATCAAGGAGAACTGAAGCCTGCGGTCGAGGCTATCGAGTTGCGCGCCGTCGAGCCGCGCCCCCTGCAGATCCGCCCAGGCTAGGTGCGTGTCGCGCAGGTCGAGATCGCGCAGGTCAGCATTGCGCAGGCTGGTTCCGCGCAGATCAGCCCCCGGCCCCACTGCGCCGCTACGCGAGTATTCGAACTGAACTGGCCACTGTGTCTGGAGGCTGTAGCGAGCCAGGGACAGGTCAGCTCCGTTGAGATCAGCGCGACGCAGATCGGCCCCGCGCAGATCGGCGCGGTGGAAGCGCGTATCCTGGCAGGACGCTCCTATCAGCTTTGCCCCTTGCAGATTGGCCCCCTCCAGGCAGGCGTGGCTGAGATCGGCGTGGCTAAGATCAGCGCGGCTGAGATCAGTGTCCTGGAGCTGACAGTCGCTGAGGACGGCTTCGCGCAGACAGGCTTCGCGCAGTCGGGCTGCGGTCAGGCGGGCGTGGCGCAAATTCGCACGGCTCAAATTTGCCCCGATGAGATCAGCGTGGCTGGCATCGGCAGCCATGAGAGTGCTGGGATACAGAAGTCCTCCGCAGGCAAGCACTGCGCAAGTGACCACCACTCAGCGGTGCTGTCCTTCTAAGTTAGTCGGTGCTGCCGCTCATTTGCTGGGTTTTTCGGGCTTGGGCTCCAGCGCTGGGGCAACCGGCTCGGGTTTGCTGGGTTTTTCGGCCTTTGCTTCGGGCTCGGGCTTGCCGGGTTTTTCGGGCTTGAGATCAGCCTCGGGGGATTGCAGCGCCTGGTCGAGTAGAGCGCGGGCCTGCTCTGCCTGGGCGCGGGCTTCGCGATAACGCAGATTGGCCTGGGCAAAAGTTTTGAGCGCCTTGAAGCCCTCCTTGAGCCGAGTGATTTCCGCCTCATCGACCGAGTCGTCGCTGAACAGGATGTCCACTTGGGCCCGGACCTGCAGGGCCTCGCTGCGCGACTCCTGCACCTTGAGCTTGAGCGTGGCCAGGGTGCTGAGGACCTGGACGGCCTGAGTGACCGCGTCCTCATCACCTGCCGCGTTGGCATTGGGCTCTTTGATCTCAACGAACTGCTGCGGGCTAAAGCCGTCCGCCAGATCGGTAGCGAGCGTGCCCGCTTCCATCAGCTCCATCAGCTGGTCCATCGCCTTTTCACGGGCTTTGGCCGAATCTCTACCGGGCACGGTCAGAATCAGTTCGGGACTTTGGGCGAGGGTGTACTGAACCATATCGGCATGCAAGGAACATCAACAAATCCTACCTGCCCCGTGCCCCCCTGAGCAGGACAAGCCGAGCTCGAAGGCTTAGGGCACCGGCCTGAGGCGGGTCACCTTGAGGGTGAAGGGGCCACCACCTGCACCGCCAAAAGCCTGGACCCGGATGATGTAGGTGCCTTCCTTTTCCAGGCGAGCGAATAGCAGGGAGTTGGTGCCGCCGCCAGGACCATCATCGTTTTCGGCCAGGAAGGTGCCGTCAGGATTGAGGACGGTGATCAAGGTGTCAAAGCTGTCGGAGCGCAGGTCCACTTCGATGCGATCCTGGACACGGCCCACAAACGTGTAATCTCGGGCGAACCCCCCCTGACCAGTGGGGATATCTGCCTGGGTAAGCGAATCCTCGGCCTGATTGCTGTTGGGCAGCGGGATCGGCGTGTAGACACGGCGGACATTGGGGCCAGCGGGCGGAGCGGGAGTCGGTGGCTGAGCGGGCTGGCCGGGCTGAGCAGGTTGGCCGGGCTGAGCGGGTTGTCCAGGGGGACGGGGGGGACGTTGCTGCGCCTGGACGGGCGAGAACCACAGAGAAAGGGTCAGAGCAGCACTTAGCCCAGCGCTCACGCGAACCGATCTGAAGAACCCGGAGGAGTTGAATGAATGCATGGAAACTTGACGAGTCCTCACACGTAACGCCAGCCAACGGGTCAATTATGCCCCACAACCACAAGATTTGCGGTTGGGGCTCTCAATTCCCAGTAAATCTGGGGTCTTATCGCGGCTTAGAGCACCAGCCTTAGCTGATACTGAGCTTGACGTCGATTGGTCTGACCCACTCAAGCCAGAGTGGGCCAACAATTGAGTGAAGAGTCAATAGGATGTTTGATCGCCATGGCTGTGACGCTGACGCTTAACCTCGTAGAGGGTTCTCTGACCCTGCCGTTGCCGTTGGCAGCCGCGCAGGCGCTCAAGGCTGAGATCGCGCTGCTGATGGATCACCTCAAGGCCGCGGCCAGCCCAGGACCGCGCAAGTCGCCGCAGCCCTCAATGGAGTACCGTCACGTGGGCGAAGTGTTTTTGGAAGTCTTCTGCAATCCCAACATCTGGCCTAGCCCGTTTGCGGCCAAGGTGTTGATCACGGTCCGCGATGAGCGCATCCGCATCACCACCGAAGCGGAACTGACGCGCTTGGTCGAGGACCTCAGTCAATATCTAGAGGCGGCCAGCTAGGCTTGACGATGACGACTCCTCCCACTGACGGTCTGGTGATTGGCAAGATTGTGGCCGCGCAGGGATTGCGCGGGGAGGTGCGGGTTCAGTCGCTCTCTGATTTCCCGGAGCGGTTCGAGCAGCCAGGCACGCGTTGGCTGCAGCACCCTGGCTCGGCGCTCGAACCGCTGAGCCTCCAGCGAGGCCGTCCTCTGCCAGGTAAAAACCTGTACGTGGTTCAATTTGCTGAGATCACCACTCGCGAAATGGCTGAGGCGCTGCGGGGCGCGCTGCTGCTAGTGTCTGCCGATCAGCGACCGGCACTGGCTGAAAACGAGTACATGGTCCGCGATCTGATCGGCCTGAAGGTGATTCACCAGCCTACGCGCCAGGAATTGGGGACCGTGATCAGCATCATTCCGGCTGGCAATGACTTACTAGAAATCGAGGGCACGAATCCAGCGACGGGCGAACTGCGGCGGGCGCTGATCCCGTTTGTGGAGGCCATAGCGCCGGTGGTGAATTTGAGCGCTGGGCAGATCGAAGTTCTGCCGCCCATCGGTCTGATTGATGAGTGGATAAATTTGCCATGACCTCCGCCTGGAGCCGCCATCACGTTCTCTCGCTGGAGGATTTCACCGCTGACGAGTACGACATTGTGCTGCAGACGGCGGCCAGCTTTCGCGAGGTGCTCTCCCGACGCACCAAAAAGGTGCCGACCTTGCAAGGGCAGGTGGTGGCTAATCTGTTTTTTGAGGCTTCGACGCGCACCCGAAATAGCTTTGAACTGGCGGCTAAACGCCTGTCAGCAGATGTGCTGAACTTTGCGCCGGGCTCTTCTTCGCTGAGCAAGGGCGAAACGATTTTGGACACGGCCAAAACGTTTTTGGCGATGGGGACGGACCTGATGGTGATCCGGCATCGCGAGGCGGGAGTGCCGCAGGTCATCGCAGCGGAGATGGACCGCTTGAGTGCCGATTCGGGCAAGACGGTGGGGGTGCTGAATGCGGGCGATGGTCAGCATGAGCATCCTTCGCAGGCGCTGCTGGATCTGTTCACGCTGTGTACGCTTCTGGATCAGGAAGTGCCACGGGTGGCCTTACTGGAGGGTAAAAAGATCGCCATCGTCGGCGATATTCTGCACTCGCGGGTGGCTCGCTCGAATCTGTGGAGTCTAACCACGAGCGGCGCATCGGTTCACTTGGCGGCTCCACCGGCACTGTTGCCCCAAGCCTTCGCCCATTGGCAGGGGGTGACGCTGCACTGGGACCTGGCTCCAGCGCTGGAAGCTGCGGATTTTGTGATGACGCTGCGCCTGCAAAAGGAGCGCATGACGGCGCATCTCATCCCGAGCTTGCGCGAGTATCACCAACGCTATGGCCTCACCCGTGCTCGCCTAGCGGTCTGTGCTCCTAATGTGCGGGTGTTGCACCCTGGCCCGGTGAATCGGGGCGTGGAAATCAGTTCGGATCTAATGGATGACCCGCGTCTGAGCCTAATCGATGCTCAGGTAACGAGTGGGGTGGCGGTGCGCATGGCGTTGCTCTACCTGATGGGCAGTGGCCGGACGGCCTGAGGCGACCAGCAAGAGCGAATTCAGGTTCTAGTGCCTCATATTTAACTCTCACTTCGGGGTCGGCCAATCCGTCAGATTTGGTCGTACCTGAGCGGCCCGAGTCGAGGCGGCAAGTCGTCAAAGGCCACGCCTAGAGCACTGCACAGCGCTCTCATTTGCTCAACTGTGAACGTCGGTTCGTGCAGCCCACGTTCCCAGCGGCTGACGGTTGCCACTCTTACATTCAGCAGGGTTGCCAATTCTTGCTGAGAGAGACCCGCTATCTCGTTGATCTGAACGGGCCAGCGGTCACTCTAACCACAAGCCCATTCAGGCTGAATGGGCTTGTGGTTAGAGTGACCGGGCAACGGGACCTGCCGCTCACGGCAAGACCAATTGCTGCGCCCGATTAAAGTACTGACGATACAGGCCCTGGGTGACCAAGAGCGTCGTGATCAAGGTCGCTAGGGCAAACATGAACAGAATCAGAATCTGGTAGAGCGACGCCAGCAAAGGCGGGATGCCGCCCAACAGCTCGCCCGCCAACACGCTGGGCAAGGTCACCACCCCGGCCACCATCATGGCGTTGATCGTAGGAATCATCGCCGTGCGCACCGCCTCCCGCCGATACGGCGCAATCGCCTGCGCCGGAGTGGCCCCCAAACACAGATGCGTCTCAATTTCCAAGCGGTGATTGGTCATCGCCCGCGTCAACCGCTCCCCCGCCAGCGCCGCCCCATTCATCGCATTGCCCAACACCAACCCCGCCAGCGGAATCAGCGATTGCGGCGCAGACCCAGTTGGCGACGGCACCACCCACCACAGCGCATAGAGCAGCGTCAGCAGCGAGCCCACCAACAACGACCCCCAGACAATCGGCAAGACCCAGGGCACCTCCTTGCCAATGCGGTTGCGCACCTCCACCGCCGCCACACTCAGCAATACCAGCAGCACCAGCCCCACCGCCCAGGGCTGATTCAACACAAACACCACCTCCAGCAGGTAGCCCACCACAAAGAGCTGCACCGCCGCCCGCGCCGCTGCCAGGGTCAGCCCCCAGCTCAAGCCCAGCTGCTGCCAGGCCGAGAGCCCCACTGCAATTGCCATCAGCCCCAGCGCCACAAGACCCTGCTCTAGAACTAACCCCGATTCCACGCCCGCTCCTGCTCCAATCTCATCCAGATCGCTCCCGCCAAGACTCATCAAACGTGACACATCCCGCTCGGCAGACGTGGAGGACCTGACCTGCCCCGTTTGAGTCGAGAAGTTCGCTAGAGTGAAGACAATAGCCTACTGAGCCGATCAGCGCCCATGGTACCCACTGTTGTCGAATCATCTGAACGCGGTGACCGTGTCTCCGACCTCTACTCCCGCCTGCTGCGCGAGCGCATCATCTTTCTGGGACAGCAGATCGACGCTAACGTCTCCAACCTGGTCGTGGCACAGCTCCTATTCCTGGAGTCCGAGGACCCCGAGGCCGACATCTACGTGTATGTCAACTCCCCCGGCGGCTCTGTCACAGCTGGCATGGCAATCTATGACACCATGCAGTTGATCAAGCCTGCTGTCTCCACAATCTGCGTGGGCCTTGCCGCCAGCATGGGTGCCTTCCTGTTGGCCGCTGGTGCCCCCGGCAAGCGTCTGAGCCTGCCCCACTCACGCATCATGATCCACCAACCGTTGGGCGGTGCCCAGGGTCAAGCGACCGACATCGAAATCCAGGCCAAGGAAATCCTCTACCACAAGCAGCGCCTCAACGAGCTGCTGGCCTTCCACACCCACCAGCCCATGGAGCGCATCGAGCACGACACCGAGCGCGACTTCTTCATGTCCGCTGAAGAAGCCCAAGCCTACGGCCTGGTGGATGAGGTCATCATCAAGCGACCGATGCCCATGGCCGCGCAGCCCGTGACGGTATAGCGCAATACCCCCAGGCGGGTCGGTCCAAAACTGCTAAGTTTTCATCGCCAAAACCTCTCCTCAGAACCCTGGGGCGAGGTTATTTTGTAGCAAGCGAAGCCGGATAACCGAGGGTGAATCGATCCGGATGACCGCAGCGGATAGCAGACAAAACTAAGACCTATCCTTCAGCCAGAACCTACCCACTCGCTTTGCCCCAAGCCTGCTTGGCGGTCTATCGCCATTGACCTATGATCCTCGACGCTCAGACTGCCCAAGCAGCCATCGCAGAACTGCTTCAGCGTTGCGCCATTGGCGAATCGCCCTCGCCCGAGTGGTTGGGCGGCTGGCTCGCCTGTCTAGAGCACCTGGGCGGCCTTAGCGCCATCGACCGCCAGCAAGAGTACGAGCGGCTGCTGGCCCATGTCCAGATGCAGTCTCTGCCGCAATTCCTGCCGGTGGAGTCGCCCAAACCGGCTCAGGTCCAGACCGTGCAGGTCTACGTCGCAGTGGTGCAACAGGTGCGACGGGCGGTGCTGTTGAGCCAGATCGCCACCCAGATCTGCAGTTCCCAAGATATGGAGGCGGTGGGCGAGTTCATCATCCATGAGCTGGGCCAGGCGCTCCAGGCTGACCACGCCGCCGTGGCCGTCTACGACCCCTACGCGGGCACCCTGGTCCTGACCGCCGAGTATGGCCCCGCAGATCTGCCCATCCTCACCCGGCCTAAACCGTTGCGGGGCACCCATCTGGAGCCGAAGGACTGGCCGAGCAGCCACCGCGCCTTCGCCAACGCCCAGCCCTGGGCGGTCGAAGACAGCGCCGTCACCCTCCTGGAGCCCAGCGAGAACCAGTGGCTGGAGCATTACGGCTGGCGCTCGGTGCTGCAAGTGCCGGTGATTAGCCGAGGCGGGCTGATCGGGGCAGTGCTGGTCAGCCAGACCACGCCCCGCTGCTGGAGCGCCGTGGAGATCGCGCTGGTGCAGCAGGTGGCCGACCAGGTGGCGATTGCCCTCACCCAGGCACGGCTCTATCAGGAGACCCGCCGTCAGGCCGATCGCGAAGCCCTGCTAGGCCGGATTAACGACCGCATCCGCCAGTCTCTAGACATCGACACGATCATTAATACCGCGCTCACCGAGCTGCTGGGCGTGGTCCAGGCCGATGCCGTGAACTTTGCTAGGCCGGTCAGCCACGAGGCCCCCCAGTTGCATATCAGCCACGAGGCTTACCGCTTGGGCAGCTCCAGTGCCCTACAGCCGCCGCAAGACCTGGAGTTGCACTTGGCCGAGAGCCCGCTGTTCTTGCAGCAGATCCACGAGCAGTATCCGGTGATGATCGAGGACACCGGTGCCCATGCCGGCTTGAGTGAGCGGGAGCGGCGGGTATTCGAGCAGCGGCGGATGCATTCGCTACTGTCGTTGCCGCTGTGCTATCAGAACACGCTGGTGGGCTGTCTCACTGCCTTCAATCACAGCCCTTATCACTGGCAGCCAGAGGAAATCGACGCGGCCCATGCCGTGGCCAATCAGCTGGCGGTAGCGATCACCCACGCCCAGCTCTACGAGACCTCCCGTGCGCGCGCTGAGCGCGAGGCCCTGCTCAACCACATTGCCAGCCGCATCCGCGCCACTCTGGACCTGAACGACATCCTGCAAACCACCGTCGATGAAGTGCGCCGTATCCTCAATGCCGAGCGCTGCAACTTCATCTGGTACCGCCGCGACGGTCACCACTTCAGGCTGACCCACGAATCGGTGCAAGAAGGACTCGCCAGCCTGATTGGTGAGTACCCCCTGGCTGCGATGGGGGAGCTCGGCCATCCCCTGCTTGAGCAAGACCAATGGCAAATCGACTCAGTTGCCACTGACCCGCAGCTAGCCCCCGAGCACCGACAGGCGTTGCTGCAGCTCGGCATTTGCTCGAAGCTAATGCTGCCGGTGCCGATCCACGACGGCAAGGCAGACGTGCTGTCTGAGGCGGCAGAGGTGGGCTTTGTCGAGTGCGTTCAGTGCACCAGCGAGCGGACCTGGAGCTCGGAGGCGGTGGAGCTGCTGCAAGGCGTGGCCGATCACCTAGCGGTGGCGATCACCCAGGCCCGCCTCTACAGCGAAACCCGCGCCCTGGCCGAGCGCGAAGCCCTGCTTAACCAGATCATCTCAGCGCTGCACCACAACCTAGAGCTAGATGCCCTAACCCGCCAGGTTGCCCAAGGACTGGCCGAGGCTCTGAACGTCACCCGCGTTGCCGTCTGGCTGTTCGCAACCGATCACCAGCAGCTGGAGTGCTGCCACTTGTACGACCGGGACGACCGCCTGAACCAGAAGAATACGCCCCTGCCACAACCCATGGCTGTGGCCGATTTTCCGGTCTATTTTGAGGCCGTGGCCCAGTGGCTGCCGGTGGTGGCCGACGACGTCCACAGTCATCCCAACCTGCGTGACCTCTATCCGACTTACCTTGAGGACAACCAAATCTGCTCGCTGCTCGACATGCCAATTGTGCGCCCAGAGGCCGGGGATGGCCTAGACCCCCTCGCCGACTCTGGCGGCGGCTTGCATGCCCTGTCTGGCAGCCTGTGTTTGGAGCAGTGTCATACACCCCGCGTTTGGCAGCCAGGAGAGGTCTCGCTGGTGGAGGCCGTGGCTGACCAGCTGGCGGTGGCGATCAACCAGGTTCAGCTAGTGCAGCGTACGCGTCAGGGCGCAGCCGAAGCCCGCGCCCAGGCTGAAAACCTGCGAACCACCCTCGAAGCGCTACAGACTGCCCAAGCACAGCTGGTGCAGACCGAGAAAATGTCCAGCCTCGGCCAGATGGTGGCTGGCGTGGCCCATGAGATTAACAACCCGATTAACTTCATCCACGGCAATATCCCCCACATCACGGTCTATATCCAGGATTTCATGGTGCTGTTGGACCTCTACCAGAAGCACCTGCCGCAGTTGCCGGATGAGATCCGCGAGTTTCAGGAGGGCATGGACCTGGGCTTCGTGCGCCAGGACGTGGAGGCGATCTTGCGCTCAATGCGCACTGGTACCGAGCGCCTGCGCGAGATCGTCCTGACCCTGCGCAACTTCTCACGCTTGGATGAGACTGACAAGAAACCCGCCGACCTCAACGAGGGCATCGAGAGCGCCCTGCTGCTACTGCAAAACCGCCTCAAACAGGGCGGCGACCGCAAGTCCAAACACAAAGGTGGTGTTGAGGTCGTGAAGCAGTACGCGGCGCTGCCACCGCTGGTGTGTCATCCCGGCCAGTTGAACCAGGTATTCCTCAACCTGTTGGGCAATGCGGTGGATGCGCTGCTGGGCTCCGACCGCGCCGACCGCAACAGCCAACCGGCCCAGATCACGATCACTACCCAGCAGGGAAGCGGGACGGTTCAGGTACGGATTACCGACAACGGCCCTGGCATTCCCCGGCCGATCCAGTCGCGGCTGTTTGACCCCTTTTTCACCACCAAGCCGGTGGGTGAGGGCACGGGCCTGGGGCTGTCGATTTGCTACCGCATTGTGGTGGACAATCACCAGGGCTCAATCCGCTGCGAAAGTGAGCCAGGTCAGGGAACCACCTTTGTGGTGGAGATCCCCTTGGGCTAGGCTATTGGGCAGCCTAAGTTTCACTGGAGATGTCCGCTTGAACTCGCCCATCAGCCCCGCGAGGAGCGTCCTCGGCCTGTGAACCTGCCCCTGTCTTCGGCCCAGCTGACCTACCGCCCCTTGCGTCGCCTGGATGCCTTCTGGTTCGGGGGGCTGCTCTTGGCCGCTTTGGTTCTTTACACCCTGGCGCTGGGTAATCTGCCGCTACGCGATTGGGATGAGGCTACCCACGCCCAGGTAGCCCGTGAACTATTTGAGCGCTGGCGCAACTGGCCTGAGTCCGGCTGGTCCTGGCTCTACCCTAGCCTTGAAGGCCAGCCCTATCTTAATAAGCCGCCGCTGGTGCACTGGCTGATCGCCCTGAGCTACACCATGTTTGGGGTCAATGAGCACGCGGCCCGTCTGCCGGGGGCGCTACTGAGCGCGCTGTCGGTGCCGCTGCTCTACCTGGTGGGGCGGGAGGCGATGGGGCGACGGATCCCAGCGCTGCTGGCGGCGCTGGTGTACCTAACCTTGCTGCCGGTGACGCGACACGGGCGGCTGGCAATGCTAGATGGCCCCATCCTCTGCTTCTGGTTGGGCATGCTGTGGCTGGCGCTGCGCTCGCGGCGCGACCTGCGTGCCTGTCTGGGGCTGGGGCTGAGCTTGAGCCTGGTCTGCCTCACCAAGGGGATCCTGGGCCTGCTGTTGTTGGCGATTGTTTTGGTGTTCCTCAGCTGGGACACGCCCCGGCTATGGCGCTCCGGCTATCTGTGGGGCGGCTTGCTGCTGGGCAGCCTGCCGGTCGTAGCCTGGTACGCGGCGCAGTGGCAGCACTCCGGGGACTTGGTCCTGAAAACCAGCATCCTACACCAGTCGCTGGAGCGAGTCTGGAGCGACGTGGAGGGCAACGGCGGCCCACCCTGGTACTACCTGCTGGAGCTGCTCAAGTATGGTTGGCCCTGGCTGGCGTTCTTGCCGAGCGGACTGGCGACCACCTGGGAAGACCGCAATCGCGGCTGGGGCAAACTGGTGCTGGTCTGGGGTGGCATCTACCTGGGGGCGATTTCGCTGATGCTGACCAAGCTGCCTTGGTACGGGCTGCCGCTCTATCCAGCCTTGGCTTTAGTGGTGGGCGTGGAGCTGACCGCCCTCTGGCAGGGCCAGCGCCGCTTCTCGAAGGGGGCGACGTTACTGCTGAGCCTTGGGGGCACGCTGAGCGCTTGTTTCTGTTTCTACGAGCTGAGCGGCCTCTTGGGCTGGCGGCCCGATTCGGGTGGGGCCTCGCAGGCGCTGATGCTGATTCTGTGTGCGCTGACCCTGACCCTGGGGGTAGGCGCGGTGCTGATGTGGCAGCAAGACCGACAGGCAATTCCGGTGTTGCTGTGGGGGATGTTTGTCTCGCTGTTACTGCTGTTCGGCTCGAATCTCTGGCTGTGGGAGCTGAACGAGGCCTACCCGGTACGCCCGGTAGCGGCGATCCTGCGCCAATACCTGCCGACGGCCTCAACCGCCTACACGTCCTACCCCCACTACCGTCCCTCGCTGTACTTCTATAGCCAGCATCACGTAGAGCCCCGCTCCTCAGCCGAGTTGCGGCAAATCTGGCAGAAGGAAGCCCACGCCTACTTGCTCCTGGACCAAAGCGCCCTAGACACCCTGCCCCTACCCGATGCCATTCCCCTGGGCAGCGCGGTGGGCTGGACGTTAGTGGAACGCCTACCCGAGGGCATCCCGCCTGGCTCAGAGGGGCTGCGCCTGACCGAAAGCCCTAGCCCTCAACGCCCAGAACCTGCGGGGTAAAAGTGCCGTGCAGTCCGTAGGGAATGTGCTGCTTCAGGTGCAGCCGCGCCACCGGGCCTGCAGCAACCTGCCGTGCATCTAGAATCACGAGGTCACTGCGGTGGTGAGCCGCGTCATAGACCAGGCTCAGTAGCCAGCCCTCCGCCTCGTCCGTGCTGTCCGGAAAGGGCACGAACACCGGCTCACCCATGAAGCCGCGCGGGGCAGCGCTCCAAAGCTGCTGCTCGCCCGTGCGCGGGTCCAGCTTCAGGATCGCCTGCAGCGGCGCGTTGCCCTGCGCTTGATCCGCCGCGCCGAGGTACAGCCAGCGGTAAGGCTCGCCCACGTGGGCCGGATGCAGGCTGGGGAACTCACAGGCCCGCTCCAAAAGCCGCGAGCGGCTAACTGTGCCCTGCTGCAGGTCGAGCTCGAAGCGCCACAGCTGCGAGGTCGGCACGCGGTCGAAGGCCACCTGACGGAAGTCAGCACCGGCCTCCACCGTCGGGAAGTCGTCGTAGGCAATCGAGTCGATCACCAAGGTCTGCCCCTCTAGGAAAGCGTTGGCGTGATGGAAGACAAAGCAGGGCTCGGTTTCCAGCGTGCGGATGGCCGAGCCGTCGCGGGGCACCAGCAAGATGCGGGTTTTCTGCCGGGTCAGGAACTTCAGGCACTCCGCCGGGCCGCGCAGACCCAGCAGATAGGGCAGCGGGTTCAAAAACACTGGATTCTGGAAGAAGATCGCATACTCCGGCGTCAGCGCAAAGTCGTGGATAAAGGCGAAGCCGGGAACTGCGTGCGTCTGCGTCTGCACCACCTGACCCACCGGGTTGATCTCGTAGAGGGTCAGGCGGGTGGAGAGCCCGGTCCGGATGCTGAAGTTGACCAGGTTACCGGTGCGCGGATCGACGCGCGGATGGGCCGAAAAGGGCGTCTCTGGTGGCAACGCACCGCCCAGATTGTCTAGGCCCAAGGTTTCCAGGCTGTCCGGGTCGAGCTTGTAGGGTTGCGCCGCTTCCCAGAGGGCTAGGAGTTTGCCGCTCCAGTAGATCACATTGGTGTTGGCCAGGTTCTTCAGGCGCAGGTCGAAGGCGTTGGCCCAACAGCCGCCAGACTTGCTCGTACCAAACGCGCCGCGATACAAAATTTTGCCCGCTGCCTGCTCAGCCACATAGCCCTCGGTGCGCACGTAGCGGTTGCGAAAATGGGCGCGACCGTCGCCGGGGAAGGCGAAGGCGCAGATCAGGCCGTCGCCATCGAATGGGTGCTGCAGTGATTGGTCGCCCACTTCAAATAGCCCCGGCCCATTGCGCACCAGGGTGCCGCGCAGACCGCTGGGGAGCTGCCCCTCGATGTCTTCGATCCAGTAGTCGGCTTCCTCGCGTAGGGAGGTGTAGCCTCCCTGCCAGTCGTCGCGGGTGTAGCCCGGTTGTTCGGTCTGGACGGTGGACGTCATAGGGGCTCCCAAGCTCAGCAGATTCTGGTTCATCTCTTGTTCATATAAGTTAACACCGAGGCGGCGGGCAGTGGCATGGAGGATAATCGCGCCTGTTGAGTGAGCGTCGCGATTGTCCCCTTTGCCCGAACAACGCTGGCAGATCCAGCCCGCCCAAGCTGACCTAGTGCGCCCAATTGCCACAGAGCTGGACCTCTCGCCGCTGCTAGCGCAGGTCTTGGTGAACCGAGGCGAGACCAGCCCCGACAAAGCCCGCACCTTTCTCGAACCTGACACCTGGGTATTGCCCGACCCCCTTCAGGAATTCCCAGACTTGGGCAAGGCGCTGGACTGCTTACAGCAGGCGATTGCCGAGCAGCGAACCATTGCGATCTGCGGTGACTACGACGCCGACGGCATGACCAGCACCGCCCTGCTGCTGCGCACCTTCCGCCACCTGGGAGCCCAGGCCGACTACGCCATCCCCAGCCGCCTGCATGAGGGCTACGGCATCAATGAGCGCATGGTGGTAGAGCTGGCGCAAGCAGGCGTCAGCGTGCTGCTCACTGTGGACAACGGCATCGCCGCCCGGCAGCCAATCGCCAAGGCCAAAGCCTTGGGCCTGAGCGTGATTGTCACCGACCACCACGAGCCGCCGCCCGAGCTGCCGCCCGCTGACGCCATCCTCAATCCCAAGCTGATTCATAAAGACTCGCCGTTTCGGGGCCTGGCGGGGGTGGGGGTAGCCTATCTGCTGGCCTGTCTGCTGGCGGAGCGTTTTGGGCAGCGGCAGCGCCTGGCGGGGGAGCTACTGGAGCTGTTCACCCTGGGCACGATTGCCGACCTGGCTCCGCTGACCGGCGTCAATCGGCGCTGGGTGCGCTGGGGCCTAAAGCGGCTGCCCCAGTCCAAGCTAGCTGGGGTGCAGGCGCTGATCGAGGTCTTGGGTCAGGGGCGCGACAGCTTCAAGCCCGAGGTGGTCGGCTTCGGCCTGGGGCCACGGATCAATGCCATCGGGCGGATCGGCGACCCGAGCGTGGTGATCGAGTTGCTGACCACGGACTTTTGGCCGCGCGCCCAAGAGCTAGCAAGGCTGTGCGAGGAGACCAACCGCGATCGCCAGCGGCTGTGCAGCCAGATCGAGCAGGAGGCGGTGGCCTGGCTAGAGCAGAGCCAGATCGATCTGGCGCTTGAGCGGGTCTTGGTGGTGGTGCAGGAGCACTGGCATCACGGCGTGATCGGCGTGGTCGCCTCGCGCTTGAAGGACCGCTATGGCGTGCCGGTGTTTATCGGGGCGCTCTCGGAGACCGAGGTGCGAGGTTCGGTGCGCGGCATCCCCGAGTTTGATGTCTTCAAAGCGCTGGAGTCCTGCCACGATTTGTTTGACAAGCACGGCGGGCACCAGGCAGCTGGGGGGTTCTCGATGTCGCCCGAGAAGCTGCCTCAGCTGCGAGCGCGTCTGCGCCAGTTCGCCCACAGCTGCCTGCAGCCCGAGCAGCTGCGGCCTCTGTTGGAGATCGACGCCTGCGCCCAGCTGAGCGACCTGACCCTAGATCTGGTGACGCAACTGGACCGGCTCCAGCCCTGCGGCATCGGCAACCCGGATCCGGTGTTCTGGACGCCGGGGCTGCGCGTGGTCGAGCAGCGCGGGGTTGGCACCGATGGCACCCACCTCAAGCTCACGGTGCAGGATGGCGCGGGCTGCCGGATACAGGCGATCGCTTGGCGCTGGGGAGCCTTTTGCCCGCTGCCCGAACATCTGGATCTGGCCTACAAGCTGCGGACCAACCACTGGCAGGGCCGAACTAGCGTGGAACTGGAGCTGCTGGGAGCCCGCACGGCTCAGCCCTAAGCTCGGGGCTTGGCGCTACGAACGGCACAGTCCAAGCTGGGAACGCCAAGAACCAAGTTCCTAGCCTCAAGCGCCGAGCTGCGGACGCTGGCTCCTGAGCACAGACCTCGGATGACCGAGCCCCAAGGTCGGCCTCCCAACCTCAGAACTGGCAATTTCGGCCTGTTTTCGCCAAGCTCCGACTTCAAAGCCGGAAGTTCCGAGTTCTGAGCCCAACTCTCCGAGCCGCGAGCTTGACGATCCGAGCTCTGGCATGAAACCGCCGAGTTCTGGACCAGAACTGGCGAGGGCCAGCCTAAAATCACCCGGCTGCGGGCTAGAAGCCCCGAGCCTGGGACCTATCCAGGACAGTAATGTTGATCAGTATTATTGATCAATCGTTCAAGAATAGGTATGCTTATCTGGGTATACGCCAGTAAAATTCTGAGCTCGATTATCGCGTGGTTCGCCAAAGGGAGTTTGATACGGACGAGGTTCTGGCGATTGCCATGAACTTGTTTTGGCAGCGCGGCTACACCAATACTTCTATGAAAGATATTGTGCAGGCCACGGGAATTCAACCTGGAAGTCTGTATAGCGCCTTTGGCGACAAAGAAAAGTTGTTTCAGCAGGCACTGCGAAGGTACACTCAGGAATTTTTTCGTACCTCAATGCCACGCCATCGTCCGCCATTAGAGTGCATTCAACATTGGTTTGAGCACTTGGCTAAAGCCATGACCAGCGACCCAAAACAAAAGGGTTGCCTGATTATTAACACAGCGATGGAACGGGAATCTCACTCCCCCAGCACGCTTGCAATTATTGAAGATCGGTTGGACGAGATCGAATCATTCTTTCGACAAAATCTTGATCAAGCAAAACTCGATGGCGATTTGCCGCAATCATTTGAGGTTGACGTGACGGCGAAAGCAATGCTGGGGTCTGTGGTTGGCATGTTGGCCGTTGCGCGAATGCGACGGGATGCGCAAACTCTGGGCAGCATTGCAGCAGGCGCAATCGCGCTACTGAGGTCTGGCTAGCGCTGGGATTGGCCTTAATCCCAAAGCCCTAAAGCTTGTAATAGCTTGCTCAAGCATAAATGCTGACTTGTCGCAGACTTGTTGGCGGTACGGGCTTATAAAAAGAGGCTCAAGCCTTGAGAATCGAGGCTTGGGCACGATTGGGTCGCCTCATATTCAGTCGCTTGGAAATTATCTTGACAGGCAAATTCCTCGGTGCTATCTTGAACGAGTGCTCAAATTGAACGGCCATTCAAGAATAGCGACTTGAGTCTGGAGAACACCCATGAACGAACTGATTTTGCACGGCTTTCCAGTCAGTCCTTATGTGCGATCAGCCCGCATCGCCTTGATTGAGAAAGGGGTTGGCTACCACTTCAACGAGATTGGTTTTGACCATCTCGCCACTGATGAATACGCCAGCCTCAACCCCTTTCGGAAGATGCCTGTATTGCAGCAGGAGCAATTCGTTCTCTACGAAACTCCGGCGATTTTGGGTTACATTGACAAAGCTTTCGACGGAGCTTCTCTGCAACCCACAGATCCCAAAGCAGGGGCCCAGATGTGGAAATGGATCGGCATTGCAACCCATTACCTATATCCAGTGGGAGTCATGCAACTGTTCCTCCAACGCATCATGTTTCCGATCATGGGAAATGAGACCGATGAAACCGTTGTGGTCAATTCAGCAACTGCAACCGCTCTGCATTTAGATGTCTTGGAGCATGAGCTTGCAGGCCCGTTTCTGGTGAGCAATAGCTTGAGCTTGGCTGACATTATTGTAGGCTCGATGGTTGACTACATCCATATGACGAAGGAAGGCAGAACCTTGATTAACGCCAGACCCAAGACGGCTGCGTGGCTGAGTAGCTTGAGTCAGCGGCAGAGTTTTGGCCAAACTTTGGCGAGTCTGTTGCAAGGCAAGGCACAACATTAAACGGCATCATCAACCTTTGTTAGAGAGCCTGAACGGATGAATTTGAACACTATGAATAGCCAGCATGTTGTGATCGTGGGTGGCAGTCAGGGTATCGGCCTGGCCACAGGATCTCTGGCCCAGCAACTGGGTGCTGAAGTGACGTTGGTTAGCCGAGATGCCGCGAAGCTGCGCCGGGCTGTCGAACAAATGGCTGGGGTTCGTACGGCAATCGCCGATTTTGCGGACGAAGCGTCTATCCATGCAGCCTTCGCGGACTTGCCAACTATCGATCATGTCTATGTTGCGGCGGGCAGCTTTGTCGGTGGCCATGTGCTCGAAGGCGATATGGCTGATTTTCGCCGTGCAATTGATACCCGAGTTTGGGGATCGGTGAATGTCGTGCGGGCAGCTGTTCCGAAGATGAATAGGGCTGGGTCGCTAACCTTTACTGGCGGACTTTCGACCGATCGCCCTGTTGCGGGGGCTTGGGCAACCTCTGTTGCGACTGCCGCCACTGAACAGTTAGCGCGAGCACTGGCGCTTGAATTAGCGCCCATTCGGGTCAATGCGGTTGCCCCTGGCTGGACTGACACACCGATGTGGGACAACATTTTGGGCGCAGGAAAACAAGAAGCATTTAGTGGGGTGGCCACTAAGGTTCCGATGAAACGGCTCTCCACTGCCGAGGAAGTCGCTAGTGCCGTGCTTTTTCTGATGCGCAGTGGCACGATTACGGGCGAGGTCATTCATATTGACAGTGGGCATCGCCTCGTCTGATATTGGAGCGCCCATTTTGATCGGTTCATTCTGAGCTCCCAGGTTCTGAGCCGCAATCACCGAGTCCTGAGGTCGGCGACCCAGCCTCAGCACTCAGAACCTCAGCCTCATAACTCAACCATCGAGCCTCAAAGCTCGGAATTCCAGCCTTTTTTCGCCAAGCTCCAACTTCCAAGCCAGAAGTTCCGAGTGATGAACTGAATTCTCCGAGGCGCGAGCTCGATGGTCCGAGTTCTGGAACCAAACTGCCAAGTCCTGGCCCAGAACTTCCGAGCTGCAGCTTGAAATCACCCAGCCGCAGGCTAGAAGTCCCAAGCCCTGGGACACAACCGCCAAGTTTTGGGCTGCATCCGGTCGGTGCTCTGCAATCAGTCTGCAGTCCCAGAGCCGCAATCCAGATGTCATTTTCAGGTAATGGCCGCCCTTTTAGACGGAGCTTGTTCTTGGCCTCTCTGGATCACAGTCCTGCTCCGATTGCTTCACGCATCAACTAGATGTCACTGGGTGGTATGGCCCCTGCAAAATGCAGCGATCGCTATACATCGCTATTTCAGAAGGTCTTCAATTTCCTCATCCGTAAAACCGAACTGTCTGAAAATCCTCAGGACGTAAGCAGGTGACATTTCCCTGGCTCCCATGTCAATGGGAACCACCCTTGTTTCACTCTCGACTACGCGGGTATAAAGACTGTGATCACCTTTGCCCTCTCGATAGAATTGACAGCCCCCCTGTTCCAACAACTTGATAAGCTGTTTGGGCTTAAGGGAGGGAATATTTTTAGGCATAAACTGCCCTGAGTTCGTAGACTTCTGAGATTGGCTCGACCAACTCTATGGTCAAGAATTCATGCAATTCTTTAATGGAAATAGGTGCAGAGTGAGTATTAAGCTCAGGCTTGCAACCCTCTTGGAAAGACTCAATCGCTTCCTTCAGTTTTGCAATCGCCTGATCCTGGGTCTCTCCCTGCCCCACAATTCCATTTTCCAGGCACAAAGCAACCCAGTAGCCTGAACTTTTTCTTAAAATGACAGTGTAAAAATCCATGCTGACTGACTGACAGAAACAATATCCTATCCGGATTGTACATCAGGCTCGATTGCCCTGCCTACAACCTCGAAGCACCACCCTACCGACAACTTAGAGAATCTATGCGAGCTGTGAGAGGCAAAAGGAAACCTCCGATATCTGGGAGGTGGACATCTTAAATCTTCTTAAGAGGGTACCTGAGTATTTTCCAAGAATACAGATACCCAATGCTGGTTGCTAATCCCAACCAAGAAGTGTGGCAATAGCGTAATGTCAAACGCAAAACGGACAAAGATGAAGCCTTAAAACTGGCAAAACCTGCTGCTCTCGACCCGATCAGCCCAGTTCATGTGCTACGCCTAGTTCTGAGCTGAACTCTCCAAGTCCCGAGGTCGGCAGGCCAGCCTCAGAACTAGGGATGTAGGCCTCAAAGCTCAACCCTCAAGCCTCAAAGCTCGGAATTCCAGCCTTTTTTTGCCAAGCTCCGACTTCCAGCTGGAAGGCCCGAGTTCTGAGCCGAACTCTCCGAGTAGCAAGCTCAGGGGTCCGAGCACTGGACTCGCAGCCCGGTGGGTTGGACTCAAAATTCTGAGCCCGAAGCTTGGTGCTCCGGGCTTTGGGCTCAATGTCCCGAGTTCAGAACTCGGAGAGCCGAGCTTTGTACCTCAGGAGCCGGGCACGGGGCCTCGGCTCCTGCCTGAGCTTAGAGACCGTTCTCTCTCAGGAATTGATCATGGGCAACCATTAAACCGCTACTGATCAGCAGAAATAGCAATAGGCCCAACATAGATTTGTCCTCCTGGTTAATGCCAAGGACGAGTCGAAAGAACCCCCATCAATCGACCAGACAGAGGGATTTACGCTTAGCGTGAATACTTTTCATGTGCTTCTTCACAGTGTTAATCGTGACAAATAGCTTGGCTCCAATTTGCTTGTAGGTCTGATTGCTGCGGTATAGCTGCCAGATTTCGGTTTCGCGCGGCGTCAGGCCATACTTTTGAGCATCCGAAAACAGCTTGCTCTGCTGAGAGCGACGGCAATCTTCTAGGGTGACCAGGATCAGCGGTGGCTCCGCTTCCATCAGCTTGAGCCACTGCACCCGCAGGCGAAACGCCACGGATGAATCGAACACAATTTCATCTTCTAGCACCGTTTTTTGAGCGGGGAACAGCTCAACACTCTCGATTAGAGTTTTGTAGAGGTGCCGAATTTCGTCAGGTAGAGCAGTTGGATGAGCCGCATCCGGCATCAGCTGGCGGCAGATCTGACGAGCCGCTTCATTGTCGTGAACCCGCTCACCGCGTCGGGTCAAAATGAGGATGCCATCAACAAGACCTTCGATAATGCCTTGAAACAGTAGAGGTTGTTTGAACTCTTGGGCAACGACTACGTTGTCCAACCTTGGAGATGGAAGTGCGCTCAGGTGTTGGCGTCTAACCGGTTGAGTCACTGTCAAGGTGTTCATCAGAAAATGGGGATGGACGTTATTAGTTGAAACGGCTGAAAAACTTCCCAAACAGAACCGCTCAAACCTCAGGTTCCAAAGGGCAGGGGAACGCTGGTTTGAGGCGAATAGATTCTGGCAGGTCTGGCAGGTCTCAGCGGGGCTAAACAGAGAGACCAGGCAAAAACTCCGGGTGGGGCGGGCTCTAGCTCACCCCACGCTTAGACCGGTCTAGGCGTTTGTGTCAGGTGCAGACCCAGCGGGGCTTTCGGAGGGCTCAGCCTCAGCAGACGAATCCACGGGCAGGCTCTCTGGATTAACAGAACGCGGAATCGTCGGCCGCCTGCCACCGAACGGCAGGGCAGGCTCTGCCGCGGTGAAGTCCGGTGTATCCGACTGTTCAGCCTCGGCTGGCCCAGTTGCTTCGAGGTCCGAGCGCGGGATTGTGCTGACTCGTGCCCGCGCTATCCAGCCGGTGAGGCGGCCCAGAAGCTGACTGAAGCGGTTACCCTGCTCACTCGCTTCGAGACCGGACGGGCCAGGAAAACGCGGGACCGTGCTCTGTCTACGTCTCGCCATTAGAAGAAGCCTCCTGAATCGGGCTGGTAGATTGCCTATTCAGCTATATCTCTCAGGACAGAGGAGTTATGCAACGACCTTAGCCCTTGACAAGCAGCGTTTGTCCTAAAAGTTTGCGCTAAATGGCGGGTGGTTCTGAGCAAACTTTTACCTGTGCCATCTGCAACATTGCTTAGTTGCAACCAATACGCAGAATTGGGGTTAGGCGCGAGGTTTTCGCCGCAGACCAGGCAGAGTATAAACCCAAAAAGTAGCCGAGGGTAAAAACCAGGGCAATAGAACCCCAGCCGAAATATAAGTTTGCAAGCCCACGAGGCCATAGGCCACTGTGGCCCCTGCCAACCCCAAAAGCCAGCCCCGCTGGTGGCGCTGGTGCCGAACCGACAGACAAGTCAGCTTGCCGAACAACGCCGCCAGACCTACCATCCAGAGGTCGGGAATGGGAATCACCAAGTGATGCGTCAGCAGGTGGTGGAGCATATAAGCATGAGCCTCCGCGCCCGTAAACACCTGACGCTGTTGGTTCCAGTAAGCAAAAGCAGGCGGCACCGGAAAATTGCCTCGGTCCGCGTCGGCATACCCCCCCGCCCCGATCAGCACAATCGAGTCTCTGAGCCTTTGGGCGGTTGCTCGGTCAGGTTGGCGCTCCAGCAACTGCCAGGCAGCGATGCGCTGGTAGACCCGATCCGGCGGCAGCGAAAAATCAACTACCGGCTGCAACCAGACCTGATCCAACTTTTTCTGGACCAAGCTGGTGATCGCAGGCAGGCGCAATTGGGCCAGACCGGTGAGCCGAGCATCTGAGCCGCCCGCCTGGAGGCGCAGGGCGGTGGATGAGCGCTGCAAGTGGGCCAAAACTCGCTCCCGCAGATCCGTTGGGCTGCGCAAATTTGGTTGGGGCAAGCCAGCGGCAAGAGACGACTGCTTCAGCGCCTGAACTAGGCTCAGCAGATAGGGAAACGGACAAGTATCGAGGCAGGTAGACTGAGCGGGCGGCAGTTCCACATACCAGAGTGTGACGTCGGTGTAAGCCTGCAAACTCCAGTCGAGGCTAGCAACTTTGGGGTTCACATCCACCTCATGCTCAGCCTCGTCCAGCCGGGTGCCAAACACAAACCAGGTGCCCCGCGCCACTGCCGCCCGCACCGCCTCAGCCAATTTTTGATCCTTACCCGGCTGCTGACGGTCCAGGAAAAAAGCCAGCGCCACGGTCTGAGCGTCCAAGGCTGAAAGCCGGTTCACCAGATGCGCCAGGTAGCCGCGGTCAATCGGATTGGGATTGCCAACCTCTGAGCGCCGAATCGACTCATCATCGACCTGCACCAACAGAATCGGCGGCGGCACAGCGGGCGGCACTTGGCCAGTGAGATCGCGGTACGCGGCTTGCAGCCACAGGCGCTGCGCCATCAGCGACTCTTGCACCGGATGAAACAGGCTCAGTGCCAGACAGGCTCCCAGCGCCAATACTTCGCGCCCCTTGGGCAGCCAGGGCTTGAGCCGCTGCTTGAAACCGAATGGCTCGATCTGAAACAGGGTCGCCTCGGGATGCCGAAACAGCGAGGGCACCAAGTGCGCCGAGGGATAGGTGAGATTGCGCTCCAGTCGCAGAAATTGACAGGCGGCCAGTAGGGCGTCATGCACATCTTTGTGCTCGGCCAAACCCTTCAAAAACTGGACCAGAAACTCCTGCGCCACCTGGTTGTGAATCGGCTCGCGCATAATTGCCACCTGGCTCAAGCCCAGGTCGATCAGCGAGGCTGCGAGGCTAAGGCCGCTGCAGGAGTTGAAAATCGCGAATTGCAACCCCCGCTCTTGGGCAATCGCCAGATGGCGGGCGATCTCGCGAATCGCAATCGAAGCGCCAGGGGCAATCGCCAGTTCACCGCCGGTCAGACCGGTCTCGTTGCTGTGCCCAGCGAAGAACAGCACATCCCAGCCGCGCTCATCGGTGAGCGCGCGGCAGATCTGGGCTTTGAGTTCGGGCAGTTCCTGACCAGGCTGCCAGCCGACAAATTCCACTTCGGCGATGTGGGCCAGCGCGCGCACCGCTTGGCGATCCACTTGGAAATCTAGACCTCGCTCGTCGCCCAAAATCGCCAGGATCCGAGCGCGCCCCCGACGACGCTGTTTGAGGTCAGCCACGGGGGCCACACGAATATTGCTTGGCGCTCGGGCAATGCGGATGGTGCCGGGGGTGGCGAACTCGGTGCCGATTTCCCAGACCTCCCACGGCAGCCGTTCTAGCTCCAGAGAATTGCAGGTCAGGAACAGTTCGACCGCATAGCGCTCACCGGTCTCGGCAGCCTGTTCGGCTAAGACGCGGGCGGCGCGGGCGATTTCGGCCCGGATTTCAAACAGCTCAGCGCCGCGTAACCAACGGTGGAATTCATACAGCAGGCGCGTCTCGGTCTCCACCAAGCGGGCGTGCCAATCAATCGGCGGCGGCGTAATGCTGCCCGAGGCTTCGACCCGGCCCCGCAAACTGGTGGCATAGAAGCTGAGATAGACGCGCTGCCACTCCTGATACAGCTCCGTTAGGGCCTCAGGATAGTGCGAGAGCGCATAAAGCTGTTGCCCTTTGCCCCAGGCCAAATCGAAGGCGCAACGGCGAGCGACTTGCTGAACTTTGAGACGCAGAACTGATCGGAAGGTCATCGCAGCGGCGGGCCTCAACAGCAGCTAAAGGGCGGCAAAGTCAGAGCAGTGCCATCGGGCAGGGTCAGGGTCGCCAGAAATTTTTCGCGGCGCTCGCCTACCACGCGCACAAACAAATAGCCCGGTCCGAGGTCGCGACTCGCCGTGCGCTCAATCAGTAGGCCCGTGCGGTCGCTTACCCGCAGTTTAGTGCCATCAGGCAGACCGGCTCCAGACTGGCTGCCCAAGATTAGCAGCAGGGTCCACTCCGGCACGGCTGCCTCGCTCAGCGGCCAGGTGATTGCGTAGAGCCGCAGAGCCACTTGGGCGAAGGGAATATCCTGGTAGGCCCCGCGCGCCTGGGCGGGGATGGTCATGTCTGTAGTGCACTCCAGTTCGCGCAGGATCGACTCGGCCTCCACGGTGGGAGCGCGAAACGAGCGGGTGCGTAAGGCCGGGTTCAAGGGCGGCAGCAGCACCCAGGGCAGCGCTTGCGCCAGCTCATCTAGTTCATCCCGCAGCCAACGGCCCACGTTCACCGCCTGCTGGCTAAACAGCTGCAACAGGTCCCCCAACTGCTCGACTAGGGCAGGGGCGCGCTCGGCGGGCGCGGTTTGCAGGCGATACAGCCAGTCGAGTAGCTCAGGGTTGGCCAACAGGGTGGCTCCCTGCTCCCAGCTCAGAATCTGCCACAGGGGTGTGTCGGGCGATTGCAAGCTGGGCAAGAGTGCTACCAGATCCACCGGCTGCGTAGCGGCGGCCTGTGACGGACGCTGCGGCAAGGGCAGGGCGGCAGGCGTGAGCAAGCGCAGGTAGAGCAACAGACGATTGGGGTCTGGGTCTAGCCAGGTCTGAGGCAGGGCATAGGTCCAGTCGCTCTCAGTCGGCAGGTCCTGGGCTTGCAGTTGCTGCACTAGCTGGTCATGGCGCAAGAAGCCTCGAATCATCGCTTGGGACAATTCCTCTTGGACTTCGACCACCACATAAAAATGAGCCAGCCACTCGGGCAGCTCCACCACGGCCCGCAATAGGGTCAAATGCTGATCCCACAAGCTGCCAGCGACCAGCAAACAGACCCGGAACTCGCCCACCCGCAGGTGGCCCACCGCGTCGATGACGTTCGCGTACTTGGGCTGCAAAATCGAGCCCTGCTGGGCATCGAATGCTAGGTCTGGGGCGCGGTCGGCCAGCCATTGCTCGAAACTGAACAGGGCCAGGCTATTGAGATAGGTCCACCACTGTTTGGCTTCGGTGGGCAGCAGGCGGCTGAGCTGCCAGGCGCGGTCGATCTGGTCAGCCTCTAACTCAATAGTCTCTGCGGGCAGGGTTTGGAAATCTGGCAGCATGTCGGCGGCGAGCAAGGGAGCAGTCATAGGTTCTGGTTCCTGAGATCTAAGTGGCGGCAGAGGCGTTGTGCAAACAAGCTCGCCAAGGGGCGATTTCTGGCGACGCTCGCTTCGGCCTCGGCGCTCTGAATGATCCCCTCGATCTGCTCCTCAAGTGCGGCTTCGACCTGGCGATCTAGGCTTTGCAGCTGGTCGGGGCTCGTGTAGTTCACGGCCATGGCTAAGATGCGCTCCCGCAGGGCGGCCAACATGTGCTGGCGAATGTCGGCGCGCAAGCTTTTGAGCTTGAGCAAACGGGTGACTTGATACTGCGCTTTGAGGCCCACTTGTTGAGCGATTTCGCCCATCGATTTGCCCTGACAATGAAACAGCTTCAGGGCCGCAATGAAGTCCTGAGCGCTCTGAAGACTGCGACCCTGAAGCGTAGCCCACTGAGCCTGAATCACCTGAGCCACAGACTGATCTAAACAATGGACAAATTCTTGATGGTAGCGCCTCAAGAACTGGCTTTGCTCGTCTTCGGTAGACCCGTCTGCGGGAGCTTGGAGATGGCTGGCTTGAGCGTTCACTTTCGGGTCCTGGAGCGAGTCTGCAGGCAGGGAGCCGCCCCGAACATAAATGCGATATTGCCGCAGGCGCTCTGCCAGATCTTGCAACTGTGCCAGGAGGCTCTCCGCAGAGAATTCCAGGGTTGTTTGGCTGCGGCAGAGGTGCACCATCTGACTGAGCTGATCGGGGTTGGGCGGCGGGCATTTTCCCCGGCTTGTAGATTGGCTGAGGCGGTCCCGGCGATAGACCGCGTGGTAGCTTGCCAGGAGCAGACTAGCACGTTCGATTTCCGTGGGCGTAAGCTGATGAAAATCAGAAAGGATACGCCGGAGTTGTTTCGCAGTTGTGTCATTGAGGATAGCCCAATCACTGACTAGATAAACGCCGCGTTCTAATAAAAAAGTGTTCAATTCTCGGTGGTGTTTGACCAGCCGAGCCGTCCAGGTGGCTAAGTTACCGCGCCTAGGGTCGAAGGTCTGTAAAATCTCGGTTGCCAGGGGGCGGTAAGCGCTGGGCCGGGGTTTTTCTAAAACTAGGTCATTGAGCACAAACGGGAAGAGATCCTGACGGGTAAAGCTATGGCTGCTACCAAACAGGGTTTCTAACTGGATGCAAGTCTGCTCGATTTGACTGGAGATGAAGCAGCGCAGACAGAGTTCGGCTAGGTGGGAGATGGTCGCTTCGCGACTCGGCTCTGAGCGCTGCAACCAGGCTAAGAGTTGGGTTTGAATCTGGGCGTCTGGCACTTCTACTGGTTGGCAGAAGGCTGGAAACTGCTGCCTGAAAAATTCTTGGGCCGAGGCCACTTCCTCCACTTTGCGCTGGCTGGTCGCGTCGATTTTGATCAATCTCCAGTATCGAGAGGCGGCACCCATGTCGATTCCACTTGATTCACAGACGGTCTGGTGTGTTGAAACGTTGGCTCCCCGTCGCCCTAAGCTGCAGCCAGGGCTGATGCGGGTTGACAACGATGGTCTCATTTCGGCGGCCCCCTTCTGGCTCAAAAGCCAGGGTATTGACTGTTATCACCTATCTCTGACACGGGGGCACCTATGCAGCTAGCGTCTGGTCGAAGCTGCAGAAGAGGCCTCCCAGCCCCCGAGTTCGGGGGGTTGGGGGGGCCTAGTGCCCGATCTCACTTGCTCAACTGGCAGCGATACTCTGCCACAAATCGGCTGAGACAAATCTGGATAGATGACCAACGTTTGTTGTTGCAATCACAACATCTGGGATAGCCAGAGTCGCAGCTTGTGCAACCAAAATCATATCGCCATCAATTGCCTTATCACCTGCCGTCGGTTGCCCTTGCTGACGAGCTTGTGCCCAAAATAGTGCAGCCTGACGCATGGCAACAGTCGTGAGGGGCAAGTACTCCAGCAGTCTAGCTAACTCATTTAATCGAGCAATGCCTTTTACTTTATTGGCTCGTAGTAGTTCTCGTCGAACTTCGTAATCAGCAATCTCTGGAAGGATTACTCGGGCATCTGATGCAACAAGCATTTGAAGCCATTGAGTACAGGCGGCACTTTCGGGAGATAGCTTTGGATTCGTCACTAGACCGATGGGACCTGCATCCAGAAGTACCACGCGACTCACCAAGTCACGCCCTTCAGTTGGTTGGGGAACAACTTACGCTCAGAGAGCCGATCTCCATCAAGGGCATGAATTAAATACTTCCCTGTCTCTTGCTGTTCTTCGGTGTCTCCTTCATCAAGCCAGGACTGAAGTAGGTTGACTAGTCTAGTCTGTTTCGATGAGGCGTACTCAGTCAAAAGCAGCAGGGCATAAGCCTCTAGCGAAAGTCCCTGCTGCCTGGCCTCCTGTGTGAGATATTGTTCTAACTCTGGTGTCAAGCTAAGGTTAAGCGTCATGAATATGCTTAGAGCCGCACCAGACATTTTACCAAGCTCGTTTCAGAAGAGGCCCCCCAGCCCTCGAGTTCGGGGGAGCAAGACTCCGGTTTCCCGCAAACTCGGGGGGGGTAGAGGGGCCTACTAGTGCCAGATCTCAGCCAGAACTCGGACAGCGGGGTTCAGATCTCGGCAGAGGCGGCTCAGGGCTCGGGGCTGCGAGCAAAAAGCTGGAAATTCCGAGCCAAAAGCCTGGCTGGCGGAGCTTCAGGCTCGGCAGTTCGAGAAAAAAGCTTGGGTAGCCGGGCTCAGGGCTCGGAAATTCGAGCAAAAGGCTGGAATGGCGGAGCTCAGAACCTCAGCGGTGGTGTTCGGGGTCAGGCAGGAGCTGGGGGCTGGGCAAACTCGCCAGCAGTATCCAGCTTGGCCGTTACGCTTCCCCCGGCAAGCGCAGATTCTCCAAACCGGCGACCACCTCGGCTCTGACAATGGTCTCCCCGTCCGTGATCCGCTGCAGAGGCTCATCTGGGTCGCCGTAGGTCACACCGTCAATGACGTAACCAAACACCGAGTAGAACCCATCCAAGGCGTTGCCATCA
This sequence comes from Leptolyngbya sp. SOY_34_metabat_272, assembly GCA_031399305.1. Lineage (GTDB taxonomy): Bacteria > Cyanobacteriota > Cyanobacteriia > FACHB-261 > FACHB-261 > FACHB-261. The sequence goes on from JANNOU010000090.1 coordinate 80,569, forward strand.
TAGGGGATGATCTCGCCATTGCCGTAGGAGATGAAGAAGCGAGCCGAGCCCGTATTGGGATCCCCTTCCGGGTGAGACAGCGCCAGCGCGCCCCGATAAGAATTTTTCAGGACCGGCAGTGCTCCCACCGGCAGGCCCGCCTCCGCAAACGTACGCCCATAGACAGCCTGACTGGCTCCCTCGGGTTGGATTTCCAACGGCAGGCGACGCGCTTCACCCGTGTCTGGGTCCACAAAGGGCTCCGCCGCCGCCCGCAGGATGAACTTCGGATCGACGATCAGCCCCGTGCCGTTGTAATAGCCCCGGCTGACCAGATCCACAAAATTGCCAGCAGTCAGCGGCGCATGGTCCCCGTAAACCTCCACCAGCAGCATGTGATTACCCGAGGTGGTCAGGCGCACTTGGGCGCGGCCCTCCAGCCAGGGGTAGCGGGCGCGCAATTCCGCAGGGGGAGCCTCTACCGCAGGCTCAGCCTCCGACACCACACCGGGCACATAGGCAGGCACCTGCCCAGCGCGGCGGGCTAAATTCTTGCCTTCTGCACAGCTACCCAGGCTTAGGCTGACCACCAGCCAGAGCATCAAGGCCACAGTCCTGATCAGGGTTTTCACAGCTTTAGTTTCAGATCCAGGTTGCGATTTTGCATAACAGCTGGCACCGGGCTCAAGCCTTGCTTGCTGACCCGTATTCTACGGGATAGAGCGCCCTCCACTCCGGTTCTCGCTCCTCAGAACCCGAATCCAGGTCTCGGCGACCGCTCAGCTCAAGGATCATGACAACCACCGTTGAAATCCTGAAGAAATGGCGAAGCTCGTCCGATCGGGAACGCACACTCCTACTGTTGTAATCTAAAGCTCACTTTAACCAGTGGATAAACTTTCTATGACAAAGCAGTATTTCATCATCGGCGCAGGCGTTGCAGGCATCAGCGCTGCGGAAGAACTTCGACGGGGCGACGCAGACGCTGAGATCACGGTGATCAACGGCGAGTCTTACCCCTTCTACCGCCGCTTGTCCTTGTCCACGTATCTGCAAGGGCACACCAGCCTAGAAGCGCTAATCGTCAAGCAACCCCAAGACTATGCAGCGCTGCGAGTGAGCGTACGCCAAGACCGCGTGACCCGGCTGGAGGCCGAGCAGAACCGTCTAGTCCTAGCCAGCGGCGAAGTCTGCGCCTACGACGGCCTGATCCTGGCAACAGGCGGCAGCCCAATCCGGCCCCCAATCGGCGGCCTAGATCTGGACGGTGTGCGCCTGGGCTATTGGGACATTCAGGATACGCTCTGGTACGAGCAGCAGACCCAGCAGGTCAAAGGCCGTAGCGCCCGCGCCGTGGTGATCGGCGGCGGCGTCCTGGGCCTAGAGTTGGCCGACTGCCTGAACAAAGCCGGGCTGGAGGTCACGATCCTGCAGCTGACCGGCTGGCTGGGCGAGCCGCTGGTAGACGAAGCCGCCGGTCAGATCATCGCCAAGCGCGTGCACGAAAGCGGTGCGGATATACGGGTGAATACCGCCGCCAGCCACCTGCTCAGTGATGAAAACGGTCGGGTGCGCACCGTGGTCACCAGCAGCGGCGAGGAAATTGCCACCGATATGGTCGGCGTCTGCTGCGGCATCCAGCCCAATGTGAGCTGGCTGGAGGGCTCTGGCCTGCGGCTGGAGCGCGGCAGCATCGCCGTCAATGAACACTTGGGCACCCACTACGCCAATATCTACGCAGCGGGCGACTGCACCTGGGTGCAGGGGGGCACGAGGCTCACCACTTGCCGTCCCAACCGCACCTGGCAGGTGGCGACGCTGCAGGGCCTGATCGCCGCCCAGAACTTGCTGGGGGCCAACCGGCCCTACAACGAGGGGCTGTTCTACAACGCGGGCGTTTTCTACGACCTGCCCTACACGCTGCTCGGCCAGTTCAACCCCGCACCAGAAGCCGGTTGCGAGTCGCGCCTTTACGACACGGCGGGCGATCGCTTCGCCTACTTCAAGCTGAATTTCAAAGACGGTCGCCTAGTCGGTGCGCTGCTGCTCGGCCAGCAGCGGCGCACCCCGATCCTGCGCAAAATTATCGAAGGCAACTACCTGGTCACCGGCCATGAGCCCGAGCTCATGGACCTGAAGTTCAAACCCAAGGGCCTGCCGGTCGCCGACCTCGCCAATGCAGGCGATGCCGAGGTCGAGCAAAAGCTGGCGGCTTACAGCAAATTGTGAGGCGACGCCCACAGGCCAAGGGCTGAGTTGGCTGTTCAGAGGCAAATCCGCAGCAATACTGATTTTTCCTTGACTCTCCCCCCTAGAGGAAACTTTACGATCTTGAAGTACATCTGTGCCCTTTGGCAAAGAGCTTTCCGCAGTCTCTTTGACCTCAGTGCCATTCGTGTTGAGGCGTACTCATGTTCAAAACTCTGATTCGCAGCTTGAAAGCGGTTCTCCTGGTCTCGGTGCTGGCTCTGGGCCTCCTGGGCCTGACACCAAGTGCTGCTCAAGCTGACACCGTTGAAATTCTGATGGGCTCGAAGAAGGGGGCGCTGGTATTTGAGCCTTCAACGGTGACCATCAAGCCCGGTGACACCGTGAAGTGGATCAACAACATTGCCTACCCCCACAACGTGGTGTTTGATAAGGTGCCTGGCAATGACAAGGCTCTGGCGGACAGCCTTTCTTACAAGAAGCTACTGAATGCGCCCAAGCAGGCCATTGAGAAGACCTTCAGCGATCTCCCGTCGGGTGAGTACACCTACTACTGCACTCCCCACCGGGGCGCAGGCATGGTCGGCAAGATCGTCGTCGCAGGTTAGCCCTCGTGGCCTGAGTCTGCGCAAGCTGGCTGCGAGCCCTCCGCCGGGGGGGCTTTTTGCTGTTAAAAGACCCACAAACAAAAATCCCCCTGAAACCCGTGAGGGTCTCTGGGGATGAATCAGGGTGCATCTACCACTCCTTCTTTCCTAGGACGACGGTCGGCTCCGGAAGAACCAGCCGCGAGCTTGCACTTTTTTTGAGCAGTTTTTTGAGCGCCTAGTCCATGTCTGTGCCGATTGTGTACCATCCGGATTACGTGAGCGCTCTACCCGAGGGTCACCGCTTTCCGATGGCCAAGTTTCAGGTGTTGCACCAGATGCTGTTGGCCGATGGTGTGGCTGAGGCTGGTCAGTTTCAGCGTCCGGAGCGCATTGCTCTGGACTGGCTAGAACTGGTCCATGCTGCTGACTATGTGCGGGCCTTCTGTGCGGGCAGCCTGGAGCCGAAGGCGCAGCGTCGCATCGGCTTGCCCTGGAGCGAGGGGCTGGTGAACCGCACTTGCACGGCGGTTGGGGGGACCGTGCTCACGGCGCGGTTGGCTCTGGAGCATGGCTTAGCCTGCAACACGGCGGGGGGAACTCACCATGCTTTTCCTAGCCACGGCTCTGGCTTCTGCATTTTCAATGATCTGGCGGTGGCGGCGCGGGGGCTGCAGCGTCTGGGGTTGGTGGGTAAGGTGCTGATCGTAGACTTGGATGTGCATCAGGGAGACGGCACTGCTTTCATCTTTCGGGATGATCCTGGCGTGTTCACCTTCAGCATGCACTGTCAGGTCAATTTTCCAGGTACCAAGCAGCGCAGCAGTCTGGATGTGCCTCTGCCAGTGGGTTTGGAGGACGATGCCTATCTGCAAACCCTGGCAAATTACTTGCCGGATTTGCTGTCAGACTTTGAGCCCGATTTGGTTCTGTACGATGCTGGTGTCGATCCCCACATTGCCGACCGCTTGGGCAAGTTGGCCCTGACTGACTCGGGTCTGTTTCGGCGGGAGATGCAGGTGCTCGGAACCTGTGTGGGACGGGGCTATCCGGTGGCTTGTGTGATCGGCGGTGGTTATGCCGATGACCTGACGGCCCTGGCCTATCGACATTCTTTGCTGCACCGGGCGGCTAGCGAAGTGTATCGTCAGTACCGGCTTTAGGGGCATGGAACTGACTGGGGGAAAAGTTGTGAGGTGGGAGAGAACCCGGAAAGGGGGGCGTTTGCCCCCCAAACCCCCCACTGGGGGACGAAGCGCCTCCCCCAGACCCCCTGCGCAAGGGGGGACTGACTGATTTAGCCGCAGGTTGGCGAGGGGTGGAAACTCTTGCCTGGGGCTTACTGACTTCGCTCTTCCCCTACACTCTCGACCGTAACGACCCAGCCAACTAGCTCAGCAACCACGCTGCCATCTCCAATTTCTCGGCTCCTGGCTCGGCCCCCCGCCTTCTCAACTTCACCCTTCGAGCTTGCGACTTGGCGGGCCGAGCTTGGGGCTAGGTTAGTCGAGTTTTTTTCTCGACCTTTGGAGCCTTGAGCTGGGCCGGTCAAGCTCTAAACTGCCAGGTCCGAGTGGCGAACAGCGAGCGGCAAGTTCCAGAGTTGACAGCTGAAGTTCGGAGGTTGAGTCGGGTCAGTGACTCAACCTCCGAACTTCAACCAGATCCCCCTTGCGCAGGGGGTCTGGGGGAGGCGCTTCGTCCCCCAGTGGGGGGTTTGGGGGGCAAACGCCCCCCATTCCGGGTTCTCTCTACCATCTCCCACTCTTACCCTCATTCAGCGCCACCCGCCGCCAAATGGGTCTACCCTCCCAAAACCGGGGACACTAACCCAACCAAGTTTTGCCCAATCGGGCCTTGCAAACCTTGAGCGAGCGGGATAACCTTTTCGGGCGAGAACAAGGCTTGAACCAGCGTTTCCGCTCGAAGCCCACGCCGGTTCTAACAGACTGAAATCTCTGTCGTGTCAGCTACAGCTGGCTGCAGCTGAGATGGTAATTTGACCTGCAGTGCTCTACTTTTGCCATGTTGATCCCGCGCCCGCGCCGCTTCCCACTGACTGCTTCTGCGAAGACAAGCACACCTGAGAGCTTTGGGTCGGGTGCCTTCTGGTTCAGCTTGAGTCTGGTTTTTGCGACTTTTTACGGCGTTCAGTCATTGCAACTGGCGTTCAGCGGCGAATACGTGGTTCAGGATGACGCGCGGCAGTATGTGTTTTGGATGCAGCGATTTCTAGACGCTGAGCTGTTCCCGAAGGATTGGATTGCAGAGTACTATCAGTCCATTTCACCACCGGGCTACATCGCTCTGTTTCGGTTGATGGCGAGCTGGGGGCTCGATCCACTGCTATTCAGTAAGTGGCTGCCGCCGATTCTGGGCTTGATCACCACTGGCTACTGTTTTGGGGTGTGTTTGCAGTTACTGCCTGTGCCTGCGGCGGGATTCATCACCACGCTGCTGCTCAACCAGGGGCTGTGGATGGAAGATGACCTGATTTCGGCAACGCCCCGCTCTTTTCTGTATCCGCTGCTGTTTGCATTTTTGTACTATCTACTGCGACGCTCCTGGTTGCCCTGCATGGTTGCAATTGTCTTGCAGGGTTTGTTTTATCCGCAGATTGTGCTGCTGTCGGCTGCGCTTTTGACGCTGCGGCTCTGGCGCTGGTCAGGCAAAGGGCCGAGGCTTTCTAAGTTTTCAGCAGACTACTGGTTTTGGGGAACGGGCCTGGCGATGGCGGCTCTAGTGCTGCTGCCCTTTGCGCTCAGCACCAGTGAGTTCGGACCGGCGATCACAGCGGCTCAGGCGCGGCTACAGCCAGAGTTCAACTATGTGAATGGACGCTACGGGCGCACTTTTTTCTTTCACGAAAATCCTCTGGTCTTCTGGTTCCTCGCGCCACGTAGCGGCCTGCTGTTTACGGGTTTGCTGCCGCCTCTGGTGTTGGTGGGGCTAGCCTTGCCGTGGTGGTTGCGGCGGCCCGCTCGATTTCCCTTGGCTCGGCGGGTGTCTAAAGAGATCTGCCTATTTCAGCAGATGTTGCTGGCATCGCTGGGGCTATTCTTTTTGGCCCATGCGCTGCTGTTCAAGCTCTATTTGCCCAATCGCTATATGGCCCACAGTCTGCGCGTGCTACTCACCCTGGCCGCTGGTATCGCGCTAACGCTTTGGCTAGACGCTCAGCTGCGCGCTTGGGCCAAGCACTGGCAAACTGGTTTCACAGGGCGACAGTGGCTCACCGCAGGCCTGACGGTCAGTTTGGCCGCTGGTCTGATCCTGATTCCTCTGGCCCCCAGTATCACCTTACCCAGTCAGCTCCAGGTGAAAGGCAAGGTGCCGCCCTTGTATGAGTTCCTCTTAAGGCAGCCGAAAGACACCCTGATCGCCTCGCTGACTAAAGAGGCAGACAATCTGCCCACTTTTGCCCAGCGTTCGATTTTACTGGGCTGGGAATACGCCTTGCCTTACCATCCAGGATATTACGCGGAAAT
>JANNOU010000091.1:0-15493 GCA_031399305.1 Leptolyngbya sp. SOY_34_metabat_272
GCGGGTTGATCCAGAAGGCAAGCCACTGGCTCAGACTCGTCTGTTGGGTCTGTTCGGCAACAACTCGGTCTGGTTTATTCCCGCTTCTGGACCCAATGCGGGCAAGGGCTACCTGTTTGCCTATGGTCCGATGGATTGTGAAGTGACCGGTCCCTTCTTCAGCCGCGATGAGCAGACGCTGTTTGCCGCTGTTCAGCACCCGGGTGAAGTGAAGGGCATGCGCAAGGACATGGCGGCTGAAGATCGGCAGTACGCCATGAACACGGTGGACGGCAAAGAGTTCAAACAGACCCAACAGACGAGTCTGAGCCAGTGGCTTGCCCTCTGGATCAACCCGCGCTGGCACGGCCCGGTTGTGGCTGCTGCTGGACATATCGGTCACCATCCAGACGTTGCCGGTCTTGTCAAGCAACAGGTTGTCCGGATTGGAGAAGCCTAGGCCACCCTTGGCAGGCTCCCCACCCAGGCCGAAGTGGCTCCAGCGGAAGGTCATTGCCGCCGGGTCATTGCGGTCCTCAATTAAGTGGGTGATGAAGCCAAACTCGTAGGCGGTCGAGCCGTCCGGTCCCTTGAAAACCTGCTTATCTGGCCCGCCGTCGCCACCGGGCGTCCCCGAAGTGAAGGCGATGTAGAGCGAACCGTCCGGAGCCAAGTCGGTGTCTTCCGGACGACCGGTGCAGGTGGCTCCAGCCGCGTTGGCTGCATAGTGGGCATCAATTAGGATCGCGCCCTGCACTTCTTGCGGGCTGCCGGTGTAAAGATCGCCCAGGGTTCGGTAGCGCTGCTTGAAGGCTTGAACTTCCGCATCGCTCTCAATCTTGGCAAAACCGCCCTCCGGACGCTTGGGCAGCGGGATCATGCCGCCTGCCAGGGTGCTGGGTAGGGTTGGATCAACGGCAGTGCTGGCCCGCAGCGGAATCCAGCGGCCCGTACCATCGGCATTGAACTTCGCTGCGTAGAGCAAGCCTTGCTCAAATAGGCGCGAGTTCGACTTGGCCGTCGGGTTGGTCACCGCGCCCTGCGACACAAACTTATAGAGGTGCCCGCCCCGACGGTCACAGCCTGAGTAAACCGCTAGCTGCTTACCCGCCTCGGCTCGGACGGCTACGGCCTCGTGGCGGAAGCGGCCCAGCCAGGTGTGTTTGACCCCGAAATCGCGGGGGTTTGCAGGATCCACCTCGACCATCCAGCCGTACTTGTTGCCCGCTAGACCCAGGACGTTGCCCTGGCCCGAGATGTCCTCAGCGGTGATGTTGAACTTGGTCGTCGAAGGGGCAAACGAGCTGCCATCTGCATAGACAGGCTCGGGGACCTGATCTTGGAAATTCTCCTCAGCGCTCAGGACTGTACCCCAGGGCGTGGTGCCGCCCGAGCAGTTGCCGAAACTACCGATGATCCGCTCGCCCAGAGCGTCTTTGTAGCCCTGCACCTGTGCCTTGCGAAACACCGCAACGCTGGGGCCAGTGCTGCGCAGATAGCGATTGTCTTCGAGCCCTGAGATGCCAGTGATGCGGCGGTCGGCGGGGCCGGGTTTGCGGGTCCAGCGACCATCTTGATTCTTCTGAATCCCGATTATGCCGCCACCTTGATCCCGCAGAGCCTCAACGCAGATTTCGCGGATCTGCTGCTTGAGCGGGTTGCCATTGGGCAGAGCATAAGCGTCAAGGCTGGAGGGCTCGCCTTTGTCGTTCTTAGGCAGTGCTGCTTTCACCGCCTCAACCGGCAGTGCCTTGCCGATCACCGGCTGGAAGGTCTGCGCCCAAGTTGTGCCGCTGACATACTCGAAGTTGACAAACAGATAGCCCTGACCGTTGCCGGTCTCGATCAGGCTGAGGTAGTCATTGTTGTAGCCAAAGCGGGAATCGCCTACCTTATCGCCCCAAGAGGCAATGACGTTGTAGGCGTAGCCCTCCGGCAGCACTAAGTCATCCTTGACCTCAAAGCTGGCGTACATCTCTGTTTGCTTATCCAGAGACAGACCATCGGTGAGCAACGGCATCGGCCCTTGGATCGGCGTGAAGCTCAGGCCGTTGGGCACCGCAGCCTGAGCCGACTCGGTTGCAAAAGGCATGGAAAAAGGCTGGCCGGGGCGGTACAGGGGGCCAAGCGCGATGGCACCTGTACTCGCACCCGCGAACATTAAGAAGTGTCTGCGCTTGAGTGTCATGTTCTGAGGATCGGCTAATAGAAAGAGCAAACAGGCCAAGTACACCTGAACCCTACCGTCAAGCCTTTAAGGCAAGGTAAACCAAGGACTAAGAATCAAGCCGAGACTTTGGATTTCTTTATAAAGCTTCTCAGGCAAAAGTTCGGCCTGAGCAACCAGACCGATTGGCAACCGCAGAGATGCCACCAATTGGGCAAAAGTATAGCCGGCCAGCGAAATAATGACCAATCAAACCTGACCCGTTTAGCTCAGGAAGTGCGCAGCGTCCTGCGAAAGCGCTCCTGGGCCTCGTGAAACGAGTCTTGCATCACGCGTTGAATCTGAGCGGGGTTGGGCTTTTTGCCGCCCATGAGATCGCCAAAATAAAGACAGGCCGCCTCACCCAGCGCCCAGGTGTAGGCAGCGGCCCAAGAAGCGGCAACCACACTGCCTAGAATCGGCACAAACTTGAGCAGCTCGCGCCCAACGGCTTGCGCCAAAAAGCCGCCCGCTATGGTGCTCACCACGCCGCCTGCCTGCGCGGGGCTGAGGATCTGTCCATAGAGCTGTCCTAGCAAGCTGACCAAGGTGACTTGTAAGGCTGTCAACATAGGCATGGTCGCCAGGGGCAAGGGAGCCGCCGCCAAAGTGCCCGCGATCACAGCAAACGTGGCACTATAGCGCCTACCGACCTGGCGATAAAGATCGCCGATCTGGTCCGGTAGTCCTTGGCGGCTATCCACGATTTGGGCAATGGTCCGTGCTTCCGCCTCTGGCAGCAGATCGCACAGCGCTTGCGCCAATGGCTCCAGACCATAGAACATTGGCTCGTAGCCGTCTTCTGCTCGGGTGAAGTCGATGGGCACGATGCGGTCCCAGAGCCCAGCGAATGCGGTCTGGGTGGCGGTCAGGGCTCGCTGCAGCTCAGCGTCTGTGGGCGGGTAGGCCGCGTGGTTGGCTTGAGGGTCGGCGTAGGCGTCATGTAGGCAGGTCACGGCCAACAAGCAGGGCACCTCAGGGTGAGCTTGCCGGATCTGACTGACGATTTGACGCAGTGTATCGTTGGCAAAATCAGTGATTTTGACGGTCACCACTAGCAGACGAGCGGCCTGCTGAGCCGGTTCGGCACTGACCTCTAGTTCGCCCGTCAGCTCGCGGATAACTTCGGCGACCTCTTGCGTACCGTCTCCTAGGCCAACCGTGTCCGTGAACACCAGCAGCGGCAAATCTGCTGCCGGGTAGCTATAGCGCTGGGTGTGCGCTGTGTGGGGTCGAAAGCCCTGACCGACAATTTCCTCAGAAACCCCAGTGAGTGCTCGCACGATAGAGCTCTTGCCGGTTTGCGGCTTCCCGACCAGCAGCACTTCAGTGGTGGGCAGTTCCGCCCGCACCTGCGCCAGGATCGTGGCCAACTCCTGCTCATCGATGCTGAACCAGCCTGTCAGTTGCTGAGTTAGGACAACAGGCCAGCGCCCCACCCACGCCAGCGTCTGTTGTAGAACAGTCTTGAGCCAGTCGGCGCTAGCCGCCAAGCCTACAGCCGTGGGTAGGTCCGTTTGAGTGTTTTCGCCATTCGAGGAGTCAGGCATCACAGCAGGCGCTGGGGTCGCGTAACCTTACTCCTCTACCATACCGGTCAGCTGAGGGGGAGCAGCTCTGTCGCAAGTGAAGACCTTAGCTTAAGGGCAGCCATTGCCTCAGGCTTTGCCAGAATCGCTGCAGCGGTCCGGTGACAGAGCTCGAGCTCTGAGGTTCGGCAGCCACTTCTTCATCGAGTGGCAGCGGTTCTTCTGAATTGTCGAGGTTGAGCACCGTGCGCTCGAAGACGGGGGGGATGCCCAGGGCACCTTCGCCGTTAAGGATGAAATAGGTCAGGCTGGTGTCGGGGGCCAGGACAACCCGGTCGCCATTATTTAGCTCGTGGGAGCGAACCCGTGTGTGATTGACCACCAAACCGTTAGCGCTGGAGCGGCCTTCGAGATCACCGTCCATGATGCGATAGCGATAGCAGCCTTGAGTCTCGCTGGGCAGGCGTAGCAGCAGGGCGTGCCGCCGTGAGACAAACTGCGAACTGATTGAGATGTCATTGACAGGGTCACGCCCCAGACTATAGCGAGTTCCCTTGAGCAGTAGGGCGCGGTTGCCCTGAGCATCGTGAATGATCAGCAGGTGCCGCTGAGTGGCAATGTCAGCAGGTGGGCGAGAAGCTGATTGCATGAAGACAATCCGACCTTAGCGTGTAGGGCAACACAGAAGGTAGATCGTCCCTGAAAAGCGTAGTCTAGGAGCGCTCGACAATCTAGATGAGCGCAAGGCCTAAACTGCTCCACTCCAAAAATACACCCCGGCCGGGCAGCCCTCCGGGTTCAAGCACCGGCAAATCCAGGACAGAGCCCCGGCACATTAACATTAGTGCCGGGGCTACGATTGGGCACAGGTCCTAGGCTTCGCTCCGGAGGTTGTCGTCTTGAGAACTCAGCTCCGAACCGTCGTCGTAGAGCGCGTTGAGTCGATCGCGCGCTTCCTCTACAGAGATAGACTTCACCACGAGTAGCGGCTCGCGGATCAGGTTACCCGCAGCGTCGAGTAGCTCTGGATGGGGTACCGCCTGTGGGCGATGAGCACCGGTCGGTGGATAGCCAATGGGGCGACGCAATTCCTGCGCTCCCAAAGTCATCAGGCTGCGGAGCAAATTGCCGACAGCTAAGAAGGCCAGCACGGTGAAAGCGATGATGTAAAGTAGCGGTAACATTTAGGGTTTTCCTTTTTTAACAACAGCCGATCTCATAGCCAACAGCGTAAACGGGCAGTGATGACCGCTAGGCTTAAGTCTGCTGCTCGGTGCGAAAGCGGTTCGCCACTTCCCAGCACTCCAGCAGCAATTGGTGCCAGGGCACCAGTACTTTTGCCTCTACGCCTGCTTTGCCCTCGGTAATCCGGAAGAGCGCTTGCGTCGCACGCACCTCTGCGAGGGTCTGTTGGACGCGCGCCAGCAAATCCGCCTGAGCGTCCAGGCTCAGAAAGCTGAGGCGTTCGCGGCCTATAAACGCCTCCGAGCGCACAAACCAGTACGCGAAATCCTCTAGGAGCGGCTCCAGCACAACCTTCAGCAAATTGGGGTCCGGTCGCTCAGCGTTCAACATGGCAGTCGCAATGTCCAGCAGGTCGTCTCTCCCCATATTAACCGCATGTTACTTTTCTTTACGAATTAAAATTCTGAGTCGGCTGGCGCGCTCCAGTCTGAGCGATCGCGTCGATAGAATGTGGGGGAAGCCAGAACCACCCTTAATAACCGCATGGAAAGACCTCACCTGCCTCGTTCCAGTGAATCTGAGTCGCTCCAGAAGATCCGTCACACGACTTCCCATGTGATGGCCGCAGCGGTGCAGAAGCTGTTCCCCAAGGCGCAGGTGACGATCGGCCCCACCACCGAGAACGGCTTTTACTACGACTTCGACAACCCCGAACCCTTCACCGAGAAGGATCTCAAGGCGATCAAGAAGGAGATGGACCGGCTGATCAGAAAGGATCTGCCAGTGCTGCGCGAAGAAGTCAGCCGCGAGGAGGCCCAGACCCGCATTGAGGGTCTAAGGCCCTTTACCGAGGAAGAGGTTGTTAAACGGGCTTACTACATCTGGGAGGGAAAAGGTCGCCCAGAACAAGATCGAGCAGGCCGAGATGAAGACTATCTCCAGGCCAGAGGCGAATTTGAACGCTTGGGTGAGCCCTACAAACTAGAGCTGTTGGCGGCCATCCCCGTAGGCCAGCCGATCACGCTCTACCACCTGGGCGAGGTCTGGTGGGATCTCTGCGCGGGTCCTCATGTGGAGCGCACCGGGCAGTTGAATCCTGAGGCAATTGAGCTGGAGAGCATTGCTGGGGCCTACTGGCGCGGCGATGAAACCCAAGCGCAGCTGCAGCGCATCTATGGCACCGCCTGGGAAACCCCTGAGCAGTTGGCCGAGTACAAGCATCGCCGCGAGGAGGCTCAGCGCCGCGATCACCGCAAACTGGGCAAGGAGTTAGGACTCTTCGTCTTCTCAGACGAGGTGGGGCCGGGGCTGCCGCTGTGGACACCTAAGGGCACGATTCTGCGCAGCACGCTGGAGGAGTTTCTCAAGCAAGAACAGATCAAGCGGGGCTATCTGCCGGTGGTGACGCCGCACATCGCACGCGTGGACTTGTTCAAAACCTCGGGGCACTGGCAGAAGTACAAAGAGGACATGTTCCCGCTGATGAGCGAGGACGACGAGGGCCGTGCTCAGGAGCTGGGCTTTGTGATGAAGCCGATGAATTGCCCGTTCCACATCCAGATCTATAAGAGTGAGCTGCGTTCCTATCGGGAGCTGCCCATGCGTCTGGCGGAGTTCGGCACGGTTTACCGCTACGAGCAGTCGGGTGAATTGGGCGGACTGACGCGGGTGCGAGGCTTCACGGTGGATGACGCCCACCTGTTTGTTGCGCCGGACCAGTTAGACGCCGAGTTCCTCAAGGTGGTGGACTTGACGCTGACCGTGTTCGAGCGGCTAGGCCTGCAGAACTTCAGCGCTCGCCTCAGCTTCCGAGATCCCAGCTCCAATAAATATCTGGGCTCTGATGAAGCCTGGGAAAAAGCAGAGGGGGCAATTCGGCGGGCAGTGCAGCAGCTCTCGATGCCGCATTTTGAGGGCATTGGCGAGGCGGCGTTCTACGGTCCCAAGCTGGACTTCATCTTCCGCGACGCGCTGGAGCGGGAGTGGCAGTTGGGCACGGTGCAGGTGGACTACCAGCTCCCCGAGCGCTTTGAGCTGGAGTATGTGGCTGCCGATGGTTCGCGCCAGCGTCCGGTGATGATCCACCGCGCTCCGTTCGGCTCGTTGGAGCGGCTGGTCGGCATTCTGATCGAAGAGTATGCAGGCGATTTTCCACTGTGGTTGGCTCCTGAGCAGGTGCGTCTGCTGCCAGTAAATGAGGAAGTCCAATCGTTTGCGCAGAGCGTGGCGGGTCAGATGCAGGCGCTGGGCATCCGGGTCGAGGTGGACCGCAGCGGCAACCGTTTGCCCAAGCAAATCCGCAACGCGGAGCTGCAGAAAGTGCCGGTGATGGCAATTGTTGGGGCCAAGGAGGTCGAGAGCAATTGTCTTAGCTTGCGCACGCGGGCGTCCGGCGATTTGGGCGCGGTGAGTGTCTCAGATGCGCTAAGCCGCCTGAAACAGACGATTGATGATCACGGCACGCTGTAGCCGATTGATTCAAGCTCGGATGCCGGCCCCTGAGGTTTTGGCGAGATGCCCAATCGACTGCAACCTCGGTTTGGCTCTCGGGTTTGGCTCTGGAAAAGGTCCCATAAAATAGAGACAGAACCTTCTTTCTAGTCCATGCGTGATTTGGTCATCAACTGGCTGCGTGAACAGGTCCCACCCGCTCGCCTCACCCACATCCTGGGGGTTGAACAAACCGCCCGTAAGCTGGCTGAGATTCACCATTTGCAGCCTGAACAAGCAGCCTGGGCCGGTCTATTGCACGACCTGGCCAAATATTTCAAGCCCGATGTCTTGCTGAACATGGCCCTGGCCGAGGGACTGCCCCTCGATCCCGTAGAAATTGCCAACCCTCACTTGCTGCACGCAGAGGTCAGCGCCATCGTAGCCCGCGACCAATTTGGGGTCACCGACTCGGCAATCCTGGATGCGGTGCGTTATCACACGTTGGGGATGCCGGGGATGAGCCCATTGGCCTGCGTTGTTTATTTGGCAGACGCTATTGAGCCGGGGCGGGGCGACTCGCCAGAGCTCAAGCAGTTGCGATACTTGAGCGAAACCGATCTGTACGCGGCAATGCGCGAAGCTTGCGAGCAGACCCTAACTTTTCTGCTCAGCAAAGGGCGACTGATTCACCCGCGGGTGGTCAGCGTGCGCAACTGGGCCCTTGAGGCTGCCCGGCAGACAACCCCGATCGTCTTGAAAACCCCTTAACCCGCCCAGTAAACCCCCTTAGACAAAACGGAGAAACCCGCTTGACTCAAAACAACCTGCATATCGCCCAAGCCCACACCGCCCTGAACGTTTCCCCCGATGATCTCAGCTATCAGCTTGCGATGACGGTGGCAGCCGCAGCGGACGACCGCAAGGGAGACGAAGTTGTGCTGCTGCAGGTCGGCGAAGTCTCGGTCTTGGCCGATTATTTTGTGGTGATCACTGGCTTTTCCAAGCCCCAGGTCCGGGCCATTGCCAGCAGTATTCAGGACCAAGTCCTCGAACAATGGCAGCGCCGACCCGTGCGAGTGGAGGGCCAAAGCGACGGTAGCTGGTTGCTGCAAGACTACGGCGATGTGATCGTCCACATCATGATGCCTCAAGAACGCGAGTTTTATGACCTGGAGGCTTTCTGGGGTCACGCACCCCGCTTCGCGCTCTCCTCCAACATGTGAAGATATTTCTACAAACTGAGAGAGGTCTGAGGGATGCAGATAGGAGACTATGTCCGGGTCAAGGTTGCTGTGATCGTGTATCACCACCCGGCCCACCGGGGTGAGCCTATTGACGTTCAGGGCCTGGAGGGTGAGATCACGGCCATCTTGGGGGAATGGCGCGGGCGACCGGTCAGCCCCAACTATCCCTTCCAGGTAAGCTTCGGTGGGAAGTTCCGCGCTCATTTCCAGGCTGGGGAACTGGAGTCTGCCGAACTGGCCTCGAATGCCAGTACCCCCGAGGTAGTCTCAGAGGTAGCGGCTCGTTAGGCCAGTTCCGCGCTCACAACTTCACAGAGGCGCTCGGTCCAGCGGCGGGTCAGTAGCTCGGTGGCAGCCTCAACCATGACGCGGATCAGCGGCTCGGTGCCTGAGGCCCGTACCAGGACTCGGCCCTGATCGCCCAAGTTTGCGTCCGCTTCTGCGATGGCAGCCTGGATGCGCGGGTTGTCCTTCCAGGCCAGTCGCCGCTGACGGTCTTCGACGCGCACATTGCACAGGAGCTGCGGGTAGGGTTGGAAGCTGGCGTCCACCCACTCGCTCAAAGACAAGCCAGACTGCTGGATCAGGGCGGCCAAGTGTAGGGCGGTAAGCAGACCATCGCCGCTGACGCCGTAGTGGAAGCACAACACGTGGCCTGACTGCTCGCCGCCCAGTGCTGCACCCCGACGCACCATCTCCGCGTGGACATGCTGGTCCCCAACCGGCGTGCGCACAAACTCGCCGCCCAGGCGTTGCCAGGCCCGCTCAAAGGCGAGATTGGCCATCACCGTTGCCACCAGCGTGTTGCCCGGCAGACGCTGCTGCTGCTGTAGCTGACGCCCCCACAGGTAGAGGATGTAGTCGCCGTTAACCGCCCGCCCCTGGCTGTCCACGGCCAGCACTCGGTCGGCGTCGCCATCGAAGGCAAAGCCCAGGTCAGCCTGATGCGCTAGCACCGCCTGCTGCAAGGGCTGCAAGTGGGTAGAGCCGCAGTTGACATTGATGCACTCGCCTCGCGGCACACCATTGAGGACAATCACCTCGGCCCCCAGCTCGCGAAACAGCTGGGGACCGATCTGAGACGCCGCACCCCAGGCCAGATCCAAGACCACTCGCAGCCCCGCCAGCTCCGTGGCAGGCAGGCTGCTCAGCAGTCCACTTACCAGGGCCGTGCCGTAGCTCTGGAGGGTGTCGGGCCGGTGTTGAAAGCGCCCCCAGCCGGTGGAGTTATCCAGACAGGGGCCCGGCAACTCGCCACGCACCCCTCGCTCAATCTCCTGTTGCAACGCGTTAGTCAGCTTGGTGCCGTCGGGGCCAAACACTTTGATGCCGTTGTCCTCGGGGGGATTGTGGCTAGCGGAAACCATGATGCCGCCCGCTGCACCGAGGGTCTGACACAGATAGGCGACCGCTGGCGTTGGGCATAGACCCACCGACCAGACCTCAAGTCCAGCCGCCGTCAAACCCGCTGTCAGCGCCGTCGCCAGCATATCTCCCGATAGCCGCGAATCTTGGCCGATGATCACCGGCCCTACCCCTGGTGTGGTAGAGGTATTACGAACAACATTCCGCAGGACCTGACCGGTCCAGAAACCTACCTGAAGTGCCAGAGGAGCTGTGAGCAGTTCACCCACCCGCCCCCGAATGCCATCCGTCCCAAACAGCGGCGCTGCTTTCGGTTCTTGTGCTGAGGCCACGCTTGCCGCAGGCTGCGAGAGCGACAAGGCGGCCCCTGAGTTCAGAACCGATTTTGCTGGATTGGCCGCTTGCCAGGATAGCGAATCAACCATAACTGTAACTGTCACTCCACACTCCACAGGGACCAGGGAACACTAGCTTCCCTTTAGAGGTTGACCATCTGCGTCTGAAAATCGTTAGCCGCGCAGAACTTGCGGCTGATCAGTCGGTCACCGTTAATGTCGCGGATCGCACCGCCGCCTGACATCACCTGCAATGTGGAACTTATGACCCTGCTTCGGACCCGTCCCCCTCAAGCCCCCCCGCAAACGCTGCCTCCCACTGAGCGCAGTTTTCAAGCTCTGTTGTTGTTGGGCTGCTCCGCGTTGCTGTTGCTGGGCCTCTTGGGTGGACGGCTGGCCTATCTGCAACTGGCCGAAGGCAGCCGCAACCGTCAACTGGCGGAAGATAATCGCATTCGGCTGGTGCCCAAACCGCCGGAGCGCGGGCGACTGCTGGACCGCAAAGGCCGCGCTCTGGCCGTCAGCCGTCTGTCGCACTCGGTGTTTCTCTGGCCCCTGTCGCAGCCGAAGCAGGCCTGGCCCGTCACGATTCGGCGCTTGGCGCGCATCCTGGGCACGCCCGAGGCCGAGATCCGCACTCGGCTGGAACAGGTGGGTTACAACTCGCCGTTCCTGGTGCGGGTGGCGCGGGGAATCAGTCCGCAAGTCATGACCGCTCTAGCCGAGCAAAGCCCGGATTTGCCCGGTGTGCAAATCGATGCGGAGGCCGTGCGCTACTACCCTGGCGGTGATATGGCGGCCCACGTCCTGGGCTATACCAGCGAACTCAGCGATCAAGAACTCAAGCAGCGGCGCGCGGAGGGCTACCGCTTGGGGGATGTGGTGGGCCAGGTGGGCGCGGAGGCTGCCTTCGAGCGCTATCTGCGCGGTGAGTGGGGCGGCCAGCAGGTCGAGGTCGATGCTGCGGGTCAGGTGGTGCGGGTATTGGGTGAGATCCCACCGCGCGCGGGCCGCAATGTGCACCTGACCTTGGATCTAGAACTGCAAAAGGTGGCGGAGGCAGCGCTGGGCAAGCGCAAGGGCGCGGTGGTGGCAATGGACCCCAGCAATGGCGCGATCCTGGCGATGGTTAGCCGTCCGGCGTTTGACCCCAACCTGTTTTCGGCGCGCATCAGTGATGCCCAGTGGCGACAATTGCAGAGCCAGGATTTTCCCTTTGTCAATCGGGCGCTTCAGGGCTATCCCCCCGCCAGCACGTTCAAGATTGTTACGACGGCGGCGGGGCTGGAGTCGGGCGAGTTTGCTCCCGATACGGTGCTGAACACCTTCGCGTTTCTCAGAATTGGCGGCATCCAGTTCTGGGACCATAACAACGCGGGGTTTGGGGCGCTCGGCTTTGCGGGGGCATTGGCCCAAAGCAGTGACACATTTTTCTATCAGGTCGGCAGACGGGTGGGCGAAAAGACGCTCGTAGACTGGACGCGACGCTTTGGCTTTGGCACCCCCACAGGTCTGGAGCTACCAGAGGAAAGCCCTGGCTTGGTGCCGGACCCTGCCTGGAAACAAAAGTCAGTGGGCGAGCCCTGGTATCTGGGCGACACGATCAATTTCTCGATCGGTCAGGGGTTTTTGCAGGCGACGCCCTTGCAGGTGGCGGTGATGGGAGCGGTGGTAGCCAACGGCGGCTACCAGGTGAAGCCATATTTGCTGCTGGATGGAGCCCAGAATCGGGACGGGCGTATCTCACTCGACCTGCAAGCTTCGACCTTACGGCTGTTGCAACAGGGGCTGCGCCAAGTGGTGAGCGGGGGCACAGGGCAGGCGATGAATCGGTCGGATCTGCCACCCAATGCAGGCAAAACGGGCACAGCTGAGGACCCGCCCCGCAAGTCGCACACCTGGTATGTCGGCTACGCCCCGCTGGATCAGCCCCAGATCTTGGTGGTGGCCTTCTGCGAGAATTCTGGCGGGGGTGGGGGCTCTACAGCGGCCCCGATTGCTCGTCAGGTGATGCGTGCCTTCTTCAACCCGGCTGCCGCCAAGACGCTCAGTGAAGCACCGCCGGAGGCGGTAAGGTCGCGGGACTGAGGCGATGCGCCCTAAAATGAGGGCGTTCGGACGCCAAACGGAAGCCGATATGACAAGTGAAACGCAGAGTTCATTAGGCGCAGCGCTGGGACAGGTTGCCAGCGGGCTGTTCATCCTGACCGCCCGCAAGGGCGAGATGCAGACCGCAATGTTGGCCTCATGGGTGCAGCAGGCAGCTTTTACCCCCCCAGCGGTCACCATCGCCATGGCCAAGGATCGACCCATTGCCAACCTTTTGCAGGAGGGCGACCGCTTGGTAGTCAATGTGCTGCCCAGGGGACAGGGGAAGCTGGTGGGCCACTTCGCTAAAGGCTTTGAGCCGGGAGATGACCCCTTTGTGGGGATTGCCGTGGGGGAGACAGCGGGGCAGCAGCCTTTTTTGAGCGACGCGCTAGCCTACCTGAACTGTGTGCTCAAGGGCCGTTTGGACGCGGGCGATCACTGGATTGTGCTGGCTGAGGTGCAGGGCGGTGAAAAACTGGGCGAGGGCGACCCCACCACCCACACCCGCAAAGACGGCTTCCGCTACTAAGCTCGGCCCATGCCCAAGCTGATTCTTTACAGCAAGCCGGGCTGCCATCTGTGCGAGGGTCTGGAGGAAAAGCTGCGCGCGCTCCAGGCCCCGGCCTTTGAGCTGGAGATCCGAGACATCACGACCGACCCTGCCTGGTTTGAGCGTTATCAGTATGAGGTCCCGGTGCTCTGCAGCTATCGGGCCGCGACCGGAGCCGAGCAACCCTTGCCTCGGCTTCCTCCCAAGGCTTCGCGGGCTCAAGTGAGCGCTCAGCTGCAGCACTGGTTACTGGAGGATTAACCTGAGCCAACTCATAGCAAGGGGTTGGGTTCCCCAACTCAAAAAACGCCTACCCAACTTCAAGAAGCGGCTTACCAAACTCAAAGAACGCCTGCCCTAAATCGAGCCCTGAGAACTCGAAATCAATACTCGGCAACTCCCAATCGAGCAGCAGGTTCTCAAAGCCAAACAACCCCTACCCGGTACCACCAATCGCCACCTCGAAGATCGAACCCCGCTCGGCACAAACTGCTCAACCCTCAAGATCAGAACCCCTAGCAGCCACTCGGTTGCTAGGGGTTCTGATCTTGAGGGTAGTGAGCTAGCGGATGTACTCCTTGAGCACGCTGTTGCGATTGGGATGACGCAGTTTGCGCAGTGCCTTGGCCTCGATTTGGCGAATGCGCTCGCGCGTGACATTGAACAGCTGGCCAATTTCCTCCAGGGTCTTCATGCGACCGTCGTCGAGGCCGTAGCGCAGCTTCAGCACATCCCGCTCCCGAGGGCTTAGCGTGTCCAGAACGCTTTCGAGATCCTCGCGCAGCAGATTCTTGGAGACCTGATCTTCGGGCGTTTCGCCATCAGACTCGATGAAATCGCCCAGGCGGGAATCCTCTTCCTTACCAATGGGAGTTTCCAGCGAGATTGGCAGCTGGGCCGACTTGGCGATGAACCGCAGCTTCTCGATCGTCATCTCCATGCGGGTGGCGATTTCCTCTTCGGTCGGCTTGCGGCCCAACTCTTGAGAGAGTAGCTTGGTCGTCTTTTTGATCCGAGAAATTGTCTCGTACAGGTGAACCGGCAGCCGGATCGTGCGCGACTGATCGGCAATAGCGCGCGTGATTGCCTGACGAATCCACCAGGTCGCGTAAGTCGAGAACTTATAGCCCTTTTCGTGGTCAAACTTCTCGGCAGCGCGGATTAGACCCAGAGACCCCTCTTGAATCAAGTCCTGAAAAGACAGGCCCCGGTTCATATATTTCTTGGCGATCGACACTACCAGCCGCAGATTGGACTGCACCATCTTGTCCTTGGCGCGACGTCCTACATGCAAGCGGTGGCGGAAGGTGTTCACTGGCATGTCCACCGCACTCGCCCACTCGCCATCATGAGGCTCGCGCTCTAGCTGATCCATCAGGCTGTCGCGAATGCGCTCCAACTCCAGCAGGTCGGCGATTTTGCGAGCTAGCTCGATCTCCTCATCAGCCCGCAGCAACCGGATGCGACCAATCTCCTGCAGGTAGAGGCGGATTGAGTCCTCGGTGTAATGCTTTTTGCGAGCCGGTCCCCGACGCCGAGAACTGCGAGCTTTACTGGGACGGTCGCCTTCTTCCTCATCGGAGCTAGCACCGTCGCCGCTGTCATCGGAGCTGTCTCCTGATACGTCTGCTTCTTCGTCGATTAATTGCTCTAAATCTGCAACCAGGGGCTTGCCGATGGTATCGAGTAAGTTGTTGGCCTGGGTCATGCCGCGTCCCTCTTGCTCCTCAATGCAGTACAGGAGAAAACTACTTGCTGACTAACTTGTCGTGTGGGTGAACCGGTTGAAACGAAGAAATTGGTCGCTTACCAAACTACTGGGGCATGTCTGAACTACGACTATAGATGCACCTTAGGGCTTCGCCAGACAGACTAGTCTAGCCAGAGAGGAGCGCAGTGACCAGCCTAACCAGAGGATACAGGGAAGTGTATCTGAGGTATCAAGTCTCACCCGACGATTGTAGCCTTTCTTACATAACATGCACGCTCTCCACGTCAATCATGTGTCTGGTGTGGCTATCAGTCTGAGCGAACCGTGCTGGAAAACACCCTCACTGCAGATTCGGCGGGCTGGTGATGAACAGCAATAACCACCCTGGGCACCCACGCACTTATCATTTACCATCCATTTACCATCCAAACTAGCCGAATGTCATGGACTTGATATGACAAGTTGGGCATGCATGCCCCCAGGATGGCACAGCCTGCGCCAGACTCGCACCGCAAAATGGCTGATCTCGATGCCAGGCCAGGATCACCGGGATCAAGGCAGGACACAAGCGCTTTCTGAGCCGTCTATTGGCGAGGCGTTTGGTGCCCCAGTCGTCTGACTGGGACGGGGTTTGGGCCGAGATGAAGTGCCGCGGCGAGCTCGCAGCGGCCCAAAGTAGGTAATCATAATGAAATCTAAACTTTTGTTGCTGAGTATCTATGCTGCGCCGAGTTTCACTGGGGTCGCTGGGGCTAGTTCTAGGGGGGGTGCTGACCATAGTCGGCTTCATCGCTTACTTCTCAGATAATGCAACGCTAAATCTAGTGGGCTTCTTTTATGGGATTCCGATTCTGCTAGGCGGCGC
>JANNOU010000105.1:0-76139 GCA_031399305.1 Leptolyngbya sp. SOY_34_metabat_272
CTAAACGGCAGTTTAACACCGCCTAAGCCACCCCATCCTTCTTGGCGCAGTACCGGGTGGCTTGGTGGCTCTTGGGTCGGGGACAAGGTGCGAACTTTGTCCCCTCATTTCCCATTCCTAAACTCTGGAGACTGTGCAGACCATGCGCCAACTTTGTGTTGCTTACATCTGGGAGGGTTGCTGCTGATGACTCCCTCTCCTGGCAGTTTTGATGACAGCGACTTCAGCATCTTGAAAGTGCTGATTGAACGCTATGGCCTCTCTCGCTTGATTGCTGCGCTCAGCCGGATTTGCTTATGGCAAGCCGAGCGAGCTGACGTGATGCAACGAGGTCGAGAAGCGATAAACGAATGGCGTAAAGATGCCAGCTTGCTCACCCGCGTCTTGATTCAGCTCAACCACTAGAGGCCCTCTGGCTCTGGGCTCCTCCCCTGAACTTAAGCAGGTTCCAAGCCCAGAGCTTGGGCGTCCGAGCCTCAAGCTCCGAACTCCGAGCCCTTCGCCCCGAGGCCCAAGTGTTTTGCTCGCAGATCCAAGCTGGGAGCTTCAGCCTCCGAGCAGTTTGCTCAAATCTCCGAGCGTTCAGCCTCAAGCGCCGAGCCCTGGGCTCCAAGGCCCGAGCTGCGCAGCAGGGAGGCCGAGTTCTGAGCTGTGGTGGCCGAGTTCAGAGCGAGCGGCGTCAGAACTCGCCAGCTAGGGCCGCCACGCAGCGCTCACACAGCGCAGGATGTTCCGGCGACTCGCCCACATGGGTGGAGTAGCTCCAGCAGCGGACACACTTGCTGCCCTCGGCCTTGGTGATGCCAATGCCCAGACTGTCCGTCTGGCTGACATGCTCTAGCCCCTCCAGCGCCGCTGGGGACTCCAGCAGCTGCGCCTGCGAGGTGATGAACAGATAGCGCAGGCCTGGCCCCACCGATTCTAGGTCCGAGCGCAGCGCCGGGTCGCTCACCCACAGCAGCGCCTTGGCCTCCAGCGACGCCCCGATCAGCTTGGCCGTGCGCGCCGACTCCAGCACGCGGTTGACCTGATCGCGCACGTCGCGCAGCCGCAGCCAGCGCCCAGCCAGCGCCGAGTCTTGCCAGGTGTCCTCCACCTGCACCCAGCCCGCCTGAAACACCGACCGCTGCGGCTGCGCGTAGGGCAGATGCTGCCAGATCTCCTCCGCTAGGTGGCACAGCACCGGCGCAATCATCCGCGTCAGATTTTCCAGCGCTACCGCCAGGACCGTCTGACAGCTGCGACGGCGCAGGGCACCCAGGGCGCTGATATAGAGCCGATCCTTGGCGACATCCAGGTAGAAATTGGACAGATCCACCACGCAGAAGTTCTGCACCACCTGAAAAAAGTGGAAGAACTGGAAGCTCTCCATCGCCTCGCTGACCTCCAGAGCTACCTCCCGCGTGCGGTGCAGCAGATAGCGGTCCAGCTCCGGCAGTTGGTCGTAGGGCACCGCGTCCTGGGCGGGGTCGAAATCGGCGAGATTGCTCAGCAAGAAGCGTGCCGTGTTGCGGATCTTGCGGTAGACATCGCTCATCTGCGCCAGGATATTCTTGCCAATCGGCACGTCGCTGGCGTAGTCCACCGACGACACCCACAAGCGCAACACATCGGCCCCATAGGCGGGCTCTTGTTGCAGATTCTTGCCGCCGTTGATTACCAGCGCTGGATCTACGACATTGCCCAGAGACTTGCTCATCTTGCGGCCCTGCTCATCGAGCGCGAAGCCGTGGGTGAGCACGGTCCGGTAGGGAGCCTGGTTGTGAGTAGCCACACTGGTCAGCAGGCTGGACTGGAACCAGCCCCGATGCTGGTCCGAGCCCTCAAGGTACAGGTCTACCGGATACTTCAGCCCCTGGCGCTGCTCGGCCACCGCCGCCCAGGACGAGCCCGAGTCAAACCAAACATCCATCGTGTCCAGGCCGCGCCGGAAGCTGCGCTCACCCGACAGGTGCTGGCTGCGGTAGGGTTCACACAGCAACTCTTCGACCGGCAGCTCCCACCAGGCGTCCGAGCCGCGCTCGTGGAAGATCGCCTGCACATGGGCGATGGTCTCGGCGTTGAGCAGGGGTTCGCCAGTCGCCTGATCGTAAAAAGCTGGGATCGGCACGCCCCAACTGCGCTGGCGCGAGATGCACCAGTCCGAGCGCTCCTGCACCATGGCCGTGATCCGGTTCTCGCCCTGGGCCGGGATCCACTGCACCGAGCGGATCGCCCGCAGCGCCGCCTCGCGGAAGCCCTCCACCGAGGCAAACCACTGCTCGGTAGCGCGGAAGATCGTCGGCTTCTTGGTGCGCCAGTCGTAGGGATACTTGTGCGCGTAGGGCTCTTCCTTCAGCAGTGCCCCGACCTCCTGCAGAGCGGTGATCACCGCGCCATTGCCCTCGCCCAGCACGTTCAGTCCCACGAAGGGGCCTGCATCTGCGGTGAAATTGCCCTGTTCATCGACTGGCGAGAGCACAGGCAACCCATAAGCCTGCCCCAGCACGAAGTCCTCCTGACCGTGGCCGGGGGCCGTGTGGACTAGGCCAGTGCCCGATTCGGTGGTCACGTGATCGCCCAGCAAGATCGGGCTCTCGCGCTCAAACAGCGGATGGCGAGCCACGGTGTGCTCCAGCGCCCGGCCTGATAGGGTGACCACGCTGCGCAAGGGGCGGGCCAAGGTTTTCTCTAGGCCTTCCACCAAGTCAGCTGCCACCAGCAGGTAGTCGTCGCCCGATTGAACCACGGCATAGGTGATCTTGGGATTCACTGCGATCGCCAGGTTGGCCGGGATCGTCCAGGGTGTGGTGGTCCAGATTGCCACCTTGAGCTTGGGCAGATAGGCCGAGAGTTCCTGCGCCCCCTCAGAGAGCCGTACTACCGGAAACGCCACGTAGATACTGCGCGAGATGTGGCCTTCGGGATACTCCAGCTCCGCTTCTGCCAACGCTGTTTGCGAACTGGGGCTCCAGTGGACCGCCTTGAGGCCACGATAGATGTAACCCTTGAGGACCATCTGGCCGAACACGCCGATCTGCGCCGCTTCATACTCCGGCTGCAGGGTCAAATAGGGATGGTCCCACTCGCCCCAGACCCCATAGCGCTTAAAGCTCTGGCGCTGGCGATTCACCGCCTCCAGCGCGAAATCCCGAGCCTGTTGACGCAGGCTCAAAGGGGTGAGCGTCTGGCGCTGCTCTGGCTTCATCGCCTGCAGCACTTTAAGTTCAATCGGCAGGCCGTGGCAGTCCCAGCCCGGCACATAGCGTACCTTGCGGCCCCGCAGCAACTGGTAGCGGTTGATCACGTCCTTGAGGATCTTGTTAAGCGCATGGCCCAAGTGCAGGTCCGCGTTGGCGTAGGGCGGGCCGTCATGCAGCACGAATACTTCGCCAGGGTTCTCTTGAGAGAGCGTTTCGTAAATTTTGTGATCTGCCCAAAACTGCTGCAACTCAGGCTCCCGCTGCGCGGCATTTGCCCGCATGGGGAACTCAGTCTTGGGCAGATTGACAGAATCCTTATAGTCCTGCACGGGGCGTCCTGTTCGGTGGAGAATTTTAAGTTCTATTATCGCCCAGCGCTTAGGCTTCTGGCGGCTGAGCTGGCTCAGACTCCCAGGGGTCCGATAGCGGGTCCAGCTCTGCTACGGCCAAAGCGTCTGCGGTGACGAGCGGATCGGCCACGAGCTGCGTGGCTTCTGGGAGGGCGTCCGGCCTGTGAGCTTCCTGGCGGTCGAGATCTCGCAGGTGCTGCGTCTGTTTGCGAGTCTCCTGGACATCGAGTGCCGCGCGCAGGCGCAGCGTCTGCCAGCCGAACCAGCCCAACAGCGCCACCCCGGCAATCTGGCCCAACAGCAGACCGCCGGTTTCCTGTGCCGCATAAATCCACAGCACCAAGGCATAGAAAAGGCCTAGGCCACTCCAGAAGAAGTCGCTTTTGCGGTGGATTGTGGGCCAGAAGAAGGCCGCCAGGTAGACCGCCAGACTTCCCAATCCGGTCAGAATCGAGAGGAGGTAGGCCAGCATGAGGGGGGTGTCGCTATCTGGACTGAGTCTGCAACCAGCGATGAGATGGGTGACTGAGCTGGTTAGCAGAGAAGGCTGTTTAATACCCTGCCACACTTTGTGCCCTCGATGGGTCGTCCTCCCTGCGAGGGGTCAGGCGATGCAACTATACTCGTCTTGAACCCAAGCCCACACGCCGCAGTTTGGAGATTCCTCTGCTGAAGCGAGGTCCGTTTCTCGAGCCCACTATGCTCGCCCAAGCCGATCTCAAGGTGAATAGCGACCTGGCCGCTCTGACCCAAGTCCAGGAATGGTTCGAGCAGTTTTGCTCAGACCAAATCACGGGCGCGGGTCCTGAGACTTTCCGGGAATGGCTGCGCTCTCAGCTCTATCCGCTGAGCCTGGCCCTGGCCGAGGGGTTTACCAACGCCGTGCGCCATGCTCACCACGATCTACCGCTGAACACCCCCATCGCCCTCCAGGTCCAGCTGAGCCTGGACCGGCTCGAATTGCGCATCTGGGACTACGGGCAGCCGTTTGACCCCAACACGCTGGCCGAGCCTTCCCCAGGCACGCTTCAGGAAGGGGGGTATGGCTGGTATCTCCTGCGCCGCCTAGCCGATGACCTGCACTACACCCGCATCGATCACCAGCGCAACTGCTTGGAGATCGTCAAGTACGTTTAGGTGATTGTCCCAGTGGCTGAACAGACCTGAGTTGAACAATTCAGGCTGTGTAGAGTCCTGATAGATGCAGTAGATGAGGAGATGAAGCTCTAGTGAAGATCAGAACCCTTGCGTTGACTGGGATCTGGCCAATGTCTAGCATCGTGTTCAGCCTTAACTGGCACAGGTCTGCCTATCTCCAGCACAAGTTTCCCGGTCAGAATTAGTAGCCGGACTCGGAGGGCTAGACCAGCTCCCTCATCGGTTTAGCACACCCTGATTCTAAGACACCGTCAACAAGCACAGTCAAGGCATGGTCAAAACAGCACTGATCACCGGCGTTACCGGCCAAGACGGGTACTACCTCAGCCGCTTGCTGCTGAAACACGGCTACCGGGTGGTTGGCTTGGTCCCTCCAGACCGGCAGGCCAGTCTGGCTAAGCTCAGTGACCTAGCCAGCCGGGTTGAGATCTACTCCGTAGCACTGACCGACCGAGCGGCCCTGTGTCAGGCTGTCGAACAACTGCAACCGCAGGAAATCTACAATCTCACCGCTCCCAGCTTCGTGCCTGACTCCTGGCAGGACCCGCTTGGCACACTAGACTTGGTGACTGGCACCGCAACCCGTTTGCTAGATGCTGTGCGTCAAGCGGGCTTGGCCACTCGGTTCTATCAGGCCAGCAGCTCGGAGATGTTTGGGCAGGTGGATTGCTCGCCCCAGGACGAGGAAACCCCCTTTCGCCCGATGAATCCCTATGCCGCGGCTAAGGTGCACGCCCACTGGACGATGGTACATCACCGGCAGCGCTACGGCCTGTTCGCCTGTAGCGGCATTCTGTACAACCACGAGTCGCCGCTGCGCCCGCCCAACTTTGTGACGCGTAAAGTCTCTCTGGCAGTGGCCTCGATCAAGCTGGGCCTCAGCGACCGCTTGGAGATGGGCAACCTAGACGCCAAGCGAGACTGGGGGTACGCGGGTGATCATGTCGAAGCCATGTGGCGGATGCTCCAGGCCGACGATCCCCAGGACTATGTGATTGGCACCGGCCAACTGCACAGCGTCCGAGAACTGGTGGCGACTGCCTTTGAGTGCGTGGGCCTAGACTGGACACGCTATGTAGTGGTTGATCCCGATCTGTTGCGCTCCGATGAACACTTTCACTTGGTGGCCGATCCCGCCAAGGCTCAACAAAACCTAGGCTGGCAGCCCCAGGTCAGCTTCGAGGCCCTTTTGGAAAAAATGGTCCTCGAAGACTTGAAACACCTGAAGGCTGGCCTGGCCACGTCTGCCGCTCTCCGTGAACAGAATTCATGAACATAACCCGTCAGGCCGACCCTATCGCAGCGGCAGACGTGCCACAGGAGGCCATCGCAGCGACCAATGCCCGTGACCTCAATGCCCGTGACCTATTTGCTTTTTTAGAGATTTTCGAGCGCGAAGGCGGCATTCAGTCTTATGTCAAGGACATCCTGACGGCCTACGCGGCGATGAATAACGGGCTGAGCGCGGATGTGCTGCTGCTGCGCGACACCCCGGGGTGTACCAATCCGCTGGAGGGTCTTCCTTCGCTGCGGTTTCACTATCTCAGGTCGCCCTTGGCGATTGTGGGTCGTCTCCGGTTTGCGCTGAGCCTGCTAGTTCACCTCACCCGCCAGCGTCCCCGGCAGGTTTTGTGTGGGCACATTCGGCTGGCGGTGCTCGTCCAAGCTCTGTGTCGACCTTTTGGCATCCCCTACACGGTGTTGACCTACGGCAAAGAGGTCTGGACACCTCTACCGCCGAGAGAACAGCAGGCTCTGCGCGGAGCTGCTGCGATCTGGACGATCAGCCGCTACAGCCGAGATCAGCTGTGTGCTGCCAATGGCGTGGATCCTGAGCGAGTGCAGATGGTTCCTTGTGTGGTGGACATCGACTCCTTCACGCCTGGTCCTAAGCCCCAAGCGTTAATCGAGCGCTACGGCTTGGCGGGCCATCCGGTGCTGATGACCGTGGCGCGGTTATGGTCAGGCGACATTTATAAGGGAGTAGATGTCACCCTGCGGGCATTGCCGACCATCGCTCAGGCCTTTCCTGAGGTCAAATACTTAGTGATCGGGCGGGGCGATGACCAGCCCCGCTTGGCACAACTGGCCCAAGATCTGGGCATCGCCGACCGAGTGGTGTTTGCCGGATTTGTGGCCGCGCCGGATCTAGTCGAGCACTATCGCGTGGCTGATGCCTATGTCATGCCTTCCCAAGAAGGCTTCGGCATCGTTTACTTGGAGGCGATGGCCTGCGGCTTGCCGGTGCTCTCTGGTGATGCAGATGGCTCAGCAGACCCTTTGCAGGACGGCCAGTTGGGCTGGCGAGTCCCCCATCGGGATCCGGCAGCGGTCGCCGCCGCTTGTATAGAGATCCTGCAGGGTGAAGATCGGCGCTGTGATGGTACTTTCTTGCGCGAGCAAACCCTGAAAACCTTTGCCTTAGAAGCCCATCGACGTCGAATCGCTCAGTTGCTGAGCTGTAAGCTAGCCTCCCAACCGATTGATGCCCAACCGATTGATCACTGATGCAGTGTCCGCTGATTGTCCTTGTGTGAGTATCTGACTCGGCTCCGAAGCTAGTGCCCTCTCTTTCCCCGGCAAAGAACTAGATGAGCAATTCATCCAGCCTTAACAAGAAGCAGCTTACGCCTCAGGAGCGTCGCCAGCGCCAGCGCGAGATCACTCGCCAGCGGGAGGCGGAGCGTGAGGCTCGCGAGAAAGTCCGCAACATCGGCCTGGTAGTGGCAGTCTGCGCGATTCTGGCCTTCATGCTCAGCCAGATTAACCCGATCCTGGGCTTGGCCCTGTTCGCTGCGCCGATGCCGCTGCTATCTCTATGGAATTGGCGCTTAGGTTTGTGGCTGTTGTTGCTCTACGTGCCGCTGGGTGGCACAGTGACCTACTCGCTGGGCCAGAACGCAATCTTGCAGCTTGCGAAAGACATTGCGTTTTACATCCCAGCGTTATTGGGGGTGGTGCTCATGTGCCGCCAGAAAGGGCTCAACTTGGTCATCCCCAAGTCGATGATGGTGCCGGTGCTGGCGCTGTTGGGGGTTTGCTTATTCCACTTGGCAGTGGTCAATGGCGGGCAGGCTTCGAGCATCGTGCAGGTTACAGCAGACTCTTATCTACTTGATGGCAAGCTGGTGGAGGGCAAGGATAACCCACTGGGCGTTGGCTTGTTGGGCCTCAAGGTGCTCATGGGATACATCCCGCTAATCCCAGCAACCTACTATCTGATCCGCAACAAGAACGACTTTTTCTGGCTGTTGCGCATGCAGAGTGCTGTAACTATTCTCTGCTGTGTCCTCTGCCTGGTTCAATATCTTCTGCTACTCAAAGGGGTTTGCAAGAGCACCGAGGAATTTGCAGAAGGGGCGTCGCTGTTTAAAGCCAGTATCGAAGCCCGCTGCTTCGTCGGTGGCTCGCTACTGTACAGCCCAGGTCAGGGGGTTATTCGCCTGCCGGGGACATTTGTGGCTCCCTGGCAGTGGGGCTGGTTCTTGATCTCGAGTGCGTTCATCTGCTTTGCCGCTTACGCCTCAGAAAGCAATCCGTTCTGGCAGATCATCCATCTGAGTGCAATCGGCAGTTCGATTGCGGCCTGCTTGTTCTCGGGACAGCGGGTGGCGTTGATCTTGGTGCCGGTTATCTTGGTGACGCTAACCCTAGCAACTGGCATGGCCGACTGGCGGCGACTGTTGCGGGTTGGGGCAGCGGTTGCCGTCGGAGCGATGTTCCTATGGTTCATGTATCCAGATCTGGTGATGGACCGGATGCAGAACTCCATGGATCGCTGGAACGCCTCGCCGCCGACTGAGTTTATTTCGTCCCAGTTCAAAAGCGCCTGGAATTCAGTCAACCCCCTGATTGGCAAGGGAGGGCTCGGTCGAGCGACCAACTCCGCAACCACCTTGGGCTGGACTCAGTTTCTGGAGACTTACTATCCCAAGTTGCTCTACGAAATCGGCCTGCTAGGGCTGCTGGCATTCCTGGCGCTGGTGACGGTAGTGGTGGTGGCGACCTTTAGAGCCTGGCGCTCAGTTCGCGATCCGCGTCTGCGCACCTATGGCCTTTGTATGTGGGTGTTTGTGCTGTTCATTAGCTACAACACCTACTACTACCCGCTAGATGTGGATCCAGTGGCGGTCTACTACTGGTTCTTCACGGGAGTTGTGCTCAAATTACCTGAGCTTGACCGCGCTTCCCGCCTAGAAGAAGAGCGTCTGGCCCAAGAAGCAGGCCAACTGGCCGCGTCTCGTTCGCCTCGTGCCCGTTTGCGTGCGTCTCGCCTGAAGTCCACCTGAGGAGGAGTCTGCTCCCGTCAAGCCTATGAATTGGCCTGCGCTCTCTGTGATTGTGCCCACCTACTGTCGGGAAGAGCCTCTGCGCGCGACCCTAGCCGATGTGCTGCGCCAGGACTACCCAAACTTTGAGGTGCTGGTTGTGGATCAAACACCGGTCCATGAGCCTGAGACCCGAGCTTACCTGGATGAGTTGGCCCAAAGTGGGCAGATCCGTCTGTTCCAGGTGGATTGGGCCAGCCTACCGGGAGCACGTAACTACGCCGTGCGACGCGCCTGTGGCGAGATTGTCCTGTTCATTGATGATGACGTGCAACTGCCTGATGGCTACCTACAAGCCCACGCCCGTAACTACACGGACCCAGCGATCGGCGCGGTGGCCGGACGGGTGTTGGACCGCATGAAGTTGGCGAACGATCCGGCGGAGACCGACCCCGCGCAGCGCCCGGAGTGGATGCCGCCAGAGGCGATGGATCCGGGCATCGGCTGGTACTACATCGACCTGTACCGCACCAGCCGCCCTCAACAGGTGCTCACGGCACGTGGCTGTAACATGTCCTTCCGCAAGAACCTGTTTACAAAGCACGGGCTGCACTTCGATGAGCGCTTTCGAGGCAGCGCGGTGCGCGAGGAGTCCGATTTCTGTCTCAACATCCGCAGGACGCAGCTGAAGATCTGGTACGACCCAGCTGCGGTGTTGGTGCACCTGGGCGAAGAGACGGGCGGCTGCCACGATATTGGCTCCCGCTCGGTGAAATACCAGCTCACTTTCTACCACAATCACTTCTTAATGGCGCTCAAGAACCTGACACCCAGTCAGGTTCTGGCCCTGAGTACCCGCCTGTTTGACTGCCACGTTTTAGGCCACCCGCCTTGCCACAAAAGCGGCGCGCTCGACAAGGTTCTGATGCGCGGTGGATTCTACTGCCTGGGCCTGCTCAATGCCCTCGGCACCCTGACCCAGACGGGTCGTGAAGGCGGGCAAAGCTACACGGAACGCGACACCCTCTCTGCGCCAGGAACCGTCCCCTCCGCTCCAGCTGTGCAACGCCAGGATGAGCAAGAGGTGAGCCGGTGAGAGTTTTGGTCGCCAGCCACACCTACATCGTGGACCTCAACTGCCAAAAGCTGCAGGCGCTGGCCGACCTGCATGAGGATATTGAAGTCACGATCGTCGTGCCGCGCCAGTGGCGGCCAGGCGGGGTTAACAGCGCCAAACTGGTGAAATCCCGCCCCTGGCAGTCGGGGCGGCTGCGTGTGGTGCCGGTGTCCAATTTCAGCCAGAACAACCAGGGCCTGCTCTGCTTTGGGCTCGATCTCGTGAGACTGCTGAGAGAGTTCAAGCCAGATGTCATCCAGGTGGAGCAGGGCTCCAAGGCCGTTGCTTACAGCCAGTTCATTACCCTGAATCGGCTGTTGGGCCTGAAGGCCAAGCTGCTGTTTTTCACCTGGTGGAACTTGCCCTACACACTCAAGTTCCCGGTGTCGCTGATCGAAGTCTATAACCTGGCCCATACCTCGGGGATCGTAGTTGGCAACCAGGATGGAGCCGATATCCTCCGGCAGCGGGGCTACTCCGGCCCTATGGCCGTGATGCCCCAACTCGGCGTCAACGAGCAATTGTTCGTCCCCCAAGCTCAGCCGGAGCTTCAGCAGTCGTTAGGTATCAATGAGAGCGACTTTGTGGTTGGCTTTGTCGGGCGCTTTGTGGCTGAGAAAGGGCTCTTAACCCTATTTGAAGCGCTGCGCGGGCTGGAGCGCCCCTGGAAGTTTCTGGCTCTAGGCCGGGGTCCCCTGCGCGAGGAGTTGCTCAGCAAAGCTACGGCAGCCGGCTTTCAGGAGCGGCTAATTCTGGTCGAGAGCGTCCCCCACGATGCAGTCCCTCGCTACATCAATCTGATGCACACCCTGGTGTTGCCTTCACAGACCACCTACACATTTGAGACGCTGACCGCTCAGGGCTGGAAGGAGCAGTTCGGCCATGTGCTGATTGAGGCGATGGCCTGCCGTGTGCCTGTGGTTGGCTCCGATTCGGGTGAGATTCCCCACGTGATTGCGGAGGCAGGGCTGACCTTCCCCGAGGGCAAGGCCGAGGCGCTACGCGAGTGTCTAGCTCGGCTCATCGACCAGCCCCAGCTGCGCCAAGAATTGGCAGACCGGGGCCTGCAGCGGGTGCTCGCTCACTACACCAACCGGGCTTTGGCTAAGCAGCTTCTAGAGTTCTACCAAAAGGTGGTGTCGGCATGAGCCACCGGTTACGCGTCTTACAAATTGTGCCGTCCCTATCGCTGGTGTACGGTGGCCCAAGCCAGATGGTCTTGGGGCTGTCAGCGGCTCTGGCCCGAGCGGGTGTTGCCGTGACGGTTCTGACGACGGACAGCAACGGCGACTTTGCGGGAGCGACCCCGCTGGAGGTGCCACTAGGAGTGCCCGTGACTCAGGACAACTACGAGATCCTTTACTTCCGGTGCAGTCCCTTTCGGCGCTACAAGTTCTCCCTAGACTTGCTGCGCTGGCTCAAAACGCACGCGCACGACTACGATGTGGCTCACATCCATGCCCTGTTCTCTCCGGTGAGCACCGCAGCCGCCTGGGCCGCGCGTCAGGTCGGTTTGCCCTATATCTTGCGCCCCCTGGGAACGCTGGACCCTGCGGATCTGCGTAAGAAGAAGGTTTTCAAGCAGCTCTACGCGGCGTTGTGGGAACGGGCCAACCTGGCCGGAGCGGCCGCGCTACACTTCACCAGCGACCAGGAGGCGAAAGTCTCGCAGCGCTTCGGTGCCGTAACCCGAGATGTGGTGTTGCCATTGGGGGTCAGCCTGCCCGAACCCCTGCCTGATCCAGAGCCGATACGCACACAGTTCAGCCTGCCCGACGGGGTGCCGCTGATCCTATTCCTGTCGCGGATTGAGCCCAAAAAGGGTCTAGATTTGCTGTTGCCCGCTCTAGAACGACTGTTGGCTGAAGGCGAGCGCTTTCATTTCGTCCTGGCTGGGGCCAATCCGCAGGATCCGGTCTACGAAGCCAGCATCCGGGTCCAGGTGGCTCGGTCACCGCTGGCCGCCTGCACGACCCTGACTGGGTTTGTACGCGGTGATGCAAAATGGGGCCTGCTTCAGGCGGCGGACCTGTTTGTTCTGCCCTCCTACTACGAAAATTTCGGCATTGCGGTGGCGGAGGCGATGGCGGTGGGTGTGCCAGTAGTGATCTCTGACCAGGTGCACATTGCCGCCGAAATCGGTGGAGCAAAGGCAGGCTGGGTGACCCCCTGCGAGGTGCAAGACCTGCAGCAGGCTTTGCAGGCTGCAATCCGCGATCCGCAGCAACGACAGCTCAGGGGGGAGCAGGGTCGGCAGTATGCCCGCGAACACTACGCCTGGGACACAGTTGCCAGCCAGGTGGCACAGGTTTACACGCAAGTGAGGGAGGGAACACTGACACCATGCGTATCCTGATCCTTTCGTCGGTGTTTCCCTATCCACCGATGCGCGGGGGCACGGAGATTCGGACTTTTTATCTGATGCAGTTTCTGCGCCAGCAGGGGCACGCGGTGATCCTATTCACGCAGCGTTCGCCTGATGATGTTACGGATGTTGAAGTGGCGCAGCTGCGCGGTTTGGTAGATGAGCTGCAAGTCTTCCCCCTGCCGCCGAGCCCGCGCAACCAGACGCCGCTGAGTAAGGGACTGCGCTTTGCGCAGTCCTGGCTGACCAGCACGCCGCCGAATGTTCTGCATCGCTACAGCCCGGCGTTGCGGGCGGCGGTGGATGCGCAGGTCAGCCAGGGGCAATGCGATGCGATTACCTGCGAGCACAGTGTTAACGAGATCTATGTCCGTCCCCAATTTCGCCACCTGACCACACTGGTGAACATCCATAGCTCAGTCTATGGTGTCTGCCAGCATCAGTTGGCGCAGGGCGTGTCGCAAAACGCGCGACGGGATCGGCTGTATTTGTCGCTGTTGAAGCGCTACGAGCGTCGCTACTGCCAAAAGTTCTCGGAAATCGTCGTCACAACCGAGGATGACCGTGCGCAGATTCTGGAGCTGAGTCCTCAGTCGTCGGTTCATGTGATCCCTAACGGCGTCAATTTGGAGCAGTTCACTTGCCGGACCCAGGATCCAAGCGGGCAGACCCTGGTGTATGTCGGCGCGATGAACGTCCTGCACAATATCGACGCGGTGACTTTTTTCTGCCGAGAGGTGCTGCCAGCTTTGCAACAGAGCTATCCAGCCACCAAGTTCCTAATCGTCGGCACCAAGCCGACCGCTGAGGTCCGGCAACTGGCGGACTTGCCAGGAGTCAGCGTCACTGGCCAAGTGCCAGATGTGGTTCCCTATCTGCACGCCGCAACCGTTTGTGTTGTGCCGATCCGAACTGGTTATGGC
The DNA here is from genome assembly GCA_031399305.1 of Leptolyngbya sp. SOY_34_metabat_272. Classification (GTDB taxonomy): domain Bacteria; phylum Cyanobacteriota; class Cyanobacteriia; order FACHB-261; family FACHB-261; genus FACHB-261. The sequence goes on from JANNOU010000105.1 coordinate 13,364, forward strand.
ATCAAGAACAAGACCTTAGAAGCAATGGCGGCGGGGGTTCCGGTCGTGAGCAGCGATCGGGGCTTGGAGGGTTTGGCGGTCGAGCATCCTGTGCGGGCGCTGCGGGCCAACACAGTCATGGAGTACGTCAGCGCCATCGGTCGGCTGTTTGAAGATGCCGCTTTACGAGCCTTGCTCTCGGTTCAGGGCCGCCAATTCGTGGAAGAGCAGTATACCTGGGAGCAGATGGGCAGGTGCTACGAGGCGGCCCTGTTCAAGCCCCAGATGCTGCGGCCTTCTTAAACCGTAGCAGCAGGAAAGCTCCCATGTCCGAGGCCTATCCATCCCGAAGAGTTTGCTAATTCTGTCTGATCCCCTCTTTTTTAGTCTGCAAAACTAGCTCAGGAGCTCCCGATGACCGATGGCATTTATACGCTCGCCAATGATGTGGTTTACGACCAGCTAGTAGCACTGCTCAACAGCATTGAGGCCAACGTCGGCTCAGCTCTGCCGGTCTATGTCATTGCCTACGACGACCAATTGGACAAAGTTCGCGCCGAGATCGAAAAACGCCAAAATGTTCACCTATTCAATGAGTCTGAGGTCTTCGCACGCTGGGAGGAGTTTTCCGCTCAGGTCTGGTCCGCTCATCCCACTGCGATGCAGACCTGGCGCGAGTGGGGGATTCCCAGCGGCGTTCACCGCCTCGGAATGAACCGGCGATACTGCGCCTTCGACCCGGAGAGCCCGCTGGAGCGGTTTATCTATTTTGATGCAGACGTCCTGGTGTTGGATTCACTAAAAATCATCTTTGACAGCCTGGATCAAAACGATTTTGTTGTCTACGATTTCCAATACAAGGATCCTTCTCACATCTACAATTTGAAATCGCCCAAACTGTTCGAGATTTTCGATGAGGCGCGCATCCGGTCTGAGATCTTCTGTGCGGGAATGTATGCGGCCAAACGAGGGCTATTAGGACCAGAGCAGCGAGATTTTCTAGTCTCCAAGTTAAACGAGGGGGAAGCCGATGTTCTGTATACATCTGCACCCAATCAGTCAGTGCTCAATTACCTAGTGATGCGCTCAAACACTCCAGTCTACAATCTGGCACTGCAGCTACCGAAGGACCAGAGTGTGGGCTGTTCGGTTACGTCACCGCATTTTGAGAATCAGGCTAATGTCCTGTATGACCGGGGCAATCGGTTATCCTATTTACACTATATTGGCCTGTCTTCTAAGCTTTTCCGGCGGGTCTGTGCCGGGGAGAATGTGGGCTTCCCCTACCGCGATCTCTTTTTGCACTATCGCTATCTCCATGAACCAGAGCAACGACCAAAGTTTACTACTAAGCCAAAACCTTATAACCAGCCTCCAAATCTGGCAACCCGCGCTCTGAAAAAACTGGGCCTGGTTCGTTAAAGCATCGAGCATTCGTAGCAGGAGAGAACAGTCAGTGGACAGAAAAACGGTGGGGATGATCACCAGCTACCCAGGAGTGACTCAGAGTGACTGGCTTTGGCATCAAACACCTCACTACTTTGGTGTCTGGGGCAATATTCAGATGCTGATCCATCATCCAAAGCCGGATTTCTTGCTGATGTATCAGTACGATTTTCCGGGTGCGCCCCAAGAGCAGCCGTGGTTGGAGCGACTCTTGAGCAAAAAAAGCCCCAAACAGCTAGACATTCAGCCTAACCTCAGGGGAGTTTCCAAGGAGCAGATTGTTTATCTGGTGCGAGAGCCACCGTTTGACAAGACGTTGGAAAATCGCAAAACGGGCTATGCCATGGCTCAGCAGTACTGCGGCTATATTTCTGGCCCCGATGATTTTGCACCTGTGCCGGAGTACATGCCGGCCATCTGGTATCTGGGCAATTTGTTTGAGGAGCTAGATCAGGCTCCACCGCCTGAGAAAGCACGTTCTTGCAGTTGGATCACGTCAGGGATCAGCCGCACTGAAAACCACCGTAAGCGTCTGGACTTTTTGAAACTGCTTCAGGACAACGACGTTCAGTTTGATCTCTACGGGCGCAACCTGCCCCAGTGGGCCAAAGCTCCAGGCGAACTCCGGGGCAAGTGGCACGGCATGGCTCCCTACTACTACAATTTGGCGATTGAGAATTACGCTGACAACGATTGGTACGTCAGCGAAAAGCTGTGGGATTCGCTACTCGCTTGGTGCCTGCCTATTTACTACGGCGGTCCGGCAGCGGACAAGCTCCTGCCGCCCGGCAGCTTTTTGAGGCTGCCGAGTATGGATCGCAAAGGCTTGGAGTTCATCCAAGAGACTATTGCCTCGCCGGACGCCTGGCACGCTGCCAAAGACGCGATTGCGGAGGCTCGCCAAATTGTGCTCCACAAATTGAATCTCCTGAATTGGATGTCCGACTTTACCAAAAAGTTCTCATAGGCGCTGTTGCGAGAGGAGTCAGTCAGAGATGAGCCCATTCGTAACGATTATCGTGACCTGTTATAACCAGGCTCAGTATCTTGAGCGGTCGGTCAAAAGTGTTCTTAATCAGACGTTTTCCGATCTCGAGTGTCTCATTGTGGACGATGGCTCGACCGACAATTCTCGCGAAGTTGCCGAGCACCTGATGAGCGTCGATTCACGCGTTCAATATTTCCACAAAGAAAATGGAGGGGTCTCGTCGGCCCGCAATTTCGGCATTCGGAAAGCGAAAGCAGACTGGATCCAGTGCTTAGATGGTGATGACTGGATCCACGAAGATAAAATCCGCTTCCAGCTCGAATGTGCCCAAGCGTTAGATGATCAAAAGCTTATCCTCTACTCGGATTACGAACGAGTCTACGTCGGTGCTGACCAAGAAATTGCCAGACGGCAGGAAAATATCGTCGGCGCTCTGACTCGGGAGCAGCTGATGCAACGTCTGGTGGTGCCTGATTTTCTGGCTAGCTCGCCGTTCCCACTGCTGCAACAATGCATGTTGATGCGCAGGGAAGCGCTGAGCCTGAAGACCTTTGATGAAAGTCTGAGAGCACTCCAGGATCGTGATTTCGTGCTCGACCTACTGATCCAGGGCGTAAATTTTGTGTATACGCCGATTGTCGGGGCGTTTTACACTAAACATCAGTCGAATCGCACCAATAGTTGGTCTTACATGAGAGGCTATTATGTCCTCTTCTATGAAACAGTATGTGGAAAACACGCGCAGATGCGCCAGTTCTGTCAACTGGGCCTGACTTACCTGCTCAATCAGGCAGTTCGAGACAAAGATCAAGCGCTGTTTGAGCGACTATTACCGATGATCGATTTGCCGATTCAGCTGCTGGATGGAAACTTAAAGGTTGATAGCATTGCCCTGCTGCGCCTTGCCTATTGGGCGAGGCAGGTGATCCCAGATTTTGTCCTGTACGAAAAATCGCGGGGTCCCAAAACCAAAAAGCTGATGTCTACTCTGGCGCAGGTATTCAGCTTTATGAGAGCGCCAATGGCTGTGAAGGACTAGGGTCAACTAATCCAAAATCTTAAACTTGAGGAGTATGGTCAAACTGCGCAAGACCGATAAACTGAAGGTCTCGCTAATCGTCAGCGATCTGTCAGGCGGTGGGGCGGTCCGAGCGTTTCTGCTGGGTCAAGTGCTCCTAAAAATGGACTGCGAAGTTGAGATCGCAGGGTTTCTGTTTGGCAAGGATCTGTATGCTCTTCCCCCAGCCAATATCCCGATCTTGTCGATTCCCGGCGCGACCTATCCGCAGTTCTTCAGCTCAGCCAAACAGCTGCTAGACAAAGTTGATGGTGATATTCTCTATGCGGTGAAGCCCAAGCCGACCAGTTTTGGCGTGTCTTTGCTTGCCAGGTTGATTAGCCGTCGTCCGGTGCTGCTGGATATGGATGATTGGGAGCTGAGCTGGTGTGGCGGCGATTGCCTGAAATATCGTCCCAGTCCCAAGCAATTCGTCGGGGATCTGCTCAGATCAGACGGGGTGTTGAGAGCGCCGGATCACCCACTTTATTTAAAGTGGCTGGAGTCATGGGTATCTCAGGCTGATGCGCTGACCATCGACACCCAATTCCTGAAAGATCGCTTTGGTGGGATTTACTTGCCCAACGGCAAAGATACCGATCTGTTTGATCCCCAGCCCTACGACCCAGCAGTGAGCCGGGCGCGACATGGCCTGTCCGACTATCGGGTGCTGATGTTTCCGGGTGCGCCCCGCCCGCACAAGGGCCTAGAGGACGTTTTAGTCGCTCTGGATCGGCTCAATGAGCCGGATCTCCGCTTAGTGATTGTGGGGGGGAATCCCTATGATGATTACGATGACCAGCTAATTCGGCAGTGGGGTCGCTGGATCATCAAGCTGCCAAGGCAGTCGGTCGAAGCGATGCCGGAGGTGGTTGCTGCTGCTCACGTCGTGGTGGTGCCGCAACGAGATACGCCAACTGCTCGAGCGCAGTTCCCCTTAAAATTGACTGATGGCATGGCGATGGCCAAACCGCTACTCTCGACGCGAGTGGGTGATATTCCAGAAATTCTGGCGGATACCGGCTACTTGGTTGATCCGGAATCGCCCGAGCAGATTGCAGACCAGATTCAACACATCTTCCACAATTTGGAGGAGGCCAATGAGCGCGGCTTGAAAGCAAGGCAGAGATGTGTGGAACTCTACAGCGTTGACACTATGGCGAAAACTCTCTCGACTGTGATTGCAGGCCTGTGAAGAGATGGTGTGTTCGGGACCTTTGCCCTGTCGAGCTGACAAGTCGGTGCTAGTATGTAGCGTACTCTTGGGACCCTAGGGGAGCAGGTTGATTGCTGCAAGAGGGCATTGATTTTGAGACCAAGTCGAGAGCTTATGTTAACGCCTAGCAGTTTTCACCAGGAGGTGCTGTATGTCTCCCAATAGTTTGCTTACTAGATTCGCTCGGAGACACCCGTCTTGGATCGCGGTGAGTGTTGTTCTGGGGTTCTCGGGGGCCTTGTTCAACGGCATCAGCACGGCCTTGATTATCCCGGTGCTACTAGAGCTGTTGGGACAGGGATCTTCGTTTAAGGATGCACCACCCGTCATCCAGACCCTGACCTCTCTATTTGGCAATCAGGCTGGAGAGCAGCGGCTGACGCTGATGATCGGCGGCATTCTGTTGGCCATCATCTTAAAAAACGCGGCGGCCTATGCCAGTTCGCTCGCCAATGGTCACCTGTCGCGCCAGCTCACCAATGGCATCCGGCAGGAAGGATTGATGCTGATGTTGGAAGTCGATCTAGACTTTTATGCGAAGCGAAAAATTGGCGATCTGACCAACCAGATCGGCGGTGAGGTCAACCGGACCGCTCAGGCGATCCGGATTTTGATCCAGATGTTCACCACGGTTCTTACTATCTTAATTTTCTTAGCTTTACTAATATCCATATCCTGGCAGCTCACTCTGGCCGCAACCGCTGCTTTGTCGCTGGTTGCTCTGGTCAATCAATTTTCAATTATGCGTTCTAAGGATTTTGGGCAGCGCTTATCAGAAACCTCGCGAGATTATTCAATTGCCCTGTACGAACTGCTCACCGGTATCCGCTTGGTCAAGACTGTTAGCCATGAGCAAGCAGAGTTTCAGCGGCTGAGGCAACTGATTCTCCAGCGCGAAAAAGCGGAGTATCAGTCGCAGGCGAACTCGGCGTTGATTGGGCCTGTCAATGAGGTGAGCGGTATCATCGCCCTGTTGGCAATCGTTTGGGTCGGGCGGCTGGTCTTCTCGAACCAGCTCAATGCTCTCTCAGCCGTGCTGCTGCCCTACCTGTTTATTCTGTTCCGCCTGATGCCGGTGGTCGGTCAGCTCAATGGGGCTCGGGGGTCCTTTGCCAACGCTCTACCCAGTGTTGAAATCGTGGCTGACTTCCTGCAGCGAGACAACAAACCGCTCATGGCCAGTGGCCCGATTCCCTACACGCAGCTCAAAGAGGGAATCCGCTTTGAAGAGGTAACCTTCGCCTACCCGGATCATGAGGAGATGGCGCTGAGAAACGTGAACCTGAGCCTGCCTCGGGGGACGACGCTGGCGCTAGTGGGAGCGTCCGGCGCAGGCAAGTCAACCTTGGCCGACCTCCTACCCAGATTTTACGACCCCACGCAAGGGCGAATCACCATTGATGGAATCGACCTGCGCCAATATGACTTATCGGCGCTCAGAAAAGCGATGGGGGTCGTGAGTCAAGACACGTTCTTGTTTAATAACTCAGTTCGCTACAACATCGCCTATTCGCGGGAGAATGCGACGGACGATGAGGTGTTCTCAGCGGCCAAACGAGCCAATGCCTATGACTTCATCATGCAACTTCCCAAGGGTTTTGAAACGCAAATCGGTGACCGAGGTGTGCTGCTCTCAGGTGGCCAGCGACAGCGCATTGCGATCGCCCGCGCCCTGCTGAAGAACCCCGAAATTCTGATCCTGGATGAAGCAACCAGCGCTCTGGATACAGTTTCAGAGCGTTTGGTGCAACAGGCCATTGATGAACTCAGCAAAGAGCGCACCACGATGGTGATCGCCCATCGCCTTTCGACGGTGCAGAAAGCCCACCAAATTGCCGTGTTAGACAAGGGGCGTGTGGTCGAAGTGGGTACCCACACCGAACTGCTCAATAAGGGCGGCTACTACACGCGCCTCTACTCTATGCAGTTCTCTGACAAGGGCAAGCCGGACACTCCGAAAGCTGATCATGATCAGGCGATGGAAGTTTCCTACGAGATCCGGACTCGGCTCAACTCGATGATCGGCTCACTCGGCTTACTAGTTGACGGTCTGGCGGACAGTCCCGAAGAGTGCAGCCAGCTAACCGATGAGGCTTATCATTCAGCGGTAGATCTGCTCAAGGCCCTGGAATCGATCGAAGATCCCACCAAACTGCGAGCGAATTAGACAGGGGTGCAGAGCCTTCGTTGGAGTCAACTTAGGCTGAAGCGCCCCAGATTTGCTGGGTCAGCGGCTCCTGGCCTTGGTGTCGCTACCCCTTCCCTGGCCTTGCCACGCAAAACTGCTCTTCCCAAGCTCCGAGCCCGGAGCGTCGGGTTCTCAGCCCGGCAGGTCGAGCAATCAGCTCCAAACTCCGAGTCCGGCACTCGCTCTGCCGAGCGCCAAGCTGGGAAAGGCGAGCAAATGGCTCGGAAGTTCAAGCCATTTGCTCGCAGAGCCGAGTTGCAGACTGGACGCTTCGAGTGCTCAGCCGAATGCTGCGAGTGGCAGGCTCGGCAGGCCGAGTGGCCAGCGAGTCGGAACCACAGCGAGCCGACCCAGTGGGCAGCAGATCGAGAACGGATTAGGGAGCGGTTGCCCATCCGTTCCCTAATTCGTTGCCAATTGCCTTGAGTTGACACCCATGCAGAGCCTTGCACCCCTGCGGTCAACCGGTTGCACGATGGATGAAGGGTGACAGTGACTTACTGGCGGTCACTGGAAGGACCGCTCGTGGGTGGGTGAGGCGGCTCTGATGGAGGTGCTGGCCGAGGTGAGCCGGGGCGCGTCAGCGGTAGCGGCTGCGCGTTCTGCATTTGCTCCGGGGTCCAATATTGCTCGGTTTGAGCAGCCTGGGAGGGCTCGACGCTCTGCCCGACTGTATTGGGCTCCGGCGCACCTGGGCGCGTTAGCGTGGGGGGCTGGGCGTCGCGCAGGCGCTCGGGCGTCCAGTATTCAGCAGCGTCAGTCGCTGGAGAGTTTTGAGTCATCTGGTTGCCGGAAGCTGGCGGAGCTTGGGTTTTGGCCTGGACTTGGGCGTTGACTCGGGTCCAGATGAAGATGCCGAGCGCGGCGGCTAGGACGACTGCTGCAAGTAGATAGAGTCTAGACATCGTTGCGTACTCCTTGATTCTTGGACTAATCCTTGAAGCGGATGGGTTTGCAATCTGCCCAAAGTCTGAGCCGCTGGCACTAGCTCTTGGCGCGAACCCAGGACTGTTCCTGGCTGGCTGGCTGGCGCTGAGTTGCTGGGCTCAGCAGTTTGAGCCGTTTGTTGCGCGATCCCGATCCCTCATAGGTTCGGTGGGACATTGCACTGTGAGGCAACACGCGCAGAATCTCGGACACAGTGGTGACACCAGTGGTGACCTTGTGAATCGCAGCCGTGCGAAACGACGCAAAATTCGTTTCATCTAGATGGCGATGCAGGTGCGTCATCGTGCCCTCATAGATGGCCTGCCGAACCCGATCATCTACATTTAACATCTCGATAATCGCCTCGCGGCCCTGGTATCCAGAATTGAAACACTGGCGACAACCGCGCCCGCGCCGCCAGGCGTCTGGCTGCGCCTGTTCGCGCTCGATGCCCAAGGCCTGCAGTTCAGCAGCAGTAGGCTGGTAGGGCTCGCTGCAATGGGGGCAAACCCGGCGCACCAGGCGTTGGGCCACCACGCCCAGCAGCGCATCGCTGATCAGCCCAGGGTCAGGGCCGATGTCTTTGAGGCGGGGGAGGGTGCTGATGGCGTTATTGGTGTGCATGGTGGTCAGCACCAAGTGTCCGGTCAGGGCGGCCCGCACCACGGTCTCAGCAGTTTCGTTGTCGCGCACCTCGCCGACCATCACGATGTCTGGGTCTTGGCGCAGGATCGCTCGCAGCCCCACGGCGAAGGTCATGCCTGCGGCCTCATGGACCTGGGTTTGGGTGATGCGTGGCAGAACATACTCCACCGGGTCCTCGACCGTCACCACGTTGACCTGCTCCTTTGCAACCGCTTGCAGGCTGGTGTAGAGGGTGGTAGTTTTGCCGGAGCCGGTGGGGCCAGTGAAGATGATTAAGCCCTGTGGCTGCTGCAGCCAGGTTGTGTAGATGGCGAGGGTGGTTTCCGTGAAGCCTAGGCCGTTGATCTGGCTGAAGCTGTTCTGGCGCGGCAGCAGGCGGATCACCGCTTTTTCGCCGCCCACGCAGGGCAGGGTACTCACCCGCATGTCCAGGCCCAGTTCCAGGTTGGGGTCCACGCTGTAGTTTTCGCCGATACGCGCGTCTTGGGGGCGGCGGCTTTCGGCGATGTCCATATTGGACATGACTTTGAGGGCGACGATCGCTTTGCGGCCTAAGTCGAGCGGCAGGGTGGTGATATCGCGTAGGATGCCGTCGATGCGATAGCGCACGCGCAGGCCCTCGGCAGTGGGCTCTAAATGGATGTCGCTAGCCCGATTGCGCAGCGCGCCCGAGATGATCGTGCGGATGCGACCGATCTGGTCGCCCGCTTTGGCCAGGGACAGTTCGGTGACTTCGCTGATATTCTCCTGTTCCTGTTCGCCGGTCATTGGATTGACCAGCGGCGCGGCGCTGATGCGGTTGGCGTCAAGCTTCTGGCCATAGAACCAGGCGCGGTAGCTCTTTTCGCTGAGCGCAACGATCTGGATCTGGGTGTCAGTAGCGTGAGCGAGTTGGCGCAGGACCTCGGGGCTGGGGACGGTGGGGGAGCCCAGGTAGTAGCAGTTGCACCACAGGAGCAGGGGGATGACGGGATGTGGCTGGGGGCGGTTGGCTAAGGTTTGAGCGAAGCGCTGGCTCAGTTCTGGGTCAAGCCGGTCCTGGTTTAGGTTGCCCTGCGGGTCAACCAGGAGATTTAGCGCCTGTTCACAAGTCAGTTGATTGCTTCTGAGTTGCTGCCAGACCGAAGGTTGGGGAGTAGACGGCTGCATGGTTTTCTTGCAAGCGCTGGGGGGAAGAGGCGGTGTGGGGGGTCAATGTGCCAGTAAGGCACGGCTCAGACTTGTGCCTAAGGGATTACAGAGTCTGAGCCATGCCGCGAGGTCAAGCCGTTGGAGGCGAGATTACGCGCTCAAGGCAGAGCCTCACGAGCCACTGGCAATCGCGAAGCTGCGCAGGCTCAGGAACTCATTGCCGAAGTAGGGCGAGAACATGGTGTTGGGCAGGCTGCCGTAGCCATAGCTGTTCAAGCCGTTGATCTGGTTGACTGCTCCCCCAACACCCTGGGCATAGCGCAGGATCCAGGGGCCGCCGCTCGAGCCGCCGGTCATATTGCAACCGATGCCATTGGTTGCCGGTGAGAAGGCACTATCGGTGATCGACAGGCTGGCGAGGCAGGCCACCATGCGCCGTCCGTTGAAGGGCGCTGCCGCCGGGTAGCCAAAGGCCCGCCAGGTCTGGCTGCGCGATGCGTTGGCGACATAGCCCAGATAGCCAGTGGTGTTGTGCAGACGTTGGGTGCCCTGGTCGCAGGCTTTGAGCGCTCCCATGTCTTGCCCGAAGTCACGCCTGGTGTGCCAGGACGTGCGCACGTATACGCCGCAAGTGGTCCAGCGCCGGAACGGCTCGGTTGGTGCCAAGTCGGGCCGATAGGCTGGGATGAACAGGAAGTTGCGGTGGAATCGGCCCGCCCCATCTGAGACGCAGTGACCCGCAGTGATGATCAGACGTTGGTTGGTGCTGTTGACCGCTGAGGCAGAGCAGACATAGTTGCCGCCGTTGCCGCCGTGGACGAAGAACAGCTTGCCGACGGTGCTATTGGGGTACTTGGTGTAGTCGGTGTAGGACACGAAGTAGCTGATGAAGCTGCCGACCAGAGGCTGGGGCACGCCGAGGCTCTTGAGGCCATTGGCTACCTGGTTAGCGAGTTCTTTGGTCAGAGCCGAGGCTGGGGCACCGCCTGGAGCGCTCACTATCGGGCTGGTGGGAGCAGCAACCCGCTGTTGAGGTGCCAATCGGGCCAATCGGGGGTTCGCAACCCGAGGCGGAACGGTGGGCAGAGCGGTGCTCAAGCGCTGCGACGTCCAGTATTGGTCAACCGCAGCAGCGGCGGTCGCGGAGCGCAGGGTAGGGCTGTTGAGGCTCGTGTTGCCAGAGCTGGGAACTGCGGTCTTGGTGGTGGCTTGCACTTGGGGGGCAGCGTTAACCGAGGAGGAGGAGAGCGGAGTGAGGAGACCGGTGAAGGTACCGGTTAGCGCAACGAAAGCCAACGCCTGTTTTGCGTTCATCAGTAATGCTCCTGGGAGGTAGTAGTTGAGAGTCCAAAACCGAACGAAAGACGGCAGAGATTGAGCAATCTCGACCAGAGTTGAGCAAGGAACTGAGGCTTCGCTTAAAAAGAGGAGGTACTCGGTGCGAGAATTCGCAGCTTCTTCGGTCTCCTCGTGTCACCTAGTGGGTTAGCGCTGGGTTAGTTCCTGATTTATAAAGTACAAGGCGAAGACCAAAGAGCGCATGTACTAGACGTGCAATCTAGTTTCCAAGTTTGGTAAATCCAATTGTCAGAGAACAGTAAGGCAAGAACTAATTTGACTAACGTCAATACTTGAGAACCAGCACAGGTTACAAAATATCTGGCCTTGGTGATCGCAGACACTTGGAATTGCAGTTATTGTGCTTGTGATACCCAGCATAAGCATTTTCAACCAGTTGGCCGGGCGTAATTCCGTAGGCCGCCTTAAAGCGCTTGATCAGATGGCTCTGGTCCACATAACCCACGGCAGTGGCTACGCTGGCCGCAGACTCGCCTGAGCGCAAAAGCTGCTTGGCCTTGCGTAAGCGCAGCTGCGTGAGATAGGCATACGGCGGCAATCCCATCTCTCCGCGAAAGACCCGTAGCAAGTGAAAGCGACTCATCCCCACCAAGGCAGCCAACTCGGATAGCGAGATGTCCGCCGCAAGGTGCGCGTGCAAGTAATCTCGAACAACCCTAACGGCCCGTTGGTGCAGCCGCAGATCAACCGGTGTTGGCAGTGCGTTCGCATGCCGCTGTGCTAACTGTCCCAGCGTTTCGACTAGCTGCGACTCTTGGTCTAGCCGCCCCGTTGGCCCCTCTAAAGAGCGATGCAGGGCCAGCAAGTGACCCGCCAGCTCGTCATCTGCAAACACAGGCGATTGGAAAAAAGGAGGGTTGGGCAGCTGCTCTCTGAATTCGTCGAGTAAGCGTTGGTAGAATTCTGTGCGCAGATATAGCATCCGGTAGGTCACGCCCTCCTCGACCGCTGAGCAGCCGTCGTGGGCTTCCTCCGGATTGATTGCCAGGACAGAGCCAGGGCGCGTACACCAATGCTCTCCTCGGCAGGTAAAGGCTTGAGAACCGCGTTCGGTCACGCCGATTGCATAGCCCTCGTGCGCATGCCGCGCGTAGGTGTGGGTCCTCAAGGTCGCCTGTAGCAGCTCAAGGTCATCTCCCAGGCTGACCTGCCAAAATCGAAACCGCTCAGCCGGTCCAGAGGCAGTTTGGTGCGGGGTTTGACGCGGGGTATGCGGGCGATTCAAGTGATTCACAGCCAACTTTTAGCGGGGCAGATTGCTGATCCAGTTTTGATAGAGCGCCCGCACGTTGTGCACCAGGCTCTCGTAAAAGTGCTCCGCTGGACCCGAGTCGGCGCTGCGCTGAATGGAACACAGCAGGCGGGCTTCCTCAGCGGCGATTTCGCCATCGCTGTAGATCAGCCCACTGACCGCTTCGAGCAGGTCCTGACAGGCGGCGGTGCTGGGGTGCTCGCCGATGTAGGCCTGTACCCACTCGTAGCACTCGCGCTTGCGCACGGGCCGGAGTTCGTAGAGCAAGGGCTTGATCTCGGGATCCTCAGCCAGCCCCTGCTGTTGAGCCAGACGGTAGAGGTACTGTCGCTCCTCCGGTTGCACTCGACCGTCCAGCCAGGCCGCTCCGATCAGAATCTTCAGCAATTGCCGCTCAGTAGAGGGGGCAGTCATTGGCACCAATCTCCAACGCGCTTAGGTTTTAGCCTAGCGCTTGATCGATCCCCGCGTTAGACTTCGGCTTTTTGAGTGGTCTGCAATGCAAGGCGGGCAAGCGTGGGCCTCACCCGCAACTCAGCGAGCCAGGTTGCCGAGTTTCAGATTGGCCGCTTCAGAACGGCTGTAATGGCGGTTACTCTGTCTGGAGTTGCTGGGGCTGAGACGGCACAGGCCGCCCTTCAGCGGCAACTTGTCGGGCTCATGCGGCAACTTGTCGTGCTCGTGCGGCAACTTGTCGTGCTCGTGCGGCAACTTGTCGCGCTTGGGCGAGCCCAAGCTGGCATGGGGCGGAAACTTGCGCGACGGGTGCGTAAGCTTGCGAGAGACCTGCTCAGACTGATTCTGAAGCTGCCAGACGCTGATCTTGCTATGGCAGCGGCCAGGGCTGCCCATCCGGCGCATGGCGAGCGACAAAGCGAGCCGCACGGGCTTCCTCAGCGCGGTCGCCCTGGGGGAAGCGCGCCAGCAGTTGGTCCAGGAAGCGGGCATCACCGCTCATTTCGTAAAGCGACAGCAGCGCATCGTCGCCAAAGCGGCTTTGGGGAAACTGGGCCAGCAACTGGTGGGTCGCGTCTATGGCTTGGCGCACGTACCAGGCTTCCCGTTCCCGATTCGCCCGGTACGCCAAGTAGTAGGGGTCACTGGGCGGGGGGGCATAGGGATCGGCGGCAGGCGTGTAGAGGCTGGCGTCCGCGCCCACGCCTGCGGCAAACTGGGGCAGCGGGTGCATGGCCTCGGTCTCAGGCGGCGGATAGCTGATGAACTGGCGGTACAGCAGGGCGACTTGCAAATAGCGGCTCTTCTCGACCAGCTCGGCGGGCGGATTTGGCCCTGTCAACAGCGGCCAGAGCAAGGCCAGGGCCACGACATTGGCATTGGCGCGGCGATAGCCATCGGCGATCTCGGTGTTGTCGCGTGCGTCGTTCGAGTAGATGCCGAAGGCCAGCTGAGCAGTGCGACTGCCGTTGTAAAACACCAGGTAGCCATTCTTCCAGCCGTCTTCAGCCGCCCAGGCCGAGGCCAGCGCATAGCGTTTCTGCGGCGTATCGAGAGGCAGCCACTGGCTCAAGTGCCGCCAGCGCTGACGCTGCGCCTCAAATGCCGTCTGAATCTCGCTCGCATTCTGACCAGACTCGCCCAGGGAGCCAGCGCCCAAATACTGCTGGCTGAGATCGGCGAGCGCCAACCCCTCGCTCAGGGCCAGCGCCTGGTCGTAAGCATGACTGCGAGCCAGGTGCAGGGCCAGCGCGTAACGGACCACAGGTGCCAGAGGATGCTGGGCATTGGCCTTGAGGAATTGGTCCAGCTCCTGAGCCGTCGTGCCGACATCGAGCAGCAACAGGAAGCGATCGCGAATCGCAGACTGCATGTCGCCATCGCCCGTGGGCGTGGCCAACAAATTGGCAAACTGTTGCAGCGCCTCGACGCGTTGCCCCTGCCACTCCAAGCTGCGTCCTAGCCAGTAGCCCGCGTCATCGGCCCCCGGATGGTCTGGATAGTCGGCCAGCCAGCCCCGCCAGCGAGCAGCTTCGCTGGCGGCGGGCAAGCGTCGCTGGACCTCGTGCCAATCGTCACCGACCGTCGGTCGGTAATCGCCAAAGTAGGTGCCGCCCCGGATCGCGGCGTACTCGCGGCAGGCGCGGCTGAAGCGCGAATCAGGGAACGCCTGCGCCACCTGCAACAGCAGCAGATAGTCAGACTGGACGGAGTTTAGGGCTTGGAGATCGCCATCGACCACCCCGGCCAGGATCTCACGACCCCGAGGATCGTTCTGGCTGAGCAGAACGGCGGCGGCCAGAATCCGGTTGGGGCTGTTCTCCGCTCGCACCACCTGGTCGAGCAGCAGTCGCGCCGAGGGCGACAGACCCGTGGCGGTGGTGGGCATCTGGCTGAGCAGCAGCTGTTGTTGTGCCAGCGAGAGCGTTTGGTAGAAGGCCAGCACGCTCTGTGGTGTGGGGTTGGTCAGGCTGCGAAACTGCTCAATGGCGTCCCAGGTGTTGCTCTGGTCTGGGTCTGGCGGCAGGTTGGCTCTCAGGGCTCGCACCTGTTGGGCCAAGTTGGAGGGCAGGCCCTCAAAATCGTAGGGGAACAGCTCTAGCAGCACCCGCGCCCGCGCTGGGGGAGCAGACTGAGCCGCTGCCAGCAATTGCGGCCAGACTCGGTTGCCCAGGCCCTCGCTGGTGAGCGTATTCAAGAAATCGGCGTTGAACTGCTGCCAGGTGGGCTGGTCCTTGAGGTTGGCAATCGCTAGCTGGATCAGTCGCTGGCGTGGCGCAGGCTGATCCAGACCAAACAGCTGCTGCCAGTCCTCGAAGGTTTTGCCGGTCAGCGGGTCCCGAATCGCCTGGGAAAAGTCGCTGCCACTGCGATTGTGCTTCAGTCGCTCCTCCAGCCAGGCGCTCGTGTAGGGCTGGCCATGGCGCAGCAAAACCTGCAGCGCGTAACCGCTTCGGGCCGGGTCCTCGGACTGGCTCCAGTGGGCCAAGAGCGGATAGGTCAGGGGGAACCAGCGCTCAGCCTGGTTGTGCAGGCTCGGTGGTGCGCCGTAGCGGTACCAGACTAGGTCTCGTTTTAAGTCCGTGCGGATTTGGTATTGCAGCTGAAAACCCAGCCCCAGGCTACCCAGCACAGCGGTGAGCAGGGTGAGTTTGGCAAGCGGACCCCAGCGGCGATTAGGGGACCGAGGCAGAGGCGCATCAGCAGGCGTGGTCATAGATTGTAGAGGGGGTAGGGGCGACGGCTGGCGAGGCTTCCCGTGAGGCTGGCATCGACGCTGCCAGGCGTGGGGAGGTCGCGACGTTTCATCGTTCATCTATAGCTAACCCAGCATCTGGGCGTCGCGCCAACTCAATATTTGGGGGTTAGGCAGGTTTTTCTGTTGTTGGCATCCTGAGACTGACCGTGTGCAACCACATCATGCGTCTGGAACTGCGCCTTTCTGAGTGTCGAGGACTACCATCGGCTGGCAACCGTGTCAGGGGTCTATCTCGTCCTTGCGCTTGCCGGTACCCGGTTGCCCCAAGCGCACCACCACATCCGGGATTGCCAAGTTAGTGGACCGGCGTTAGCCAATGGCTTGCGAAAGTTCAGCGCTTTGGAGAAAACTTGCAATTCTGGAAGCGCATTGCATCAAAGTCATCAATTCGTTTCTGAAGAAGTCTGAAGCAGATTGATTTCTTTTAATAGAAGCTCGAGCTTATAGTCAAACTCATCTTTGCTCACTTTTATCTCTGGATCAGTCTTGGCTTGCCAAACAAGAGCATCTTAAACTTTGGCTCAGGTCTCGCCACCCATTGTGTCGCCCCAAGCTCTTGCTTGCAGGCACCTGGCGTGCTTGCTCTGAAACTGCACCCCTCAGTGCAAACCCGTGGAGGCACCTCACCGCACTTGGCAGCAAGCATCCCACGGTGGTACTAGGTTCCGATTGCTACCCCAAGCTTCAGGTCTCGTGTCTGATCCTCTTTGGGGGGATAGCAGAGATTTTTCCACTGCTGGTATTCTAAATATTGATCTTGAGAACCCGTCATGCTTCTAGATTTTTGCCTCAATCTGCCCCCGTTTGGCAGTTGGGCTGCTCGGATGGCTGAACCCCAAGAGCGTTGGAGCAAGTCAGTAACTCTATAAAATGTCTAGCGTTTTTCTTGAGATTCTGCTGGTTCTGCTTTTGATCTTGGCCAACGGTGTCTTTGCGATGTCGGAGATGGCCATTGTCTCAGCCCGCAAGGCGCGACTGCAACAACTGGCGAGCGAGGGCGATGCTAAGGCACAGGCGGCTTTGGAGCTAGCCAATGCCCCCAATCACTTTCTCTCCACGGTTCAGATAGGGATCACGCTGATCGGCATTCTGGCGGGGGCCTTCGGCGGGGCCACGATCGCGGAGAAGCTGGCAGAACTCCTGAATCGGGTTCCCCAGCTGGCCCCCTATAGCGAGGGGCTGGGTCTGGGGATTGTAGTGGTGATCATTACCTATCTGTCGCTGGTCGTGGGTGAACTGGCCCCCAAGCGGTTGGCGCTGAACAACCCGGAGCGGATTGCCTCGGCGATCGCGCTGCCGATGCAAACTCTATCCAAGCTTGCGGCTCCCGTGGTTCACCTGTTGGGCATCTCCACTGAGATGCTGTTGCGGGTGTTGGGCGTTGAGGAATCAACCGAGCCACCGGTCACCGAAGAAGAGATCAAACTATTAATCGAGCAGGGCACTCAGGCCGGGATGTTTGAGGAAGCCGAACAAGACATGGTGGAGCGGATCTTTCGCCTGGGCGACCGACGGGTGACGGCGCTGATGACGCCGCGTCGGCAAATCATCTGGCTGGACTTGGATGATTCCCCAGAAGAGAACCGCCAGACCATTATCAACAGCCCCTACTCCCGGTTCGCGGTCTGCCGGGGCGATCTCGACAACGTGGTGGGGATTGTGCAGCTCAAGGATCTGTTTACCAGTACCAGTGCCGGGCAGCCGCTGGACCTGGAAGCTTATTTGCGCCAGCCCTTGGTGATCCCGGAAAACACGCCGGGGTTGAAGGTGCTGGAATTGTTCAAGGAGACTGGCATGCACACTGCGCTGGTGGTGGACGAGTATGCCGTGGTGCAGGGATTGGCCACACTCAACGATGTCTTGGAGGCGATTGTCGGGGATATCCCGGCGCTTGGTGAGCAGACAGAACCGATGGTGGTGCAGCGCGAGGATGGCTCCTGGTTATTGGATGGGCTGTTACTGGTAGACGAATTCAAAGAACTGTTCGATCTCGATGCCTTGCCCGGCGAGGAGCGAGAGAGCTACCAGACCTTGGGCGGCTTCATCACGATGTACCTGGGCGATATTCCTTCTTCCGCTGACTATTTTGAATGGGGTGGTCTGCGCATCGAAGTGATGGATATGGATGGCAACCGGGTCGACAAAGTCCTAGTCTCGCAGCTTGACGGCACCAGCCTGGAATGAGTTTTCTGAGCAGTGGGACCAGTTTTCCAGACTGTGGGACGCTTGCCGACACCGGTGGGACGAATGCTGCAGACCGGTGGGACGAGTGTTCTAGGCAGTGGGACTAGTTTTCTGGACGGTGGGACGAGTGTTCTAGACGGTGGGATGAAGGCTGCAGACCGGTGGGACTCATGGCGACACTTGTCGGCAAGCGTCCCACCGGGGCTCAGAGGAGATTCGACAGCCACTGCCGGGTCGCCTCAGGAGAGCGCAGCTGCACAACCCTGAGGTGAGCGTGTTCAGGCTGACTCAGCAACTGTGGGTATTCGCGTCGCCTTTTGCCATAGGTGCTCAGCGCCCATAGCAAGATCGAGTCACGGTTGAACAACCGCTGCCAGGGTTCGCGATTGCCATTCCAGAGTTCCTCCTGGCGCACCATTCGCTGCAAGGTTCGCCGCGTCAACCGCCCCAGAACCACGGCTAGGGAATAGTCCAGCCAGACGACTGTATCCGCCTGCCTCCAAACCATCTGCCGCACCTTGCTGTAGTTGCCATCTACCACCCAGCGGTCGCCAGACAGCGCCTGGATGACCCGCGCCTGGAACGGGTCGATTGGGGTTGGGGTCCAGTTAGGACCCCAGTAGAGAGCATCCAGCTCGACATGGGGTAGGTGCAGCGCCTGCGAGAGCTGTCGAGCCAGCGTCGTTTTGCCCGAACCGCTGGTGCCAATCACAGAAATACGTTGATAAGCCATTGGTTAAGCCATTGATTTAAGACAGAGGAAAAATCAGCAACCTGCGCCAGGCACAATGAGAGAGCGGTTTGATCTACCTTCTAGATGCCATGAGCAGCACCTTCGGCCACCTGTTTCGCGTCACCACCTATGGTGAGTCCCACGGCGGTGGTGTGGGCGTGGTCATCGATGGCTGCCCGCCCCGCCTGGCGATCTCCGTCGAAGAGATCCAGGCCGAACTCGACCGTCGTCGCCCTGGCCAGAGCCGCATCACCACGCCGCGCCAGGAAGCAGACCGCTGCGAAATCCTCTCCGGTGTGTTTCAAGGCCTGAGCCTGGGCACGCCGATCTCGCTACTAGTGCGCAACCAAGACGCCCGCTCCCAGGACTACGACGAGATGGCGCTCAAGTACCGCCCCTCCCATGCCGACGCCACCTACGACGCCAAATACGGCATCCGCAACTGGCAGGGCGGCGGTCGCGCCTCGGCCCGCGAAACCGTTGGCCGCGTCGCCGCCGGAGCCATCGCCCAAAAGATCCTAAAGCAGGTGGCCGGGGTCGAGATCGTCGGCTATGTCCGCCGCATCCAAGACCTCGAAGCCTATGTGGACCCGGAGCAGGTCAGCCGTGCCCAAGTCGAAGCCAACATCGTGCGTTGCCCCGATCCTGAGCTGGCCGAGCGCCTGATCGAGCGCATCGACCAGATCCGTCGCCAGGGCGACTCGATTGGCGGCGTGGTCGAGTGCGTGGCGCGTCGGGTGCCGCCCGGACTGGGCGAGCCCGTGTTCGACAAGCTAGAAGCCGACTTGGCCAAAGCCCTGATGTCCCTGCCCGCCAGCAAGGGCTTTGAAATCGGCTCCGGCTTTGCAGGCACCCTACTCACCGGCAAAGCCCACAACGACGAGTTCTACCGCGACGACCAGGGCCGCACCCGCACCCGCACCAACCGCTCCGGCGGCATCCAGGGCGGCATCTCCAACGGCGAGACGATTGTCTTGCGCGTCGCCTTCAAGCCCACAGCCACGATCGCCCAAGCCCAAGCCACCGTGACTTGCGACGGCAGCGAGACCACCCTCGCCGCTAAAGGCCGCCACGACCCCTGCGTCTTGCCTCGCGCCGTGCCTATGGTCGAGGCGATGGTGGCGCTGGTCCTCTGCGATCATCTGCTGCGGCAACAGGCTCAGTGCCGCACGCTGGGGCCGCAGGCCCTGGAGCTGCCCCCTGAGTCCAGGTTCAGCGATAGCGTCCAGTCAGGCGCTTCCAGTTGATGCTGAGCATGTCCTTGATGGGTCGCAGCGGCAGCCGGGTCAGGGTCCGCACCGCCCCTTGCAGCCGTCGCACCCGATAGCCCGACTGCCGCTCGGCATCGAGGCTAGCGAAGTGCTCGGAGTGCAGCATAAACCCGAAATGCACTCCCTCCGGTAAGCTGACCCGCGCCAATGGCCCGTTCTTGAGATCGCCCGCCGCGAACAGCCAGGCTTCCAGACGCTCCGCCACCAGCACCGTGGTGAACACATAGCCCGGCCCCTGCGGCACAAACTGCACCGCATTGAGCAGATGCCCGTCTGGAAACACATAAAAATCCAGATGGGCGCGGCCCAAACTGGCCAACGGACGCTCAGGATGCTCTGAGCGCTCGGCGCACAACTCCGAGGTCAGGTGATCCCAGTTCTCATCCAGCGGAATCCGGGCCAGAACCGAGGGCAAATCGGCCAGTGGCAGCTGCTCATCGTGCAACAGCCGGTTGGGATGATCACGAAACTGTAGGTATTGGCGACGGCTGATCAGGTCCCGAGTAAACCCGGCGTAGCCCTGATAAATCGCCGAATAGCCCTGGTCGCTGAACTGCTCACGCGGATCCGCCGTGCCGAACATCGTGGTCCACCAGCCCGGATGCACGAGACGCTCGCAGCTCACCAGGCGCGTATCCTGCGGATCCAAGCGCAGCCTGACCTTGCGCAAGGTGCCGGGATCAAAGGCAAACATCCAGGGCAAGCCCCAGTACTCAGACTCATAGCGCTTGCCGCTGAAGTGGCGGATGTCATTGGCCTCAATCGCCTGCACCAGGCTGATCGTGCTCTGCTGCACCGCGCACAATTGCATCTCAGCCTCAGCGCTGTGTCGATAGTTCCACAAAAAATGAAAGCTATCGCCCGGAAAAGTCACCAGCCGACCGGGCACGGTGCGCTTCTCCGGCACCAGCTCGCTACGATCCACAATGTGCAGCTGCGTGTGTGGATGCGGGTGTGGCAGCGGGATATTCAGACCCATCAAGGTGCCAAAGCCTACCTGAAACGACACATCCGGCACCAGCACACAGCCCTCGGTCACGAGTACCGAGTGCGGGCAGCCGTCCAGTTCCACGCCGTCGATCTGCCAGTGTTGCAGCGGCCCCTGCCCATCCCAAAGCACCAGATAGGCGCGGCAGACCATGTCCCAAAAGTTCTCCAGACGCGGCCTAGCCCTCAGCTCACAGCTAATCAGTTGCTGCTGGTTCGGGTCATAAAAAGGGTGGGCGGTGTTCATCAGCATGGGAAACGCCAGCCCCGGCGCAGTCACCACATGCTCATCGAAATAGCCCACCGGCGTGATCGTCTCCAGACTCTGTGGATCAATCTCCCAGTAGCGCCCCGCATCAGCGGTCAGCAGCGCCCGCCCGTTCAGGTTGACCACAGCAGTATTGGCGATCTCCGCCGTGCCCAAAAAGCTGCTGCGCATCGGAAAAAAGCCCCCTCGCCAGATGAAGGGCAACACGCGCTGCCAGAAACTGTCCCAGGTGCGCAAGGGCGCGCTGTGAACCTGAAGCTGATCGCCTTGCGCTTGCAGATCCCAGCGCACCACTGCCGCCGCCCCAACAAAGAGGTGAAGCTGTTGCGGACGATGCTGGGGGCCTACCACAAACAAGTGGCCAGAAATAGCCTCCGGCCACGCTCCAGAAATCTTGCAGGTGAACTGACCAAATCCCGAGCGACAAAAGGCCTTGACTGGTATGGTCATGGTTGAGCCCCTAAGCGTGGGTGGTAGTCCCAGTCTGCCGCCTGCAAGACCCAAGGCGAAAGTACCCGCTCAGGTACTCCAGCTGTCGCGCTCCAAACAGCTCAGGTAATTGTGCGATCCTTGCTGAGAACCCTTAATATAAGTACACACACCTTGTCTTCTGGGGAGCTGTCCGATTTCCGTTCCCCGTCTCCTCGTATTCTGGGTCAACCAACCAATGCAGATTCAGCCTGAGAACCGCCTGACGCTCTCCTGGCAACAAATTTTGGTCTTTGCCCCCTTCTTTTTGTGGGGGACAACGATGGTGGTAATGAAAGGGGTGATGCCCCAGACTCAGCCGCTGTTTTTGGGCGGGATGCGTCTGCTGCCTGCGGGGCTAGTGTTGCTGGCGGTGGCCATGGTGGCTGGCAGGCCACCGCTGCGGGGCTGGCGAGCCTGGAGCTGGGTGATCCTGTTCGGTTTGGTAGACGGTACCTTGTTTCAAGGCTTTCTGGTAGAAGGGCTAACTCGCACTGGAGCCGGCTTGGGCTCGGTGATGATCGATACCCAACCGCTGGCAGTGGCCGTGATGGCTCTGTGGTTGTACGGGGAACATATCGGGCGCTGGGGCTGGCTGGGTCTGGGCTTGGGCGTAGTCGGCATCAGTCTGATTGGCCTGCCGGTTGAGTTCTGGCAAGGGTTGCTGTCTGGCCAAGCCCCGCTCGTGTCACTGCCCTTTGAGTCGGGTGAGGGGCTGATGTTGTTGGCGGCTCTGTCGATGGCAGTGGGGACGGTTTTGATCCGTGCGGTCTGCCGCCATGCCGACCCGGTGGTGGCGACGGGCTGGCATATGATCCTGGGCTCGCTGCCGCTGCTTAGTTTGTCCTGGGGGCTAGAAGCAGAGCCCTGGCAGCACGTGAGCGCCAGTGGCTGGCTGGGAATTGTCTACATGGCTTTGCTGGGTAGCGCTGCTGCCTACGGCCTTTTCTTCTACTTCGCGGCCAAAGGCAACCTGACCACGCTCAGTTCTCTGACTTTTCTGACTCCAGTTTTCGCGTTGCTGTTCGGCCAGAGCTTCCTCGGCGAGGCGCTCACGAACTTGCAGTGGCTGGGCGTCAGCTTGGCGCTGGTGAGCATCTATCTAGTGAACCAGCGAGAAATGCTGCCGGGTGGAGCACCTACCCCCAGAGCATCTCAGCTCGAGCCTGGCCTTGGAATCGAATTGAGTGGCCGCCTAGCCGAGCTGCGCAACCTGGAAACTACGGGGTCGGCCCGCTCGCAAGCAGAACAAATACCTGAGTAATTCCTTAGACCGGCTGTGACTTTGGCAACCTCTGGTGGCTGACCTGCGGGAGGTGGGCTATGCTATCAACTGATAACGTCTGCCGCTTGGCGAGAGTGAACGTTTTCAACATTTCAGCGTCCTCCCAAGCAAGTCAAATCAGGGACTCAGTGCACACAGCCACTGCCTTTGGCCGCATAGACCCACTGACTGGGAACGGATACTTCATAAATTCCCCAAGGCAGAGGGTTCAAGGCCTCTGGCGCTAGCGATGTAGGTCAATACCCCTAGTATGCATTACCGACTTTCATTTGCTGCCTCTGTTGCCCTTGCGACCTACGCTGGACTGGCAGTTTGTTCTAGTCCCGAGCGCTCACTGATTGGACTGAAACTTCAGCTGATGGCTCCAGCCCTAGCACAGTCTGCACCCACTCAATCGAACCAAGCTAAGCCCTTGCAAGCCTCTGGTAAGCCTCGAATTCACGTGGTTGTTGCGGGAGATACTGTTCAGGAAATCGCGCTCCAGTACGGCACTACCCAGGAGATGATTCGCAAACTCAATCCTGGGGTCGACTCTTCGCGCCTGACGGTTGGCCAGCAGATCAAGCTGCCACCGCTGCCGCTGCCGGAGGATGCTGCACCGCCACCCGAGGCGACCACAATCCCTGCCGAGCGTTCGGTCTCCCGCCTCTCTACCTCTCCTCCCTCTCTGGCCAGCCCGGATAGCCTGGCCCTGTCGTTTCCGGAGACTTTCGAGCGCAACGCCACACCGTCAGCCTCTGAGCGTTCAACGAATTCGACGTCCGTTTCACCCCTGGTGTTAGTGTCAGGGACGCTGCTGGCGTTCACGGCAGGCAATGCCTCGTTCTATCTGCTGTCCCGCCGCCGCCGCCCCGAGCAGTCTGCCGATCAGGCCGTAACGGTCACGGATCAGGGGCCTGAAGCCCAGTTGATAGATAACCACCGCCGAACCGACGGCAGCTGGGTTGCAGCTCCTGTCGTGAGTACAGAGCCTGCTCGGGAGTCCAGCAGCCTGATCACTCAGGAAGATTCGGTAGTTAGCTCGGTGAAGATGCACCGTTTGGACGTCGTAGAGGAACTGATCAGCGAGCTGCAAAGCGGCGATCGGCAGCGACGGCAAAAAGCGATCTGGGAGCTGAGCCAGAAGGGCGATTCGCGGGCGGTCAAACCGCTGGTTCACCTGCTGATGGACTCCGATTCCAAGCTGCGTAGCCTGATTTTAGCGGCTCTATCAGAGATCGGCTCGACCACGGTAGCTCCAATGCACCGGGCGCTAGTGTTGTCGCTCCAGGATGAGAACCCAGAAGTTCGGCTAAACGCCATCCGTGATCTCACGCGTGTCTTCGACCTGTCGCAGCGGGCGGCGCAGATCCTGACCCACGCGCTCGACGACCCCGACCCCGAGGTGCAAGAGACCGCCCGCTGGGCAGCTGGACGGCTGGGAGCCAGCCAGTTGCTAACGCTCAGCAGCAGCCCTAATCCGGCAGCGCTCGCTGGATCTGTCGAGCCGCAGATTGAGGGCGTGGCGACCGTGTTTGAAGACGCAACCAACGGGGAGTCTGCGGACCGGCGATGAGCAGTGCGCCGACAGTTGAGCCTCTACCGCGCATCCAAGCGCTGAAGCAGCCGACCTCGGCTGCCTGGCTCTCGCTGGTGCTCGCCCATCCTGAGACGCTGCTTTTGGACCACTCGCATTGTGAACGCAAGGCAGCTGGGGTAGCGCTAAATCTGATGTTTCGCTATCCTTCCAGCACCGATCTGGTTTACGCGCTTACCCAGATCGCCCGCGAAGAGCTGGAGCACTTCGAGCAGGTGAACCGGCTCCTGGCAATGCGGGGGATTGCGCTGGGTCCTCTGTCCGCGCCGCCCTACGGCGCTCGGCTCAGCGCGCAGGTACGCAAGCCTGAGCCCGAGCGCAGGCTGGACTCTCTGCTGGTCGCGGGCCTGATCGAAGCGCGCAGCCATGAGCGCCTAGGCTTGCTGGCCCAGCATCTGTCGGATCCCGAGCTGCGCGAGCTGTACCACGGCTTGATGGCTTCCGAAGCGCGGCACTATGGGGTCTACTGGGTGTTGGCCCAGACCTCCTTCGAGCGCGCAACCGTTGACCAGCGATTGGCCGAGTTGAGCGAAGTCGAAAGCGAGATTCTGGCTACGCTCCACCCGCAACCGCGCATGCACAGTTGATGCGCGGTACGCTCAGGTGAATTGAAGAATTTAGAACTCGTCGTCGTAGCTGGGAGAAGCAGCGGCTTCGTTGTCCCGCCGTGAGCCGAGCAGTTCCAGACGCTCGACCCGGACCACGGGCTTGGAGCGGTCGACGCCGGTGGTTTTGTCTTTCCAGTGGTCGAACTTGAGCGCACCGCTGACGCCGATCAGGCTGCCCTTGCGCACGTAGTTGGCGGCGACCTCTGCGGTTTTGCCCCAGACTTCGAGATCGAACCAGTCGGGCTGGTCGTCACGGCTGGTGGCTCGGTTGACCGCCAAGGTGAAGTTGCACACTACGCTGCCCGACTCGAAGTAGCGCACTTCTGGGTCGCGTCCGGCTCGACCCACCAGGGTCACAGTGTTTAGGCTCATAGAACAAACTTACTACTCTGACTGACAGTATACTCTAGCGGATTTACCCGACCCTGATCTAGGGGCCGGCGACCTCTACCGATCGCTTACGGGTTCCCGCCTTGTTCGCCTGCGGTCATGTTTTTACAGTAGAGACGTGAGCAATGAAGTCAGGGCAAATGCTTCAAAGTTCACTCTACATGCTAACCAAATGCCAGAGCAAGTTGTGTTCCCTGGTGATGGTTGGTTAGCAGTGATTAAAAACCTTACTCAGGCTAAATCTGATGCGTAGGAGATCTAACATGGCACTCGTTCGTTGGGAACCATTTCGTGAAATTGATACCTTGCGCCACCAGATGGATCGGCTGTTTGAAGACGTGACTAGTCTGAGCAACTCCGAGCGCCTCGGGCAGAGCGTTTGGACGCCAGCAATCGAACTCAAGGAAACCGCAGAGGCGATTGTGCTACGCGCCGAAATTCCGGGGGTGAACGCTAAGGATCTCGACATTCAAGTGTCGCGTGAGGCCGTCTCGATTGCCGGTGAGCATCACCAGGAACAGCACAGCGATGACAAGGGTATTCTGCACAGTGAGTTTCGCTATGGCAGCTTCCGCCGCGTTGTGCCTCTGAAGGTTCGGGTGCAAAACGATCAGGTGAAGGCCGAGTTCAAGGATGGCATTCTAGTGCTGACCTTGCCTAAGGCTGAGGACGAGAAGCGCAAGGTTGTCAAAGTCAACCTCGAAGGTGCTCAGAGCTAATTGAGCAGTGGCTGAGTGCTGAGCAACGGGGGGAGGCTAGTTCCCTGGTTTCCCCCCACCGCCCGCTCCAAAACTGCACATTCAAGTACGGGAACCCTCACCCACTGGGACGGGTAAACCAACCCTGCCTTCCCTCAAGAGGCCGGTAGTGTAAATACTTGAGTGTCTTGTTAATCATCACCCTTGACTTGGTCGGTGGACCAGACAGACGTATCAGGAACCGGAAGGACCTATGGCAAAAGTAGTTGGAATTGATTTGGGGACCACAAACTCGGTGGTCGCCGTGATGGAGGGCGGTAAACCGACCGTCATTGCAAATGCAGAAGGCTTCCGGACCACACCGTCTGTGGTGGCCTTCGCCAAGAATGGGGACCGGCTGGTGGGCCAGATCGCCAAGCGCCAAGCCGTGATGAACACCGACAACACGTTTTATTCGGTGAAGCGTTTCATGGGTCGCCGCTACGACGAGATCACCGAAGAGGCAAAGCAAGTCGCCTACAAGGTGCTCAATGTCAGCGGCAACGTCAAGGTGGACGCGCCCGCAGTTGGCAAGCAGTTCGCCCCCGAGGAGATCTCGGCACAGGTGCTACGCAAGCTGGTCGATGACGCCAGCAAGTACCTGGGCGAGCAGGTGACCCAGGCCGTGGTGACCGTGCCCGCTTACTTCAACGACTCCCAGCGCCAAGCCACCAAGGACGCGGGCAAGATCGCGGGTGTTGAGGTGCTGCGCATCATCAACGAGCCGACTGCCGCTTCGCTGGCCTATGGGCTGGAGAGCAAGAGCAACGAAACGATTCTGGTGTTTGACTTGGGCGGCGGCACCTTCGACGTCTCGATCCTAGAGGTGGGCGACGGCGTGTTTGAGGTGCTGGCAACCAGCGGCGACACCCACTTGGGCGGCGACGACTTCGACAAGAAGATCGTGGACTATCTGGCTGCCGAGTTTCAGAAGACCGAGGGCATCGACCTGCGCAAAGACAAGCAGGCGCTGCAACGGCTGACCGAGGCAGCGGAGAAGGCCAAGATCGAGCTGTCGAGCGTCACCCAGACTGAAATCAACCTACCGTTCATCACCGCCACACAAGACGGTCCTAAGCACCTTGACATGGGCCTGACACGGGCCAAGTTTGAAGATCTGTGCTCGGATCTGATCGACCGCTGCCGCATCCCGGTTGAGCAGGCGCTGCGCGACGGCAAGATCGACAAGGCCAAGATCGACGAGGTGGTGTTGGTGGGCGGTTCGACCCGCATCCCCGCCGTGCAGGAGCTGGTCAAGCGCGTCCTGGGCAAGGACCCCAACCAGGGCGTCAACCCAGACGAAGTGGTGGCTGTAGGCGCGGCGATTCAGGCGGGCGTGCTGGCGGGCGAGGTCAAGGACATCCTGCTGCTGGATGTGACGCCGCTATCGCTGGGCGTCGAAACCCTGGGCGGCGTGATGACCAAGCTGATCACCCGCAACACCACGATTCCCACCAAGAAATCTGAAGTGTTCTCGACCGCGGTAGACGGCCAGAGCAATGTGGAGATTCACGTGCTCCAGGGTGAGCGCGAGATGGCCAACGACAACAAGAGCCTGGGCACCTTCCGCCTGGATGGCATCCCGCCCGCTCCGCGCGGTGTGCCACAGATCGAGGTCACCTTTGACATCGACGCCAACGGCATCCTGTCAGTGAAGGCCAAGGACAAGGGCACCAGCAAGGAGCAGTCGATCACGATTACCGGCGCTTCAACCCTGCCCGGTGACGAGGTCGATCGCATGGTCAAGGACGCCGAGCGCAACGCGGCTGCCGACAAGGATCGTCGCGACAAGATCGAGGCCAAGAACCAGGCCGACTCGCTGGCCTACCAGGCCGAGAAGCAGCTCAGCGAAATGGGCGACAAGGTCCCCGCTGCTGACAAGAGCAAGCTCGAAGGACTGATCAAGGATCTGCGCGAGGCGATCACTCAGGAGAACAACGACCGGATCACGGCGCTGACCACCGAGTTACAGCAGACGCTCTACACGGTGAACAGCAACCTGTACCAGCAGAGCGCCGCGTCCTCGGGTGAGGGCGGCACCGGCAGCGGCCCCGATGGCGGCAGCGACCCCGGCGCAGGCTCGGGGGGCGGCTCTGAGAAGTCCGCAGGCTCGGGCGGTGACGATGTGATCGACGCCGAGTTCTCGGAAACCAAGTAAGCGCCGAAGACGCTAGACGGGCGTTTCTGATACGCTCTGGGCTCCCTAACCAATTGGCTAGGGAGCTTTTTTTGTCTGGCTATCGAGCCCAACCCCCGAAGCTCCGAGTACCGGACTGGAAAAGCCGAGCCCATCGCTCAAACTCGGCGATCTCGAACTCGGACTGTTGAGCTCAGGGCTCGGCAACTGGAGAAAATAGCTCGGACTTGTGAGCGCAAAGCTCGAAGCCCCGAGCAAATTGCTCGGATCCTGAAGCCGCTCGCTCGGCGTCCTGAGCCATTTACTCAGGGGCTAGGGCTTGGAGCTCAAAAGCCCACAGCGCAGCCGTCTTTGCGGGGGTCGGAGCCGCCTGCCAGCACGCCGGTTTCGGGATCGATCACAATGCCCTGATAACCGCCGAAGTGACGTAGACGGCTGCCGATCGGGTGGCCGAGGTCGGCCAGTTGGGCGGCGACCTCAGCGCTGATGCCGGGTTCGAGCAAGACCCGAGAGCCAGTGGGTCCCTGCTCGTGGAAAAAGCGGGGCGCTTCGCCTGCCTGCTGCACGTCCATGCCAAACTCTAGCTGGTTGAGCAGGACCTGCACTTGCCCGTGCGGCTGTAGGTGACCGCCCATGACGCCGAACACCAGCCAGGGTTTCTCGTGGCGAAAGGCCATGGCCGGGATTATGGTGTGCAGCGGACGCTTGCCCGCAACCAAAAAGTTGGGATGCCCCGGCTCCAATGAGAACATCGCGCCCCGGTTTTGCAGCAGCACGCCAGTTTCCCCGGCCACCAAGCCCGAGCCGAAGTTCTCGAACAGGCTATTGATCAGCGATACAGCATTGCCCTCCCGGTCTACGGCGCACAGATACACGGTGTCGCCCCGGTGGATTGGTCCAGCAGGGGCAGGCTCAGGCATGGCGCAGGCCGAATTGAACAGCTGCCGCCAGCGCTGGTGGGCGTAGTCTTTAGAGACCAGACGAGCCAGGGGCAGGGCTTCGTGATCGGGGTCGCCGTAGAAGGCGTCGCGGTCAGCGTAGGCCAGCTTTTTGGCCTCGATCAGCCGGTGTAGGTAGGGGGCGCTGTTGTGCTCGAAGCGGCCCAGATCTTCGCCCTCCAAGAAATTCAGCATCTGCAAGGCAACCAGCCCCTGGCCGTTCGGCGGCAGCTCATAGAGCGTGACCTCGCGATAGAGGGTAGACAGCGGCTCCTGCCAGGTGGCGGTGTGCGCGGCCAGATCTTCCTGGCTGAGGGGAGAGCCCAGTTGGGCGCAGGCGCGGGCGATCTCAGCGGCGACCGCACCCTGGTAGAAGCCGTCTCGGCCTTGCTCGGCAATCGTATTCAGGGTTTGAGCCAGGCGCGGCAGCTTGGCAATGCTGCCGGGACGGGGCGCAGGCAGGTAGCAAGCGGCAGCGTCTGGGGTCTGGGCCAAGAGGGGGGCGGCTTCAGACCAGGCCAGCGCCGCGATTGGCTGCACGGGAAAGCCGCTGGCAGCGTAGGCAATCGCCGGTTGCAGGATCTGCGCCCAGGGCAACTGGCCGAAGCGCTGATGCAATTGCCACCAGCAATCGACGACGCCAGGGACCGTGACGCTTAAGGGGCCGCGTTCGGGCATTTGGGGCGTGGTCAGCTGGTCGGCGCTGAGCTTGGCGGGGGCGCGACCACTGCCGTTAAGACCATAGAGTTTGGCGTCTTGGGCAGACCAGACTAGGGCGAAGCCGTCGCCGCCAATGCCGGTGGAGCCAGGTTCGATCACGGCCTGGACGGCGGCGGTGGCGATCGCGGCGTCGATGGCGTTGCCACCCTGGCGCAGGATGCTCAGCCCAGTGGTAGAGGCCAGGGCTTGGCTAGAGCAGACTAGACCGTGTTGGGCGTAGACCGGCGAGCGCCCTGAACTGTACCCCGAGCCGGGCATTCTGCGCAGCAGCATGTGGGTGCAAAAGAAGTGGAGACGGAAGCGGGAACCCGAACCGGAGTCGGACAGTCGGGCAATGATAATATACCTAAGTCGAATGCCCCCTCTGTTCCCTAACACCCTTAAACCCTGGTAATTCTCGGATGCTGAGACCTTTTCTGCTGTCAACGCTTGCGGCCACTGCCCTGGTGATCTCACTGCCTGGGGTCGCTACAGCCCAACAACCGCCTCGGCCCCCTCAGGAACCGGACCCGACTGAGCCTGGGAATCTGCGCAGCTTGACGCAGCAAGGCAGTATGCTCAGTCTGCCGGGGGGCGAGCGCCTGATGAGTGAGGCGGCGGCGGCGATCAGCTCGCAGAACTATGCGGTGGCGGCCACCAAGCTGCAGGATGCGCGTCAGGTCTACAACCAGCTCTCGAATTTCTACCAGGAGCTGGCAGGCAGTTTTGCGGGAATTGACAACCGCATCAGCGAGGAGCTGCGCCAAAAGGCGCTGCAATCGGCTCAGTCGCGCGACCAAGCGACCTATCAGTTGGCGCTAGTGCATCGGGCACAGAATCGGCCTGAGCTGGCGGTGCCGCTGCTGGTTCAGATCATCCGCAGTCAGCAGCCGACGCGGGAGCTGGGCAATCAGGCTTATCAGCAACTACTGGAGTTGGGCTTTGTGGATGCGTCGTACCAGCGCCCACAGGCACAGCAGCAAGCGCAGCCGATTCAGGGGCTGCCGTCTTCGCAAGATCTGCGCCGCCAGCAGCAGCAGCAGCAACGCCAACCTCAACCTCAACAGGCTCCAGCTCCAGCACCCGCGCCGCGCCCACAGACGCCTTAGCCTCAGCCCCAAGATGAAGGCACCGAGGTCAGAGCAGTCGCTTCATGACTACGACTAGACTCCAGAGGCCCCCTGCTCTTCTCCCTCGGACTCAGGAGAAGGGCAGGGGGCCTCTTAATCTTGATCCTGCTTAAGGGTTACAAGCGGGCGCTTGGCTCCTTCGCAGGGCTGGGCGTGGTTTCAGCAAGCGCGGGTTTATGGCGTCCTCGCCGAAAACGGGCTTCCGATGTTTTGATCACGATGTACAGTATCGGCACGATGAACAAGCTGAGCACCGTAGCGACGAACATTCCACCCACGATAGCCGTCCCTAGGGATTGACGAGCGGCAGCCCCAGCGCCCGTGGCAACCAGCAGCGGGAAAGAACCAATCGCCGTGGAAATGGCTGTCATCAAGATCGGTCGCAGACGCTCTCGGGAAGCCTCGACGACCGCTTTGGTAATGCCCAACCCTTCCTCACGCGCCTGGTTGGCAAACTCCACAATCAGCACGGCGTTCTTACTGGCCATCCCGATCAGCATCACAAAACCGATTTGGGTGTAGACATCGCTCACAGTTCCTCGCAGCAGTACGGCGACCAGCGCACCTAAGATTGCCAGCGGCACGGTGAGCATGATAATCAGGGGGTCAACGTAGCTCTCATACTGAGCGGCCAGGGTCAAGTACACAAAGATGATCCCCAGGCCGAAGATAAACACTGCCTGTCCGCCAGACTCTAGTTCTTCGAGCGAGAGTCCAGACCATTCGTAACCAAACCCCTTCGGCAGCGTTTCCTGCGCAACAGCTTGCATCGCAGCAATGGCCTGTCCTGAACTAACCCCCTGGTTGGCTGAACCCGTAATCTCAACGTCACGGAACAGGTTGTAGTGGGAGATGATCGAGGGACCAATGGTCTGGGTAATTTTCACCAGATTACCGAGGGGAATCATCGCATCGGTCTGCGACCTTACATACAGTTTATTAATGTCCTCAGGGTTGGAGCGAAACCGTTGGTCGGCTTGAACGTAAACGCGATACGCACGCTGGAACTGGTTGAAATCGTTGACGTAAGTTGAGCCAAGATAAATTTGCAGAGTGTTAAAGATGTCCTCTAGAGAAACCTGCAGCGCGCTCGCTTTGGTCCGGTCAACCTCCACTGAGATCTGAGGCGTATTGGCGTTGAAGTTGGGCCGCAAACCGGTCAACTGAGGGCTCTGAGGCGAGGGATAGGTACTGGCCCGACCGAGGAATCGGCCCAGCACCTGACCTAGGAGGTCAAACCCTTGCCCTGTCTGATCTTGCAAGTGAAACTCGAAACCGCCGAAGTTACCAATTCCCTGAATCGGCGGTGGCGGGAAAGGAATCACCGCCGCTTCCTGAATCCCTATAAGTTGGGGGAAGAGTCCAGAAGGTTTGGGGAAGAAGCCACCAATGATGCCTTTGACAGACTGCTCAGCTCCTCGACGCTCCTCCCAGGGTTTCATGGTAGAGAAGATCAGGGCGTTGTTGGGGGTAGAACCACTGAAGCTAAAACCGCCAACGGCGAAAATGTTCTGAATTTCTGGCCGCTGTTTGAGAATCGCCTCGGCTTTCTCCAGTACATTTTCTGTGTAGTTCAGGGATACACCCTCGGGTCCCTGAACTACTGTGATGAAATATCCCTGGTCTTCTTCTGGAATAAAACCGGTTGGCACAATCGTGTACACCCAGTAGGTGAGGGCGAGTGCGCCTGCAAACAGGGTCAGGACAAGGCCCTTGCGCAGAGTTAGCTGCGCGATGGCCCGACCATAGCCCTGCCGAGTGTTGTCGATTCCCCGGTTAATGCCATTGAAAAACCAGTTGTTCGGAACCTGCCCTCGCTTGAGCAGTAAGGCGGACATGGTTGGCGTTAGAGTGAGCGCGTTGAAAGTTGATACCGCAACAGAGAAAGCAATCGTGAGAGCAAATTGTTGATAGAGCTGCCCAGTTGTACCTGGAAAGAAGGCTACTGGCACAAACACCGTGATCAGCACCAGCGAAGTGGCGATGACAGCACCAAACAAGGTATTCATGGAAGCGAGTGCAGCCTCCAGGGGTCTCATGCCGTCTTCTTGGATGCGACGGGTAATATCCTCCACGATCACGATCGCGTCGTCCACTACCAGACCGGTTGCCAGGGTTAAACCGAATAGAGTCAGAGTATTGATCGAAAAACCCAGGAGCTTAATAAAGATAAAGGTCCCGATCAAGGAAACTGGGATGGCGATCGAGGTAATTAAGGCTGATCGCCAGTTCTGTAGAAACAGGAAGATGATGAGGACGACTAGCCCAATCGCCTGCAACAAGGAGATAACAACCTCCTCAGCTCCAGCTTCGATCGCCGTGGTGGTGTCGAAAGCGACTGCATAGCGGAGACCTGGTGGGAACCCGGTAGCTAACCGCGTCATCTCCTCCTTGACGGCCTGAGCAACGTCCAGGGCATTACTGTTGAACTGCTGGGTAATTCCTAACCCAATGCCTCGGTGAGTCACCCGGTCTTCTGCGGTAAAGCGCAGTACAGAGCTATAGTTTTCTGCACCCAGCTCCGCTCGACCAATGTCCCTCAATCTAATCAGAGAGCCATTGCTCGCTGTTTTGATCACCAAGTCATTGAATTCCTCAGCATCCTTGAGGCGTCCCTGGACGGTCACCGCATACTGATATTGCTGTCCAGAGGCGGCTGGCGGTTGTCCAATCTGCCCGGCTCCCACTTGTAGGTTTTGCTGTTGCAGGGCTGCAACGACATCCTGAGGGGCCAAATCCCGGCCAGCAAGCCGCTCGGGGTCTAACCAGAGCCGCATTGCGTAAGTGCGCTCACCGAAAATCTGGACCCCTTCGACCCCCTTGACGCGTTTGAGCGCATCCACAATGTAGAGATCAGCGTAGTTGCTGAGATAGGTATCTTCGTAGAGATCCTTGCCGGTTTTTTCATCTCGATCTGCGTAAACCCCGATCGCTAGTAGAAAGCTATTATTGGCTTTCTGAACCTGCACACCAGTTTGGGTGACCGGTCCCGGCAGCCGTGATTCGACCGTCGATACGCGGTTCTGCACATCGACCGCTGCAAGGTCTTGATCCCGACCCAGATCAAATGTCAGATTGATGCTGCTAGTCCCATCATTGGCACTAGTCGATTTGATGAACTTGACCCCGTTGATTCCATTCAGTTCCCGCTCCAGAAGATTGGTAACGGTAGACTCCACCACTTCAGCATTCGCCCCAACGTAGTTGGAAGTCACGCTCACTTGCGGCGGCGCGATGTCGGGATATTGGGAAATTGGCAGAGTTGGAATGCAGGCAATCCCCAGCAGGGTAATCACGATAGAGCACACCGTGGCAAAGACGGGGCGTCTGATGAAAAAATCGGAAATGGAGAGAATCATAGGTCGGGTGCCAATTCGTGAATGTTTGGCGGTGAATTACGGAGCAGCAGCCGACTGGGTCGCTGCAGCAATGGGCGCGCAGTTTTGAAGTTGCAGGATGCCAGAGACTACAATGCGTTCGTTCGCACTCAGACCCTCCACTACCTCCTGATCGTTGTCGACAATTCTGCCCAGCTGAACCGGCTTTTGGACCGCTACAGTCTGCTCAGGTTCAATTTGCGCTGCGCCAGGCGCTGCCGGAGCTGCCGCCTCACACTTCGAATCCTTATAGGGGGTTGCAACGAACACAAAATTCTCTCCTCCCAAACGGGAGACCGCTGTGATCGGCACCAGCACACCCGGACGAGTAGCCCAAATCACCCTGGCGCGAGCGAATTGTTCGGTTCGCAACTCGCCTCCTGGATTCTGGAATCGTGCCTTCACCTGAACCGACTGACTGGAAGGGTCAACATTGGGTGAGATGAATGATATCCGCCCGGTTTGCAAGGCTTTACTCTGCTCGTCCAGCAGTTGCACGGCCATCCCTTGGCGCAGGTCACTGGCCCGTTCCAGGGGAATTTCAATTTCGACTTCCAGCTCTTGGTTCTGAGCGACAGTGAGCATTTGATTTGAAGTGTCCACAAAGTCGCCGACTTTGACCGGGATATTGCCAACCACGCCAGAGAAAGGAGCTGTGATCGTGTAGTACCGGAGCTGCGCTTCCCCTTCTGCGACATTTGCTTGAGCCTCTTGCAGGGCACGCTGGTTTCTGACCACCGTGGCTTGGGCTTTGGCAATCGATGATTGCTGCGCTCTGATCTGTGCTTCAGTCTGGCTCAAAGTAGCTTGGGAAATTTGCAAAGCGTTGAGCCTTTGTTCCAGGAGTTGCTGGCTGGTTGCCCCCTGGCTGCTCAGCTCTTGGTAGCGCTTGTAATCAGCCTGATTGAGCTGCACATTTGCCAGATCAGAGATCCGCTGGGCTTGCAGAGCTTTGAGCGTATCTCGGGCATTGGTGACATCTGCTTGTGCTGCTGCGATGTCCGCCTGCGCAGTCTCGGCAGCAGCGGCACGGCTCTGAACTTGGGCTCGCTGCTGGCCAGCATCGATCTGGAGGATGGGTTGCCCAGTTGCCACCCGATCACCTGCTTTAACGTAAATGGCTGAAATCTGACCATCGACTCGCGGCTGCAGAGTCACAGCCTGACGAGAATCGAGGTTGGCAGCATAATCCGAGCTGTCTTCAACCGCGGCAGATTTGGGGTTAGCCAAGCTCACCTGCGTCGGCGGAGGCGCTTTCATCTGACTAAAAAATATGAGGGGCAGAATGACTCGATTGAAGACGATCCAACCGACTCCTCCCAGGAGCACCAGCCCAATTACCGCAGGCCAGAGAAACCGCCGCCATCCTCGTTGAGGGGGGCGAGGGTCTCCAGGATGATCCGACTGTAGAGAGAGGTTGTCCTCATCCTCAGGCAAGGACTTGACAGCGCGGTCTCGATTGCTATCTTCAGCATTCATGGCATTACTCTGACTGCTATCAACAAAGGGTTCGGAAAAGGGTTCGGACCGTCACAAATGTTCAGTGGTCAGATGTCAGCTCAGGCCGAGGATACGGATTAAGTTGATCAGTTGCAATAGCATCTGTCTGGGTACGCACCAGGCGCTACACCCGATCAGGTGAGATCATGATGCAGTTCGAGAAACTGAGACCAGCGTGCAGCGCCCTGCACGCGACCAAAACCAGAGTTTGGGGTCATGACAGAATGCTCCGCTCCGAGCGAATCATGGGAGCATTACTCGCAGCAAGTCGCCCCAGCAACTCGTGCAGTGTTTGCTGTTCTTCAGATGAGAGCGCAGCAAAAAAACGCTTTGTGACCGTGTCGCAGATTTCTTTAGCCTCCTGGACACGCTGTTCTCCCGCTGCGAGCAACTGAACCTGGAAGGCTCGACGATCGGTCGGGTGAGGAGTCCGCTCCACCAAGCCCTGAGCTTCCAGATCGTTCAGCAGGCTCACCATGGTTGCTTTGTCGATGCGGAGGCTATCGCTGAGTCGAGATTGGACCATTGGCCCCTCCAACCTCAACACCTCCAAGATACCCATCTGATGGGGGATGAGGTTGAGCGTTGCCAGAGCACCTGCATAGAGCTGCTCTCCCAGGTCTGCCACCCAGTGCAGAACATAGCTGGTACATTGACTGAGGCAGGTGGGGATGGGCTCCCAATCGATCTCAACTGCCTGCAGATCGCCTGCCACCAAAGGTGAGGAGCCCGACGATGCCAGAGGGCGAGCTGAGAGTATTCGGCGCTTCATGATTGCAAAAACGTTTCCTAAATAAACGTTAGCGCAAAAAACGTTTTTCTGCCAATTAGCGCGAAAAGCTTTGTGCCGCCATCTACCCGCGCATAGCTCAACATAAGACTTCTGACCTCTTCGGCTGCATCTCCTGAACTCACTATACTACATTCGTAGTTTTATAATACGGTGGGGTAAAAAGCTCCCCGTCGCAGGCCATGGGCAAGGCGTGGGGCAGAAACAAATCGCCAAGCTGCGCTCGGAATTCCGCCCTCAGAATTCAAGGCTTCAGGCTTGGGGCTCGGAATTCCGCCCTCGAAACTTGGAGCGTTGCGCTTTTTCCTCAAACTTCCAGGTTCAGAACCCGGAGCTTCAGGCTTGGGGCTCGGAATATCGCTGTTTTTTCTCGAAGCCCCGAGTTCTGCCGCTGGAGTGCCAAGCCATTTTCCCGAAACCCCAAGTTCTGTGCTACTCACCCTGCCCTGACTTCCCCAAGCGCCGAGGGTAGGGGTGGGCTCTCCCTGCCAAGCTAACCTTTGCTCCTATCCAGGAAACCGGCATCACCTCTCAATGCCCTGGCAAAATCACAGGTCCGGATCTCTCTCCGCTTCGGGAAGGGCTAGCCGAGGGGATTGCCCTGCAAGTCCCAGCGGTTCTCCCCCGGAGCTGGGCCGTCCGAGTTCCGAAGCTCGGCCCCCAGAGGCTCTGCAACACATGGGGTCGAGTTGCCCTACAAGCTCGGTGAGTTCAGCCTGCTTGGCTTGCCAGTTCGGCCAAGTCGCGCAAAACTTCGCTGAGCACCACCGGATCCACCTCGCCGAGCGCGATCGACTGTTGATGGTTTGGGTACATCTGAGGCGTGTAAATTCCCCGCAGAAAAAAACAGCGCTCCAGCTTCTGGTGGTCCCAGTCTGCGCCGTAGCCAATCGGAATGCCCTCGTATTCAATCACGGCGGTCAGGTTGGCCTGAGCGAAAACCTTGCTGTGCTCGTGGTAAACCCCGGCATCCTCGGGAATGCCCCGCGCCCAGTTCAATTTCTCTAGAGTGCCGACCAAGGCCATCGGCGGGATGGCAACCTCTCGCCAGCGAGTGATTTCCCGCGCTTGGGCCTCGCCCGGCTCCAGGTGGTAGACCGGTCGCGACAATTGGGCAAAGGGCGGCATGATCTGGTAGTCGCTGAACAGCTTTCCCCAGGCGGCTGTGAGCTCTGCCGATAACCGCAGCGGATGCACTAGCCCCACTTCGGCAACCGCCTCCAGGCTCATGGCCTGATCTTCAAGGTCCGCGTAGGTCCGGTCTTCGGTAACGCGAAAGGTGACCACGGGTCGGTTCGCAGAGTTGTAACCCACCCAGAGCAACCGCTGGACCAAATGGGTCAGCAGGGGATGGGCGACCAGCAGCAATTCAAACTCATCACCAAACCAACGGCGTCCGGTGACCATGGCTTGTTCTAGCCGCACCGCCTGAATTTTGGCGACCTCGGCGATCTGCTTTTTCAAGAGCTTCCAGTCGGCAAGGGCTGGCTGGGCCAGGGCAGGATCATCCTTGCGGTTGGGCTTGGGCAGATCGGGTTTCAGCTGACCGGCGTGGTCGCGCACTAGCGGTTTCAGCTCTGGCCCCAGCACCAAGTGGAATTGGCGGCTGCCAAACTCAAACAGGCGCGAGCCTTGCTCATCCAGGCCGCAATCGGGCACAATGCGATCTTCGAGACGTTCGCGGCTGAGTCCCCGTTCTTGGGCGACGGCTTCTAGGCATTCTTGGGCTTTGGCTTTGAGCCCTTTGAACTTAAGTTTCTGGGCGATGCCGTTAATCTGCATCAGCGCCGTATCGGTGCCAATTGCCCGCAGGCACTCCAGCCCCAAAACCGCCCGTTGATGCTGGCTCTCGCCGGGCCAAGCCCGGATCAGAGGCGTTAATTTGAGGACCGAGGCATTGGAGCCGAGCAGCCCCAGCGCAGCCATGGCCCACTTTTCGCGTGCCGGGGCTCCCTCGCTCAACCAGGTTTCAAAGAGGCTCCAGGCAAAGCGGTCGAGCCCTTCGGGCGGGCAGTGCTGTTTGAGAGCGGCAAGCAGCGGCTGGGGACTGGTGAGCAGGCTGTGTCGCAGCGCCTGTAAAACCAGCTGGACTTGGCTGGGGTTCAAGCAGTGTTGGCCAAGGCTCAGCGGCGGCAGGTCGGTGGCCTGGATCCAGCTGGTTTTGGGGGCACGGGGCAGTGCCTGAACTCTTGCCAACTCGGCTTGCAGCCAGTCTGGGGTGGTGCTGTCCTCCAAGGTCGGTTGAAGCGGCTCAGAATTTTCGAGAACCTCAGACCGAATTTTGTCGGCAATTTCTGTCGATGCCCCCTCTGCATAGGATTGAATCAAGGCGGTATAGCCTTTGCGATTCAGGCCCCGCAGATAGTCAAGCGCGGCCTTGGCTAGTTGGCCTCGCTCTGTGAGCCGGGGTGCCAACCCGGCAATCACCTGTTCGGGGTGCTCGGTTAGCCACTGACGCGCCAGCTGAGCGGCCTTGGAAGTGAGCATCAGCTGGAGCATACAGGGCGCGATTTCAGGGGACTCGACCCGTGCCAGAACCGCCAACAGGGTAAGCGCACTCTCCTTGTTACTTTCGGCCAGAATATTGTCGCGAACGAAGTCTAGTTCTGCGTATTCGGTGTGTGCCAACCAGGCCCGAACGTAGTCTGGCGAATTCAGTTTTAGCTTCAAGCGGCGCATTTGACGGACTACCTGTTCGGGGTCACCCAAACCAAACACGATTTGCTGAGGCTGGTGGTAATGGTCGCACCAGCTGGCAAACTGATAGAGCGAATCGGGCCAGCTTTCGACCAAAGTTTGCAATTGCGTGTGCAAGCCTAGACAGGCGGCCAGATGAAACACCACCGCAGGCACATGGTAGTAATCGGTCGGCCACTGTGCGAGCGCCAACTGCGGGCGCACCTGCTGGCGCAACGCCTCGACTTCTGCTGCTGCTAAGCAGGGCAGCACCTGCCTTTGAAAGCCCCGGACCAGGCCGAATAGCTGACGACCGGGCTTGGCCGATAGGTCGAGCAAGATCTCCAGCCACTGCTGAGGTGTGAGCAGACAGGCCAGGGGCAGGGTCTGCTCGGCCTGGAGCAGATCTCTGGCTTCGAGAAAATGTCTCAAGTCGCCGAGCGCAACTTCGCCCGTGAACTCTCGCTCAGCCAATTTTGGGACCAAAACGCTCAGGGTGCCATCGGTGGATAGTTCTGCGGTCAGATCCAGCGGGCTGGCCCGGCGCGCAAACCGCCCCGCGACGTTCACTGAGTTCGCTTCGAGCATGGCCGTCAGCCAAAACTGGGCTTCCGGTCGGGAGAGGGATGGCGCGATATTTGCCCTCGACCAATTCCACTGGTAGGACTCAAAGCAGACCCTGGCCAGGCGAGTCAGGGCCTGTTGCTGATCGAACGGGGCTGGGCTGGGTCGGGGCTGGGGCTGATGCGGTCGCCAGGTCGCCCACCGCCAGTCTTCGGGCTCCAGCGCTAAGCGGCTGAGCGCGGGCGCTGGGACCAGAGCACTGGACAGCTCGGCAGTTGGCGCGATGGCGGGCGCAGCGGTGAGGGCCTCAGGACTCGCCTCAACCTCTGGCTGGATTGGAAGCGGCGGGGTGGTTGGCGGCGACTCGGCCTCGACATAGCCTTTTTTTAGCTTGTCCTGGATCAGCCGGTCGTAGGCGCGTTTCGCCTCGGCTGGGCTGGCAAATTCCTTGGTTTGGGTCTGCCCAGCGCTGCCGGTTCGCCCGTACTGAACCGTATGGCTGTTGCCTTGCAGGCTAATCGTCCAGAACTTGTCAGATTTGGCATCCGCGTAGTGCAGCCACCGCGTTTCCATGCGCTCTCCTCTGCTGACTGGACTGGATCGAGTTCTGCCAGCGTTCTATATTCTGGCCCGAGATTAGGGCCGGTCGCCAGGCTCGGGCTCCGGCCCAGGTGAGCCTCGGAGCTCGGCATTTGCCGCGCTGAGGCCAAAGCTTGCAGCCCAAGGCTCGAACTCTCACGCTTTGCGCTCGGGACTCCGAGCCAAATACTCGGCTCCCTCGGCTGCGGGCTCGGAGCGGGTTGCCCAAAGCCGAAACCCCGAAGCAAAAGGCTCGGGGTTCGCAGCCCAGAACTCGGGCCTCACAGTCCTGGGCGCGGGAGCTGCAGCTTAGGGCACGATTCGGGTGACGACGTTGTTGCCGCTCACCTGGATCGTTTGGTCGTCCAACTTGGCCACCGCCCGATCGCCGGTCACCCGTGCCGAGTTTTGCGGTTGCTGATAGACGACATTGCCGGTCGCAGTGGCGAGCTTGTCGCGGACTTGCCAGACCAGCTGCTGAGCATTCAACTGACCACCGTTGGCCGCCAGCGCCTGAACCGAGCCGCTGAAGTTTACCAGCATGGCGCTCAAATCCACCGTGCCGCGACCGGCGCTGATTGTCAGGTTCTGGGTGCGATGGCGCACGGTGAAGGGCGTACTGCTCTCCACCAATTTCTGCCGCATCGCCCAGACCAAATAATTGCCGCTGAGCTGCAGCGGCGGGTCCGCTAGGCTGATCTGGATATTGTCTTGCAGAACCGCCGTCTGGGCTTTGAGATTGAACTGGCCCGAATCGGCGCGGGCGGTGCCGTCCTGACCATTCGGCCCGCGCGCGACGGTGAACGGTTTGTCCAGACGCAGCACACCAGCCTTGGAGTCCCAGTCCAGACTCTCGGTGCGCAGTTGCGTAGGCGGGTTGTCGGAGGTCACCACGACATTGCCCTCCAGCAGGTAACGCTCATTCTGGACCAAGACGGTCAGCTGGTTACCACGGATCGTGTAGGGCAGATCGGCTTTGTTGAGAACCACG
Source organism: Leptolyngbya sp. SOY_34_metabat_272 (assembly GCA_031399305.1). Classification (GTDB taxonomy): domain Bacteria; phylum Cyanobacteriota; class Cyanobacteriia; order FACHB-261; family FACHB-261; genus FACHB-261. The sequence goes on from JANNOU010000105.1 coordinate 54,654, forward strand.
TTGCCGGTTGCGAGCAGCCGTTTTTGCTCGGGCTGCCACTCCAACCTTTCTGCCTGAAGACTGACCTGGTCGTTCAGCGACTGGGCCTGAACGGCTCCCTCTAAGCGCAGCTCCTGGGTTTCCTGATTGGCCTGGCCGCGAGTGGCGCGGGTGGTCAGTACTGTCTCACCGTCCTTGAAGAAACTGCCGGTGACGCCCTGAATCGCCGCGACCTTGCGATCCCGGCTGTAGATCGCCCGGTTGGCCCGGATCTCCCAGATGCGGCTGCCGCGCTCGTCGGCTTCGGAGAGCGTGATCTTGTTGAAGGCCAGCCGCTCTTCTTGAGCCTGGTTGAGTTCTTCGGTCAAATTTGCATCGCGGTTGCCTGGGCCACAGGCTGCCAGCCCCAACAGCACCCCTAACAGGGCAGGGGCTAGCCTGGGGCAGCGACGGGCCGCCCCGGCAGCAGGCGTGCTCACCGTTTTCGGCTTAAGCGTCACTGGCATTATCGACAGGGCTGCTGACGCTCGATAGCGGGCGGTAGGTGTAGTTGTGGCGCGGCGCTTTTTGGATTTCGTCGCGGATCATCTCCAAGTCGATATAGCGGTCAGCCACGTTGATCAAGTGGTCGCTGGTCATCGAGCGCAGGCTGACCACTTCGACGCGCACGCCTCGGTAGCTCACAGCGTTCACCGCGTAGGCCAAGTCCCCGTCGCCGCTGACCAAGATCGCCGTGTCGTAGGAGCCGACCAGAGACATCATATCCACCGCGATTTCCACATCCAGGTTGGCTTTCTTGGAACCGTCGGGCAGCTGTACCAAATCCTTGGCAATCACGCGATAGCCGTTGCGGCGCATCCATAGCAAGAAGCCCTGCTGCTTTTCATTGCTGCGATCAACGCCGGTGTAGAAGAAAGACCGCAACAGACGGGAGCCGCCGGTGAGCCGCACCAGCAGCTTTGTGTAGTCAATCTCAATGCCGAGTTGCAAAGCAGCATAGAACAAATTGGAGCCATCAATGAAGATTGCGACTCGACCTCGGTTCTCTAGCACCTGCTCCGGTGTGAACACGGAATCATTCTCTAAGTTGAGCACTGTTATACCTCGGGCATATAAATAACGTATTAAGCCAAAACCACAAAGCGGTAGGCTGGCGATGCACGTAGCAAAAGCTGCCCCCAATCCAGGGTAAGCGATTGATCACGAGTCTCGCATCTCCAGCCGTGTAAACACGGGTGACGGCGGCAGCACGGCCTGTCCGCCTGGCAAAGCACCCCACTTTGCCTGTCCCCAATCCATAGGCACCGCCTCCGGGTAGCCCAGCTGCCGGTAAATTTCGCCGCTGGTCTGTGGAATAATCGGCGAGAGCAAGAAGGCTGCCAGCCGTACCGATTCCAACACGGCGTAAATCACCAAATCAGCCGCTGCCGTTTTACCGTCTTTGTAAAGACTCCAAGGCTTTTGTTCGTCGATCAGGCGATTTCCCTGACGGACCACCTCCAAAATTGCCTCGCAGACACGACTGAAGGCGAGGGCTTCGTAAGCAGCGGCGGCTCGCTCGCCCAGACTCTCGCCCAGTCGCCGCAGTGGCTGGTCGACGGCAATGGCTGCCGGGTCGACCAGCGGCACGCGCCCATCACAGGATTTACGGGCAATGTTGGAGGTGCGGTTGAGCAGATTGCCTAAGTCGTTGGCCAGATCGGCATTGAGGATGTTGACGAAGCGCTCTTCGCTAAAGTCGCCATCGCGCCCAAACTCGATCTCCTTGAGAAAGTAGTAGCGCACGGCGTCTGAGCCGTAGCGGGCAACCAGATCGTAGGGATCCACAACATTGCCCAGACTCTTGCCCATTTTCTGGCCGTCTTTGGTCAAAAAGCCATGGCCAAACACCTGTTTGGGCAGCGGCAAGCCCGCCGACAGCAGCATCGCAGGCCAATAGACTGCGTGGAAGCGCAGGATGTCTTTGCCCACCAGATGCAAGTTGATTGGCCACCACTGGCCCAGGGCATTGTCTAGGGTCGGCGGCTGGTCAGCGTCTAACAGTGCCGTCATGTAACCCAGCAGGGCGTCGACCCAGACATAAATAGTCTGATCAGGATTGACCGGCAGCGGCAGGCCCCAGCTTACCTGGCTGCGCGAGATTGAGAAGTCCCGCAGACCCTGCGACACAAAGCTCAGAACCTCGTTGCGGCGGATCTCGGGCTGGATGAAGTCCGGATTGGCCTGATAGAAGGCTTCCAGCTTTTCTTGGTAGCGGGAGAGGCGAAAGAAATAATTGGGCTCATCGCGCCACTCGGCGGCGAGGTTGGTATGGATGGCACAGCGTCTGCCCTCCAGTAGGTCGCGCTCTTCCTTGTACTCTTCGCAGGAAACGCAATACCAGCCCTGCTGGCGACCTTCGTAAATGTCCTCAGCCTGCCAGACGCGTTCGAAGAACGCCTCAACGATGCACTGGTGGCGCGGATCAGTGGTGCGAATAAATCGGTCAAAACTAATATTTAGCTTCTGCCACAGGCTCTTAAAGCCTGCAGCAATCTCATCACAGTGAGCTTGGGGCGAGAGGCCGCGCTGCTCTGCTGCCCGCTGAATCTTCTGGCCATGCTCATCAGTGCCCACAATCAGCAAGACCTCACGGCCTCGCAGCCTTTGAAAGCGGGCAATGGCATCCCCAGCCATAGTGGTATAAGCACTGCCGATGTGAGGAAGAGCGTTTACATAATAAAGCGGTGTGGTGAGAGCAAAAGTAGGGTTTGGATTGGCAGCATCCATAGAAATTTCAGCAATAGCCAAGCACGGCCAGTTTACGTTTAATCATACACGAGGAGTTTGTGCTCTCCTGGACGCCGGAACTTTCTAAAAGTTTCGCAAGGATCGGTAAATCTTGACTTTTTAAAGCAGCGAGGGTGCCACCCTTTGGGGATGACACCCTCGCCTCAGATTCAAGTCGAGCGCTTAGAACTTGAAGACAGTTCTCAAGGTGCCGGTGTAGACCGTGCCCTGACTGCTATCGTTGCCCGAGTTGTTGATCACCTGCAAGGCCGGGGTGATTGAGATTTTGTCGCTGATCGGGAAGTTGTAGAAGGCTTCGAAGTTGAGCTGAGTCACGTCGCCAATCGTGTCTTCAATGAACGGATAGGCAGCAGAGATTCCAGCCAGAGCACCCTCAACGAACAAGTTGGGGAATGCAACACCCACCTGGGCGTACTGGGGGTTGGCACCGTCACCGATGTCATCACCGGCAAGGCCACCGCTGACCCCAGCGGCTCCGTCTGCGAAGTCGAAGGCGTAGCCGTAGCGGCCAAAGAAGGAGATGCCTTTGAACGGGGTGAACTCAAAGCTGGCACCGACTGCACTGTGCCGTTCTCCACTGATCGCGCCACCCACATATTGCAGTCGGATAGCAAACAGATCGCCAGGGATGAAAGACAGCTCGGCACCGCCCAGATAAGGGTCGCCGAACAAGCCGTCGCGGTCATCCGTGCCCAGGCCACCTGGCTTGGGGTTGGCGTTGGCGGCGTTGACGGCGGTGTAGGCTGCGGTGAGCGTGAACGGACCTTTGCCGGGGTTCCAGGCGACCGCCGCAGAGGCGCTGCCGGGGTCACCCGCAAACAGCACGAAGTTGTTGACCAGCGCGAAGGTCTGGAAGTCAACTGAGCTGTTGTTGGCGTAGGTGCCGAAGTCCATGTAGTCGGTCAGGCTGGTGCCAGTCGCACCAATCGTGACGTCGATGTCTTCGCCGATCGGGAAGGCGTAGAACAGCTTGGCCAGAGTGATGTTGTTGCCGTTACTGCCACCGGAGTAGTCAAGGCCACTGCCGATTGCGCCGAAGAATTCAGCTGCATCGTCCGGTCCATCAGCAGCGGTCCGGCCCTGCAGGCGGGTGCGCAACAGGTCATCGCCGGTAAAGCTGGTGTCGAAGTTCAAGCGAGCGCGAGCCAAGAAGGTGACGTTCGGGTCAGCGTCAGTACCGCCACGAGCCCTCTGGGCACCACCGTTGATGGCGAAAATCACTTCGCCTGCCAGCTTGGTGGTGGTGGAGAACTGGTTGGCTTCTAGCTCAGCGGTCCGGGCCTCCAAGCTGTCTACGCGGCCGCGCAGGGTGGCCAGCTCAGCGGCGAACTCTTCTTGCAGCCGCTGCAGGGTGGCCAAGTCTTCGCGAGATACTTTGTCGGCTAGACCTGCCGCGATCAGCTCGTTCACTCGGTCTAGGGCAGCGTTTAGACCGGCGGCAAACTCGTAACGGGTCATGGCCCGGTTGCCACGGTAGGTGCCATCGGGGTAACCGGCGATTACACCGTAGCGCTCAACCAGCGATTGCAGTGCCTGGAAAGCCCAATCGGTAGGGCGCACGTCCGATAGCTGGGACACCGAAGTGACCTGGTTCATCGACTGGTTGCCTACCAGCTGGCTCACCGAAGGCGTGGACTGCTGAGGTTGAGCTACGGGAGCAGGCGCAACCGGAGCTGTCGGAACCGGCTGAGCGGCCTGAGCCACTAGAGCTGGCGTTGCTGGGGCGGCTTCAGGTGTAGCAGTTGTGGTTGCGGAAACGACCTCAGGAGCTGGAGAGACCGGCGCAATCTCAACAGAGGTAATCGGCTCGGGATTGGCGGCAACCAGCTGGCTCAGATCTGCGGCGGCAGCAGGAGCAGGCTGGGCAACCAGCCCAAGAACGCTTACGCCACCGGCAAGGTGCAAATAAATCTTTCTCACTTTTCTCACTCCTCACAAGAGCAATCAGGGATTAACGAACGTGTTGGGGCAGTTAGCGTTGACCGACGAACTCCCTTGAGAAGGCCATCAAATCGATGGGCGCATCCCTACCATTCCAAGAGCCTGACAGTGACTCAGTATACCTATTGGCTCGCGAGAAGTCTACCGATTGAGGTTTGGGTTTGATGAACTTTAGCAGAAAATTCTCAGGAGCACACCGCGGTGTGCTCCTGGCAGGATCAACGCTGACTTCAAGTGAGAGGGAGAAAGACTAGGCAGGCACACCAGGCGTCTGGAGACTGGGCGGACCGCAGCTTGAGCTGACCTCAAACTTGCAGCAGCCTGGCGGGAACGGGCTGCGGTTCAGCAACCACAGACAACCATTGGGCGGCAACTTGCCGCGACACAGCGGGAACAGGTGGGGATAGGGCGGCAACCGGCGGTCGTGGGGCGGGAGCCCGCGAGAGACCAGCTCAGACATCAAACGATTGACCTGAGCTACCCAAGCGAGCTGCGTAGATCGGCGAGGAACTGGGAGGAGTCCGCCAGAGACCAGGCCAAGTGCGAGCTGTCTGAGCCTTGAGCTGGCTCAAGGCTCAGTTCAAAGCTCATCAAAGCTCAGTGAGCCCCCGGCCCAGCCCTAGCCCAGCCCCAGCCCAGCCCCAGCCCAGATAGAAGAACCTGACTAGAACTTGAAGACAGTCCTCACGGTGCCGGTGTAAACCGTGCCCTGGCTGCTGTCGTTGTCAGGGTTGTTAATAACCTGGAGCACGGGCGTGATCGAGATCTTGTCGCTGAGCGGGAAGTTATAGAAGGCTTCCACGTTGAACTGGGTCACATCGCCAACCGACTCAGCGATGAACGGCTGGCCGATCGAGATACCGCCCAGAGCCCCCTGCACGAACAAATTCGGGAAGGCGAGACCCAGCTGCCAGGATTGAACTTCGTCGTTATTGTCGAAGTTATCGCCAGCAACTGCGCCGATCCCAGCAGCAGCAGCGGCGGGCGCAGAGAAATCAAAGGCGTAAGCGTAGCGGCCAAACAAGGCAATTCCCTTGAAGGGCTTGAACTCAAAGTTGACACCCGCAGCGTTGTGCCGATCGCCGCCCACGGCCCCGCCAACATACTGCGCTCGGATCGCGAAGGAATCGTTGGGCGCAAAGGCCAGCTCCAGACCGCCCAGATAGGGGTCACCGAACAGACCGCCTCGGTCGTCGTTGCCCAGGTTTGGGAAGGAGCCGCCGCCGGTCGGGGTTGCCTCTGCCGCTTCGGCTGCGGTGTAGGCTGCTGTGACCGTGAACGGTCCCTTGCCAGGATTCCAGGCGACCGCCGCCGCCGCGTCGCCGATGTCCCCCGCAACCAGCACCTGGTTATTGCCGAAGGCAAAGGTGGAGAAGTCGACCGAGCTGTTGTTGGCGTAGCTGTTGGCGTCGATGAAGTCAGTCAGGCTCATGCCGACCGCGCCAATCGTCACCTGGACGTCGTTGTTCACCGGGAAGGCGTAGAACAGCTTGGCGAGGGTGATGTTGGTGCTGTTGGCACCGCCCGAGTAATCCAACTCGCTAAAGGCAGCGCCGAAAAACTCAGCTGCGTCATCCGGGCCATTGGCGTTGGTCCGGCCCTGCAAGCGGGTGCGCAATAGGTCAGCACCCGTGAAGCTGGTGTCGAAGTTCAATCGCGCCCGCGCAAAGAAAGTGGTGTTCGGGTCAGCCTGAGACGTACTCAACCCGCCGTTGGCACCGAAAATCACCTCACCGCTCAGCTTGGTAGTGGTGGAGAACTGGTTGGCTTCTAGCTCCGCCGACCGCGCTTCCAGGCTGTCCACCCGACCCCGTAGCGTGGCTAGCTCCACGGCGAACTGCTCCTGCAGCTGACGCAGAATCTCTAGGTCCGCCCGCGAGACTTTGTCGGCCAAGCCAGCGGCGATTAGTTCGTTCACCCGGTCCAGGGCGGCGTTGAGACCGGCCGCAAATTCATAGCGGGTCATGGCGCGGTTGCCCCGGTAGGTGCCGTCTGGGTATCCCGCGATCACGCCGTAGCGTTCGACTAGTGACTGCAGCGCCTGGAAGGCCCAGTCGGTTGGTTTGACGTCCGACAACTGGGACACCGACGTGACCTGGGGCATGCTGTCGCCACTGCTGAGCTGGCTCACCCGGTTGATTTGCTCCAGCGTGGCCTGAGCGGCTGGCGCGGTGCTGCTGGGAATGGCCTGGGCTACCCGCATCGGTTCGGGAGCAGCAATGGGGTTGATGACCTCAGGCACAGGCGTGCTGGGTCGAACGGCCACCTCTGCCGCAGGCTGGGAACTCACAGCAACGGGCTGAGGCACTTCGGCCAGGGCCGGAGCCGCCTGGGCTAAAAGCCCCAGCAGGCTGGTGCTACTGGCAATGGGCAGGTAAACCTTTTTCACGGCTACGTCTATCTCCTCACGAGAGTAATCGGGTGCTGTATCTCGGGAGGTCGGTTTTCAGCGGCAAACCTCCACAACAGGTCACCAGTTGGCGCACCTATCCCTTCAGGTTTTTTTGTCCTGATCAGGACAACATCCCTTCGAGCTGGGACCCTTCGACCTGGAGGTGGTTGGCGCTCGGCTGAGCCTTGGCCGCTAGCCTCGCTGCGCAGGCGTCAGAGCGCAGTAGAATGATGCGAGCTTTTGCCAGATCTGCATCTTTCACAGATTTTTCACATGGTTCTCTCTTCAGAGTCTGCGCGCGATACTGCTCCTCTGTCTTCGCTGCCACCGCTTTCGGGGCGAGCGGCGGCAATCCAGGAGTCGCAGATCCGCGAGGCGTCGCGCTATTGTGAGCGGTTTGGGGCGCTGAATCTGGCTCAGGGGCTGCCCGACTTCCCGGCTCCAGATCTGCTGAAGGAGGCTGCCTGTGCTGCCATCCGCGCTGACCACAATCAGTACGTCGATCCTTGGGGTCTGGCGGCGCTGCGCTTAGCTCTCGCACAAAAGCTGCAGCGGGACAAGGGTCTGAGTGTGGACCCACAGACCCAAGTCACGGTCTGCTGCGGCGCGACCGAGGCGCTGAATTTGGCGCTGATGGCCCTTCTCGATCCCGGCGATCAGGTGCTGATCTTCGAGCCGTTCTACGAGAATTACCTGCCCAATCTGGCGACGGTGGGGGCTGTGCCGCGCTTCGTAGCGCTGTCGCCTCCTGACTGGACGGTCACGCCAGAGCTGCTGGAGCGAGTGTTCAGCGACCGCTTGAAGGTCGTGATCTTAAATACGCCTGCCAACCCGACCGGCAAAGTGTGGAGCCGCGCCGAGCTGGAGCTCTTGGCCCAGTACTGCCAGCAGTACAACGTTTATGTGGTCACCGACGAGATCTACGAGTTCGTTCTGTACGAGGGGGAGCACATCAGTCTGATCACCCTGCCGGGCATGGCGGAGCGCACCATTCTGGTCAGCGGCTTCTCGAAGACCTTTTGTGTGACTGGCTGGCGCTTGGGCTACGCGGTGGCCTCGCCCGTGCTGAGCGCAGCCATGCGTCGGCTGCACGATTTCTTGACGATCTGTGCTCCTGCGCCGCTGCAACACGCGGCAGTCGCGGCTCTGGCCCTGGGCCACGACTACTATCAGCAATTGGCGGCAGACTATCGACGCAAGCGCGATCTGCTGTTTCCGGCGCTGCAGCAGATCGGGCTGCAGCCGGTGCTGCCGCAGGGAGCCTACTACATCTGGGCCGATGGCTCTGCCCTGGCTCCGGATGCCAATGCCGCCGCTTATCGTCTGGCAGCGGAGGCCCAGGTGGCAGTAGTGCCTGGTCACTGTTTTGTCAGGCCGCAGCGTTCTGCGATCAGCGGTTTGCGCTTCTGCTTTGCCAAGCGCGACAGCACGCTGGTCGCGGCTGCCGAGCAGATGCTGGCAGCCTTTGCAGAGAAATAGCCCTGGCGACAGCTCGCTCTACTCGAAAACAGCACGACCGTTTGTCTCTCTGATTGAGCACCTCAAACCGCTGGCAAGCGCTGGACTAGGCGGGCCTTAAGGTGGGTTTTTCTGTGTTTTCTAGGGCAGTGCATCCAATTTGACTTGAGCGGCGTAATAGAGGTGTCCAAATCAGTTTAAATTCCTTGCCTGTGCTCACAATCCATGCGAGACTGTAGCTCCGAAAGGCAGTCTTTCCAAGTATGCACCATGCCTTCCGAGCAATTGGGTAGCACAGCAGAATCCTGGCCGAGTCCAACCGATGCAGAACTATACAGAGAATTGCGGGCTGGTCAGACTGCTGCGCTGGGTGTTCTTTATGACCGCCACGCGGGTTTGGTTTATGGATTAGCCTTCAAAATTCTCAGTAACCCCCAGGAAGCGGAAGACTTAACTCAAGACATTTTTTTGAGTCTGTCTAGAGCTAGTTCTTATAATTCCAATCGGGGTTCCCTGAGAACATTTCTGGCGATTTTGACCCGCTCCCGCGCCCTTGATCGGGTACGATCGCGCGGCACTGCCCTGGCATTTCTAGAACGATGGAAATTTGGCAGAAACCAGGAGAGCCCAGCCAATCCTCCCCTTGAGTATGTGTTCCAAGATGAGCAATCTCAGGAGGTTCGAGCGGCGCTAGCTCAATTATCAGAGGGCCAACAGCAAATTCTGCGCTTGGCTTATTACGAGGGGTTGAGTCAGTCAGAAATTGCCAAACGTTTGGACATTCCTTTGGGAACTGTAAAAGCTAGGGCGCGGCGGGGTCTGCTCAAATTGCGTCAAACTCTTGCAGCTTATATTAGATAGTCACAACCATGACCGGGTCGATGCCATCAGAACAGTTACAGCTATTGATTGCCGGGTATGTCCTAGGTGACCTTGAGCCAGAGGAGGCCGCAGAACTGGAGCAACGCTTGGCAGACGACCCAGCACTCGCCGAGGAGGTTTCGCGGATGCAGAAAGCCCTGGAACTTTCCTACGCGCTGCCCGAGCTGCAACCGCCTGCTCAGCTTCGTTCAGCCATTCTGGGTGCGCAGGCTCAGTCAACTCAGCCTCAGAGCCGTCCACAGCTTAGGCCGGTGGGCAGAGCCCCGTTCGCCTGGAGTCGTGCGATAGGGGTTGCAGCGGCTGGGCTGATCATCGCCTTGGGCATCAACAATTACCGCCTGTGGCAAGCCTTGCAAGTGAGTCAAACTGCACCCCAACGGTTTGATGTCCTCACCTACTCGCTGCAAAGCACGGCAGCGGCCAAGCCTGCTGCCGCGACCGTAGTCGCAAATCCCAATGATCTGGGAGCTGTTCTGACCGCCCAGAATTTGCCGCCCTTGCCCCCTGGCAAAGTCTATGTATTGTGGACTGTGCTCCAGCAAGGCGCACCGTTTACAACTGACCACAAGGGAGCGATTCTGACCGAAGTCTTCAAGGTCAATCCTCAGGGAAAGGTTGTCCGAACCGTCACACTGCCTGAGGTTTATCGGTCTAAAGACTGGATCACAAAAATTGCGATCACCCTCGAAGATGCTGCGGCTCCTCAGCGGCACCAGGGAGCGCCCATCCTGATCACAAGTTAATCTTATTGCGCTTGGGCTCGGAGCTTGCCAGGGTCGGCCTGGATCCGCTGCATCAGGCGTTGCTTGAGTTCCGGTGCAGCTGACGATTCGGGCAGGCCATAGGGCAGGGTGTGGGCAGCAGCCTGGAGCTGCGCCAAATCGGTTTGAGCCTCAGGAAAGCGCTGCAAATAAGCGGCAATCGCTTCACGGCCGCTGGCATCCAGGAGATCAAGGGCCTGAAGGGTCGCGAGTTCCAGAAATTTTTCGTAGTCCATGATTGCTCTATTTTAGGATGTCTACCCTGACGGAGGCATCCAAACCTAACCCGCTGACGTACTTCCCTACAGTTTGGCGTTTCGCTGCTGGATGAGCCCTGAGATTCGGTCTACAAACGCTTGATTTTTAGGGCGGCGATATTGCGCTGTGCCTGTCTAAACTTTAGTCCCAGGATCAATTTCCATGCGATACCATCTTCGTGCTTTGATCACGCTGCTGAGCGCGGTCACTCTATTTGAGTTGATTGGGAATAGCCAGCCTGCGGTAGCTGGCGATTTGACTCTGTTTGGGTTGACCGACAATAACTCGCTGGTTTCATTTAGCCCAGACAATCCTGCTGATACGAACACGCTCAACCTAACGGGTGTGAACGGTAAACTGATCGGGATTGACGTTCGGCCCGCCAATGGGCTGCTCTATGGCATCACCGACACCAATACTCTCTACACCTTTGACTTGAGCACGGGTGCGGCGTCTTTGGTCGGCAGTGTGGCCCCGCCAACCTCGCCCGCCCAAGCCTTTAGCGGCGGCTTACAATCAGGCTTTGACTTTAACCCGGCGGTGGATCGTCTGCGGCTGGTGGGCAGCAACACCCAAAATTTCCGGGTCAACATTGATGCGGACCCCACCACCCCCGGCACCCAACCGGCGCTGGTGGACGGCAATAATGGCAGCCTCACACCGATCGCTGGCGTGCAGCCCGATGGCAACCTTGCCTATGTGACTGGCGATCCCAATTTTGGCAAGTCCCCCCAGGTGACCGCCGCCGCCTACACCCAGTCGTTTGCCGGTCCCCCCAGCCCGACTGGGGTCACGCCGCCCACTCGGACCACCCAACTATTCGGGATCGACTCGGCTCTTGATGTCCTGGTTCTGCAAGACCCGCCTAACGCAGGCGGTTTGAAGACAATTGGCACCGGTCTAGGGGTTGACTTCGGCTCCACTGGCGGCTTTGACATCTTCAGCGCCGGAGCCAACACGCCAGATCTGGCCTTCGCAGCCTCGGGCTCGACCTTCTACAGCATCGACCTGAAAGCAGGGACGGCCAAAACCCTGGGCACAATCGGCGGCGGCTCTAACCTCGTCGGCCTCGCGGCCACCAAGGTCCCTGAGCCTGCGACGGTGGCTGGCTTGTTCGGCCTCGGCCTGCTGGGCTTGGTGGGCCGTTTGCGTCGTCAGCTCCAAGCGTCAGGCTCAGCGGCTGAATAAGGTCGAATGGTGCTCGGGGCTCCGAGCTTTTTGAGTCGAGGCTCGGGGGGTTTGCTTCAACCCCCGAGCTTTTTTCTCGAACCTCCAGGCTTTTTTCTCAAACCCCCAGGTTTTTTTCTCGAACTCCCAGGCTGCGAAGCTCAGGTGTCGAGTTCTGCACTGCACAACCCGAGCGCAGCACCAGCTCTGGCCGCGTAGCCTCCAGTACAACTGAAGTGGATAGAGCTCGTTATGATGGCAAGCCGTTAGCGTAAAGCGGCGCAGACCTGGTGGTTGCCGTGGAACCCCGTATTATCGTCTGTGGTCTTGGCTACCTGGGTCAGCATATCCTCAAGCTGCTGAGGACTCAGGATATTGCGGTGGTTGGCGTGACCAGCCAGTCTCCTCGCGAACTCGGCCTCAACGCCGACCTCAGCGATGTGGTGGTCGGCGATTACCAAACGGCAGACGTGCTGCTGAAAGCCGGGATTCAGCGCGCCCAGACGCTGGTACTCGCGGGCTCAGACGACGCCGTGAACCTGCGCACGATGATGCAGGCGCGCATCCTCAACCCCAGCCTGCGCATCGTCAACCGCCTGTTTAACCCTAGCCTGGGCCAGCGCCTAGACCAGACTCTGCCAGGCCACGTCTCAATGAGTGTGTCAGCGCTGGCGGCTCCGGCCTTCGTCTTCTCGGTGTTGGGCAACGAAACCATTGGCCAGCTCAAGATTTTCGGCCAGGTCTGGCCGATTCGCGAGGTCGAGATCAGCGACGATCACGTCTGGAATGGCAGAAGCCTCCGGGAACTCTGGGACGACCGCACGCGCATGCTGATCGACTACCTGCCAGCGGCAGCGGAGTTCAACTTGGTCTACGCCGTGTTGCAAGGGCGGCGCTTACACCCCGGCGACCGCCTGATTCTCGGCACGCGTCCCGAGACCCGCCAGGAGCGCAGCCGGTTTCAGGAGCGGCTGCAGGGGATCCTCGCCTCGCTCAGCCAGATGCGCACCGAGCAGAGCCGAGGGTTGCTGTGGGGGACGGTGGTCCTGCTGGGGACCATCTTGCTGGCGACCTTGGTGTATACCACTTCGGTGCTGCACGTGAGCCCTCTGGATGCGCTGTATTTTGCCGTGGGCCTGATCACCGGGGCGGTGGTGACGGATATCGGCGTCGAGCAAGGGCCAGCGCTGCTCAAGGTGTTCACGACCCTGACCATGTTGATCGGGGCGGCGATTATCGGCGTGTTCTACTCGCTGCTCAATGACTTTTTGTTGGGAGCGCGGCTAAACCAGGTGTTAGAGGCGGCGCGCATCCCGCGCCAGGGCCATTACATCGTCTGCGGCTTGGGCAGCGTGGGCCTGCGCGTGGTGGGCCAGCTGCATGAACAGGGGCACGAGGTGGTGGTGGTAGAGCGCGACGAGCGCAATCGTTTCCTGAACACCGTGCGTAGCTTGCGCATCCCGGTGATCCAGGCCGACGCTAGCCTTGCACAGACCTTGCACGCGGCCAACATTCAGGGCGCTGCCGGGTTGCTGGCGGTCACCAGCGACGACACCGCCAACCTGGAGATCGCGCTGAGCGCCCGTAGCCTGGTAACCACGCTGCCGGTGGTGGTGCGCAGTTGGATTCCCCGCTTCGCCCGCATGATGGAGCAGGTGTTTCACTTCACCAAAGTACTGAACCCGGTGGAACTCACGGCTCCTTCCTTCGTGTCAGCTGCGCTGGGCGGACGGATTCTCGGCAGTGGCATGACTGCGGACGGGCTGTGGATGGCGGTGGCGCTGCCGATCACGCCCGAACACCCGTTCTGCGGCCTGCGCGTGCGCAGCGCGGCAATTGCAGTCGATTTTGTGCCCCTGTATCTAGAGACGCCGGGTCACCTGGTCCACAGCTGGGAACTCCTGGATGCCCTACTCGACCCCGGCGATGTGCTTTACCTGACGATCTCCGCCTCGCGTTTGGAATATCTACAGCCTGGCGCACCGCCGCCCTTAGCCCAGAACCCAGATGGCGCGTTGCCCCAGCCTGAGAGCCCTCGTCGCGGCGGTCCCTGGTGAGGCTTGTCGTTGCAGACGAGACGGGTTGTTCTGGATGTAACAGAACTGCTTGGGCGGTTTCTCTTAGGATGGCGGGCAAATGACGCCGCCTGATGCCCCGACCGGCGCTCAACCTTCTGGAATTTTCATGACCTTTCCCATGCTGGCCAAACCCGCTGAGCCGGGCCGTTTTCCTCAGTTAGTCAGCTGCGATCGCAGCCTCAGCTATGCGCACTTAATCTTTTGGGCCGCAGTGGTTGGGCTGATCGGCGGCTCGGTAGCGACGGCCTACTACTATCTGATGCAAGCCAGTGCCCATTGGGTTTGGCAAACCGTGCCAGAGTTCTTAGCGCGACAGTGGCCTGGGAAATTTTCAGCGGCGGGGTTCCTGTTGGCGGCTACTACCTTGGGAGGTTTGCTGGTCGGCCTGACTTTGCGCTGTCTGGGTGCTCCAGGGGAAATCGCCTCGGTGGTGCAGGATATTCACGACCCTGGTCGCATTGACATTCGTCAGACACCTTCGATGGTGGTGGCTTCTTTGATCTCGATTACGGCAGGGGGCAGCGCGGGGCCGGAAGCGCCGCTGGTTCAGGTCAATGCTAGTTTTGGCAGCTGGTTGGGCGACCGGCTCAAGCTCAGTGGCGACTCGGTTCGGCGGCTCACCTTTTGCGGGATGAGTGCCGCGCTGGGGGCGTTTTTCGGTGCGCCCTTGGGTGGCGCCTTATTTGCCCTGGAAATTCCCCATCGCCGAGGCCTGGAGTATTACGAGGCGCTGATCCCAGCGATTGTTGCCGCTACTCTGAGCTTTGCGGTGTTCCGCTCCAGCACCGGGCTGACCATTGGCGGACTCTATCACTTCCCTGCCGCGCCAGAACTCTCAATGCTGACTGTGTTGGAGGGCGCGGGCCTGGGTCTGCTGGGTGCTCTGGTCGCTGTGCTGTTTATTGTGATGTTTCGCAGCATTGGCCGTCTGACCGATCGCGTCGAGCGGTCTCGGATTGCGCTGGCAACGGTCGGAGGCTTGCTGATTGGGCTAATCGCCTTGGCCGTCCCACAAACGCTGTTCTTCGGAGAACAGCAGATCGAAACTATGATCGCAACGGGATCGCAATTGGGCGTGCGATTCTTGCTGCTGATTGCCCTTGCCAAAATGCTGGCGATTAGCTGCACCCTTCACTCCGGTTTTCGGGGCGGGTTTATTTTCCCGCTATTTTTCATTGGCGCGACGGTGGGTCTGGCGGTCTCCTTGATGCTGCCATTGATTCATCCAACCGTTGGTATGCTTTGCCTGATGGCAGCTGTCAACGTTGCGGTCACCAAAACGCCGATCAGCACCACGGTGATCCTCACAGTAATCTCTGACACCTCAATGGTTCCAGTCATCCTGGTTGCTAGCTTTGTCAGTTTCCTTGCGACCACGTCAATTTCCTTAATTCCCACTCAACGCTCGCGTTTGCCTCTGGCTGTGCTGCCGCTCGAACTCAAGTCATCGGTGGTTGAAGCAGCCTAAGCTCGCTTGCTTTGGCTGATTTTTCCCGATGCTCAGACTCATGCCTGCTCACTGGCCCGCAGCAATGGCAAGCTCACGGTGAATGTCGTGCCCTGGTGAGGGGTGCTGTGAACTGAAATTTGACCCTGGTGATTAGCCACAATCGCCTGCGCAATAGCGAGGCCAAGCCCCGTACCGGTTGGCGTGGTAGCAGAGGTTCTGTGTCCCTGGGAGGCCAGACTCTGATGGCTACGGGCGCTATCGACTCGGTAGAAGCGGTCAAACACGTGGGGCAACGCTTCCGAAGCAATGCCCGCCCCGGTATCGCTCACCTGAACCTGCGCCTGGGTTGGGCCAGAACGTTGCAGCAACACGCTGACCTGCCCGCCAGTCGGGGTATGTTGCAGCGCGTTGGCGACCAAATTGGTGAACAGGCGCGCCAGTTGATCCCGGTCGCCCGAGCAGAGGCACGCCTCCAGCGCCAACGGTTCCGGTCGCGTCAGTTGCAAGCTTACCTGCTGGGTCTGGGCGCTGAGCTGTTGTTCTTCCAGCACATCCTTGAGCAGGCCCACCAGATCACAGGGCTGGAAATTCTGCCGCACGCCGCTGTCACTACGCGCCAGGAACAGCAAATCTTCGACCAGTCGGCCCAGCCGTCGGGTTAGGCGTTCGATTACCTCCAGTTGGTGCCGTTGGGTCGGCCAGTCTGGTTCGGGTTGGCCCAGATCCAGCAGGGCCACCTGGGTGTTAGTCTGAATCACCGCGATCGGATTGCGCAGTTCGTGGGAGGCGTCGGCCGTAAACTGGCGCAGGCGTTGGTAAGAGGCTCGCACCGGCTCCATCGCTAGCCCCGAGAGCCACCAGCCGCAGACGGCAACCGCCCCGATCATGGCGCTGATCCCCCAGCTGAGATCCCACAGCAATTGGCGCACCGGCTTGGTGACCTCGAACCAGGGATGGCTCACCCGCAAATAGCCCAACATCTGGCCGTTGAGGCGCACCGGCTCGGTGATCTGGCGCAGCCAGGCGGTATCCACAGCCAAGGGCTCCTCGTGTAGCGAAACCGTGCGCACACCGCGCTCGTAGCGTAGGGGGATCGCCGCCGACTCGGGCAAAGTGGACCACAGTTGCTCGCCCATCGGGCTGAACCACTCCAGATCAATGTGGTCATCCTCCAGAAACTCGGCGTTGTCGCGAAAGCTGGCCTCCAGGTTGAGCCGGACCCAGCCCGGCTGGCTGGCGGTCTGCTCTAGCACCAGCGAGCGCTCTACTACCTCCACAACATGGTTAAGCGTGTCATCCACGCGCTCGATCAGCGTATTGCGCACGTAGACGTAGACGCCGCTGGCAAAGATCAGCAGCAAAATCGCTGTGACCGCTGTGTACCAGAGAGCCAGACGACGACGCGTGGCCTGGAACATGGTGTGCGAGGGAGGGGGTGCGTTCTCAATCACGGCTCAGGGTAGGGGGGCTGACGTCGATAGCGGGGCCAGTCGCCGTCTGGGATCTGCCGAACGACCCGTGAGGCTGCCTGCAGCTGCGGCCAGAGGTTCGGCCCAGCGACATAGGCCACCGCCGCCAAGCTTGGAACGGTGACGACTTGGAAAAGGTCGAGGGCGATCTCCTCCAAGCTATCTAGATCTCCATACACCTGGGCGCGGACGCCCTCGGGCAAGTAGAACAGCTCTCCCCAGATCACGCCACCCTCCGCTGCCAGCACGGCTGCCGGATAGGCGTACTCCGGATCTTCAATCGCGTAAAGCTGCCCCGGGCACGAGTAACTGCCCCGGTACTCGGCCCGGCTGGCGAGCAGCGGATGGTTGCGTTCTCCCTGGCGCAGGGTTCCGTAAACCCACACCAGTGGAGTCTGCCAGTGATCAGGCGCAACGAATGGCATCGAGCACACTAGGGGGTTAGAGGGGGGTTAGGGTTCCTGCAACAACACTTCGGCCAAACCTAAGAAGGTCACGCTCTGCGGTGTGATCTCAAAGCGGCAGGGCAAGACTTCGACGCCTGCGGTGACCGCCGTTCGCAGCAGTTTGCCATAGGCAGGATCAGCGCTGTCGCCCGGTGCAAAATGGCTGCAATCGCCCCGGTTGACTAAGTATAAAATCGCGGCGCGAGTTTGGCCTGGAACAGCAAGGGCTGTGAGTTCGCGCAGGTGTTTTTGGCCGCGCGTGGTCACCGTGTCGGGGAATAGGGCGAGGGACCCTTTGGCCCAAGTGGTGCTCTTGACTTCCAGATAAACCTTCTGCGCCGCCCCGCCGGGTTTGGCCACACAGCCTTCGAGCAAAAAGTCTACGCGGCTATTTTCTACGCCGTAGGGGACTTCTTTGCGCAGGCTGCGGTAAGTCCCTAATTCTGGCAGCAGACCAGCTTCTAAGGTGTGCAGCACCAGACGGTTCGGTAAGGCAGTATTGACGCCGACCCAAGCGGGCGCGGGGTTATCGTGCACCTGGATCATTTCCCAGGTGTACTTGAGTTTACGGGTCGGGCTGTTGCTGTGGGAGACCTGCACCGGTGAGCCTGGTGCTGAGATGCCCGTCATCGGGCCTGTGTTGGGACAGTGGGCGGTCACTACCTCGCCGCTGCTCAGGGCGATCTCAGCGAAGAAGCGCTTGTAACGACGCAGCAGCACTCCGGCAAACAGCGGCGGGTAGTGATAGATCAGAGCAGGCTCAGGCATTAGGGAACTTGTGCAATCAGCTTCACAATATCAGCCGGGTTGAGCTTGAGGGGGCTGACCTCAGGGGGCGAGGGCTTCGCGTTCTAACCAGAGGCTAACCGGGCCGTCGTTCTCAATGCTGACCTGCATCATGGCCCCAAATTGTCCAGTCTCAACGCGCAGACCGCTACGACGCAATTGCGTGACGAATTGGGCGTAAAGCGCTTGCGCCAGTTCGGGTCGGGCGGCGCGATCAAAGGAGGGGCGACGGCCTTTGCGGCAGTCGCCATAGAGGGTGAACTGGCTGACCACTAGCAGCTCGCCGCCGATCTCGCGCACCGACTGGTCAAAGCCGCTGGTCTCGCCGGGAAACAGGCGCAACTCCAGGCATTTGCGGGCCATCCAGTCCAGCTCGGCGGCTGTGTCGCTGGCGGCGATGCCCACCAGTAGGTTTAGTCCCGGCCCGATTTGGCCGATCACTTGACCGTCCACCACGACTTGAGAGGCTTTGACCCGCTGCACCAGAACTCGCATGGCTAGCGCCAAGCACTGGGGGCATAGAGCTGGACAATCCGCTCGATTAGGCGGCTAGTCGAGCTGGGCACTTCGATCTTGACCAGCTCGATCCGGCCGCCATAGGCCGCGACGGCGGGGGCCTCGGGCAGGGTCTCGGGTGTGTAATCGCCGCCTTTGGCGTAAACGGCGGGGCACAGGCTCTCGATCAGCACGGTTGCGGTGGCTTGGGGGAAGATCACCACGGCATCGACGCAGGCCAGCGCTGCCAGCACTTCTGCTCGCTCTACCTGGGGCACGATTGGGCGGCGGCGGCCTTTGAGCTGCTGCACCGAGTGGTCGCTGTTGAGGCCCACGACTAGCGCCCGGCCCAGGGATCGCGCCGCCTGCAGATAGCGCACATGACCGGCGTGGATCAGATCGAAGCAGCCGTTGGTCAGCACCAGGGGCTGCCAGCGTTCGGGTGCGGCGGCGATGGCCTGCTGCAGCGTCTCTAGGGAGGCAATCATCGCTCCTCTCCAGGGCTCGACCCCAGCTGCTCCAGCGCTGCCTTGAGTTCGGTGGCGGTGGTGGTGGCGGTGCCAAACTGGCGAACCACCAGGCTGGCGGCCAAATTGCCGAGCACGGTTGCCTGCTCAAAACTGCCGCCCGCGCACAAGCCCAGGGTCAGCGCTGCCACCACCGTGTCGCCCGCGCCGGTCACGTCGAAGACGTCGGTGCGGTTAAAGGCGGGCAGGTGCCAGTGGGGTAGCTCGCCCGCTGTGGCCATCGGGCCGAACAGGCTCATGCCCTCTTCGCCACGGGTGATCAGCAGGCGCTGTGCTTGGGTGAGGGCCAGCAGCTCGGCTGCCGCGCGGGTCAGGTCAGCGGCGCTGCGGATGGCGTAGCCTGCGGCCTGTTCGGCCTCGGGCAGGTTGGGTGTGAACACGGTTGCTCCGGCGTAGCGCTCTAGGCCGCTCTGGGCATCGACTAGGACGCGGGCATGGGCTAGGCAGGCGCGAATCACTGGCGCGCTGAGCACGCCATCGCCGTAGTCTGAGCAGACCACGGCCTCTGCCTGGGGCAGGTGCGCTGCAATGAATTCGGCTAGTTGCGCTTGCAGTTCAGGCGCGGCGGCCTCGTCTGATTTGCGGTCTAGGCGCACGATTTGCTGGGTGACTGATTGGCGGGCGTGGGCGGAGATGCGGGTTTTGGTCACGGTGGGCCGATGCGGATCGACGAGCACGCCGGAGGTGTCAATGCCTGCGGCCTGGAAGATCTGACGCAGTGCTTTGCCTTGGTCGTCGCTGCCGACTAGCCCTACGGCGGTGACCTGTGCCCCTAGCTTGGCCAGGTTATAGATGGCGTTTGCGCCGCCGCCGGGGATCTGGCGCGTGTGTTCGTGGCGGATGATCAGGACGGGCGCTTCGCGGGAGGGGCGCTCGACTTGGCCGGTGAGAAATTCATCCAGGGTGAGATCGCCGACTGCTAGGATCCGCCGCCCTGCGAAGCGGTCGATCAGGGCTTGGAGCTCTGCAGCAGCAGCTTTGGGCAGGTGCAGCGGCAACTCGGGCGTCATTCGGGCGGTATGGAGGGGAGCGGGATCTAAAGCCTGCCTATTATAGGGCTCCGCGAGCTTGAGGAAAATCGCGCCCGGCCTGGGTGTTGCGCCTCGCAACTCGACGGTTCAAGCTTGGTGCTCGGAGATTGCAGCTCAGAACTAAGCCGTCAATGAGTTCGACGATTTTGGCATAAATTTTCCGGTCTCCTTTTGCCCAATGGTTGAATTGTTCAAAAGCTTTTCGTTCAAATGTGATATTTCGCATTCCATTCGTCTGGCGTAACCACAACCAAGTTGTCCGGATTCTCTGCGCTTTGAAGCGCTTGCAAAAGTTGACTTCGATTCGCTTCTGTCGAGAGTAAATACTCGGTTGCATCTTGCTCGGTCGGTTCAACCGAAACAATAATTTCTACAATTGTGCCTTCAGGCAACTCAGAAATTTGAATTTCAATCTTGCCATCTTTGCCAACTATGCCCCGTCGTTTGATGGCCTTGATCATGATCGGTTCTCCACTATGTCAGCTAGTTTGGATGTCACGCTTCAACTGAATACTCGACTAGGCGAGGGTTTTCCACTTGCTTGGAAGCATCCAGTATCTCCAGGCCGACAATGTTGCCGTTAATGTCGTAGTCCAGGATGACACCGGGCTTGTTTTCATCGCTTTCTTCGATGGGAGACTTGCTAAACACAATGCGCAGTACATCTACCTCGGGGTCGTAGGTCACTTTCATGGTTGCCGCCAATATTTCTCGATTTTGCTGGTCCTGTACACGGTAATCACAACTGTGGAATCGACATTGTCTGCCACAATGACACGCAGCAGAAAGAGTTTGCTGCCAAAGTCGATTTGTGACTGATAGGCTTTCTTCCCATCTTTTTCAGCAACGACCTGTTGTGGATTTGACAAAACGCTCTCGACCAGGGCAGGGGGGATACTTCGTCGCTCCATCTCCTCTTGTGCATGTCTGGAAATCCTGAACTTCAAGGCTCTTCCCCCAACGCTGCTTCTGAGATAGCTGTACGCAGCTTCTCCAGATTCTCCCGGCATCTCGCCGTCCAGGGGTGCTCTGCTCCTAGCTTCTGCTCCAAGATGCTCAAGGCTTGTCCAAAATTGGTTTCTGCTTCATCGTGACGCCCCTGGGTACAGTAGAGCATTGCTAAGTTATCCAGAAATCGGCCCACATAAGGATGATTTTCTCCTTGCGCAGTTCGGAGGAGATCTAATGCCTGCACATACAGAGGCTCTGCTTCTGGGTATCGCCCTTGGGAGTGGTAGAGAGCGGCCAGATTGTTGAGGCTACTGGCCACATCGGGATGCTCCTCTCCCAGCAGGCGTCTGCTGAGCTCCAGCGCTTGCCCATACAACGGCTCTGCTTCGCTGTATCGCCCTTGGGAGTGGTAGAGCATTGCCAGATTGTTGAGGCTAAGGGCCACATGGGGATGCTCCTCTCCCAGCAGGCGTCTGCCGAGCTCCAGCGCTTGCACCAGCAACGGCTCTGCTTCGCTGTATCGCCCTGGAGATTTCTAGAGCAAAGCCAGATTGTTGAGCCTAAGGGCGCCATGGGGAAGCTCCACTCCCAGCAGGCGGCGTCTCAGCTCCAGCGCTTGAACCAC
>JANNOU010000120.1:0-5114 GCA_031399305.1 Leptolyngbya sp. SOY_34_metabat_272
CGCAGCGATTGGTGGCGCTGCCCAAGCTCACCCGCCCGGTCAATGTCTTGGTCTTGGGTGTCAAGGTGCTCACCAGTGATCTGAACACGCCGCCCGAGCAGGACCTGGGCTATCACGCCTTGGTGAACTCGTTTGAGGGGCTGTCGGACACGATGCTGCTGTTGCGCTTCGACCCCCAGACCCAGCAGCTCACGGTGCTGTCGCTGCCCCGCGACACGCGCACCGAGATCCCAGGCTACGGGGTGGACAAGCTCAATAGTGCCAATGCCGAGGGTGGCCCGGCCCTGAGCGCGGAGGCGGTCAGCAACCTGCTGGGCGGTGTGCCGATTGACCGCTATGTGCGCGTGAATGTGCAGGGGCTAGAGAAGCTGATCAACGCCTTGGGCGGGGTCACGCTCAATGTGCCTAAGCGCATGAAGTATCAAGACGACAGCCAGCACCTCTACATCAACCTCAACCCCGGCAGGCAGCGTCTCAACGGGGCGCAGGCGCTACAATTTTTGCGTTTCCGCTACGACGAGTACGGCGACATCGGTCGGGTTCAGCGCCAGCAGACGATGATGCGGGCGCTCAAGGAGCAGGCGCTGAACCCGGCTCTGGTCACCCGCCTGCCCCAGCTGATCGGCGTCGCCAAACAGAACCTGGACACCAACATGAGCGTGGAGGAGCTGCTGGCTCTGGTTGGCTTTGCCAGTAGCGTCGACCGTGACGCGGTGCAAATGCTGATGGTGCCAGGTCGCTTCAGCACCCCGAGCGAGTACTCTCTGAGCTACTGGCTGGTGGACCAGGAGCGTCTACAGATGATGGTCGCGCAGCACTTTAGCGCGGACCAGGTGGCCACGCCTGCGGCTACGCCGGACCGGCTGAGCGTTGCTATTCAGGACAGCACTCAAGACCCGCAGGCGGTGCGCCGTCTGACTCAGGCTCTGCGCAGTGCGGGCTATGCCAATGTCTTTCGGGCTGAGCCCTGGGCTGATCCGATTGAGCGCACGCAGATCATTGCTCAGCAGGGTGATCTTGCCAGTGCTCAGGCTCTGCGGGATGCTCTGGGCGTCGGGGAGGTGCTGGCTGAGGCTACCGGCAGCCTGGATTCTGACATCACCGTTCGTCTGGGCAAAGATTGGCTGAGCCAGTAGTTCAGACCTGAGTGCTTCTGGGTTTTGTCACTTGGGGAGGGACGGAGCGCCCATTGGTGTCAACTGAAGGGAAGTGGCAGCGGATAGAGAACGCATGTAACGGATGGAGAGTTGAGGGGTTGAGCGGTTGCCCATCCGTTCCATCCGTTCCCGAATCCGTTGCCCACCCGGCCTGCCCAGCCTGGAACTCGCAGCATTCGGCTGAGCACTCGAAGTCTCCAGTCTGGAACTCGGCGCTCCGCGCTGAAGGCTCGGAAGTTTGAGTCATTTTCTCGACTTTCGAGGCTTGGGGCTCGGGAGAGCGAGTGCCGGACTCGGAGTCTGGAGCGGATGGCTCCATCTGCCGGGCTGGGAACTCGACGCTCCGGGTTTGGAGCTTGGGAAGCGGAGTTTTGCGTGGCGAGGCCGTGGAGGGGGTCGCAAGACCCAGACCAGGAGCCGCTGACCCAGCAAGTCTGGGGCGCTTCAGCCTTCAGTTGACACCCCTGATCCACAACCGCCCCTCTCTGTAGAGACAAAATCTCAGGCAAAAGTCTCTGCTGCTCGTGCCTTTCGCAATTGCTGTATCCAAGCTGCCTCGCAGTCCTAATCCAGGCGTACTACACTCGTCGTATCAAAGTTACTCATTCATTTGGAGGCCACTTCAGCATGCATACCGTCAGCCGCACCACCGAGATGGAGGTCACGAGCATTCGCCTGGAGCGCGAATTGAAAGACCGGCTCAAAGAACTCTCCGGTAACCAGGGCTATCAGGCCCTGATCCGCGATGTCCTGTGGAACTATGTCCACCATAAATCGGGCTACTATACCGCTCGTCTCGACCGTGCCAGCATCCGCGCCAGCTTTCCGGCCACCGCGCAACAGGAAGAACGCTGCGCCCTGACCCACCAACTGATTCGACCGGGTGAAGCCATGCTCCTAGGACTCACCACTGACGGTGAGATGGTTCCCCTCAGCACCGAGAGTTTGTCCCAACCCTGAACTCTGGCCCACCGCCCCCTCAGTGTGCTCAGACCCGCAGAGTTAGAAATTTGACATTTCGTCCGGACCTCCGGGGTCCCACAGGGTAGCTTGCAGATGTGTGAGGGAAGGCACTCACACATCTGCTTATGCAGTACAGTCCTTCTGCCCTCCTGCTTCCTCAGCGGGGGGCTTTTCCACTCTCGCTACGGCTTGTCCTGGCCCGCCCATCCGGTAAAATCTCGGGCGGCGAGCCAGCGCTGCGCCGCCTCAAATTACGGCAGGCATGAGCAGAACTTTAATCATCGGTGCCGGTGCTGCGGGCCTGGCCGCAGGCCGGACACTCCAGGACGCCGGTCACTCCGTCATGCTGCTCGAAGCGCGAGACCGGATCGGCGGACGCGTATGGACCGACCGCAGCTTCGTCAGCTTCCCCATCGAAAACGGCGCAGAATTCATCCACGGTGACCGGGCCGTGACCTGGCAGCTGGTCCAGATGCTCGGGGCACCCACCATTGCCCTGGGCCAGTTCTCCAGCTACGCCTACGAGCACGAGGGCAAGCTCTACCGCTACGAAGACCTGCGGCACTGGCCGGATATGGCCCGCGTGTTGCAGCTGGAGGCAAGCGAACTCGGCCAGGTCGATCCGCAGGCACCCGACCAATCGCTGCACGCCTGGCTATCGCAGCTGGGTCTGACCCCGCAAGCGCGACGCCGAGCCGAGCAATTTCTGGCCCATCCCTACCTGGCCGAGCCGCAGGAAATCGGCGTAGCCGATCTGGCTCACGAAGTCCGCGTCCAGCACGCAGGCTCTGGCAACTTCCGCTTGCCCGACGGCTACGACCAAGTGCTGACCGCCCTCGCCCACAACCTCGACATTCGGCTCAACACAGCTGTGCATCGCGTGAGCTGGCAAGGCGGATCAGTTGAAGTCGCAGCCACGGCTCACCCTGACTACCAGAGCTGGCCCCCCCCGCCCCCCAATACTGGGGGGCGGGGGGGGCCGGGCGCGAGATCTCAGCCTGAGCTGCTGTTCACCGCTGACCAGGTGGTGATTACCGTGCCGCTGTCACTGCTTCAGCAACAGGTGATCACCTTCGAGCCGCCGCTGCCGCCCGCAAAACTGCAGGCAATTCAGGCGCTGCGTATGGGACCGGTGCTCAAGTTGCAGCTGGAATTCAGCGAGCTGTTTTGGGATCCAGAGGTGAGCCTGTACTCTGGCTTGGGGTCGGTGCCGGTCTGGTGGTCGCCGGGCTATCACCAGAACCAGGTGCCGCCGGTGCTCATCGCCTTTGTTGGCGGGCAGCGAGCACTGACGCTCAATGCTGTCCCGGAAGCGGCGGCGGTGTCTCGCGGTCTGGATGAACTCTGCCGCCTGTTTGCCAGCGAGACGCCGCGTCGGTCTTTCGTCAAAGGTCGGCGCATCTCCTGGATTGACGATCCCTGGTCGCGCGGCGGCTACACCCATGTGCCCACTGGGGCCTATGGCGCGAGACAGGCTCTGGCTGCACCGGTTCAGAACCTGCTGTTCTTTGCGGGCGAAGCCACGGTGACCGACAGCAATCCGGCCACGGTGCATGGGGCGATTGAAACCGGCAGGCGGGCAGCGCAGGAAATTCTTGGCTAGGGCACGACCGGGATGCTCACTTGGTCGCCCTGCCAGGCCAGGGTCAATTCGAAGGGCTCGGGGTCCCCAGCAAATTGCACGGCGACCTGACCGGCGGCGGGCATTTTTTCCCAGCCGTAGAAGTTGGCCACCACCTGGCTGGGGCTCTCGGGATCGAGTTCGATGTCTTCGGTTTCGTAGACGCGGGTGGTGCCGTCGCCGACGCCGGTCACGCTAATGGGGCCGCGCACGCTCACCAGGCCGTTGTCGCCGACGGTCAAGGCTGAGCGGTCGAGTTCTTGAAAGATCTCCTCTGGGGCGCTGAGCACGTTTTCAGCTGGGGAAAAATCGACCATGTCGAAGGGCAACCCCAGGTTGTCATCGAGATTTTTCAGCGCCTGGCGACTCTCTGGATTGAGCCCCAGCCCGGTGATGTGGATGTGATACTGGCGCGATTGTTGCAAACGGCTCTGCGCGGCTGGCAGCGACAGATCGGGCTGTGCTGCAACTAAGTGCTCGACGGTTTGGCTAATCAGAGCCACCACTGCTTCGGGATCGTCAAAGGCACCATCAGTGAGAATTTCGACCAGCACCGAACCGTTGGCCTTTTTCAGCTTCAGCGCCGTCTGGAGGGCTTCGGCGACGTGGGTGGAGTCCACCATCATTTGCAATCCCTGCTGGATGATTGCTGGGATCTGCTTCAGATTGCACACAGGCTCAGGCCAAACATAATGAGCGCTCTGGGCGGCGAACAAAATCACGGTAATGCCATCGGCGTCGTAGGGCAGCAAGTAGCGCAGCACGGCCTCGAACAGGGCTTGCACTTGGCCTTGCTGGTATTCTTCGCGCATGGAATCGGAAGCGTCGAGCAAGATCACCACGTCCAACTGGGGCATGGCGGCTCGACCTACGTCGTCGGCGAAGCGGAAGTTCACGGTGACGGTGTTGTCGTCTTTCTCGTGCCGCCCGACCTTGAACACCGTGAATCGAGGATCGGGCAGGCCAGGCGTGGACTCCAGGAGATCGGCTGAACCTGATTTGCCCCGGCGCAGCACCCGACGGACTGTTTTGAACAAGCGACTGACTATCACACCTACCGCAGACCCCTCAGTGCTGGCAATGCTTTCCAATTTTAGGGGGTCTGTCGGGCGGCAATGGCTATCTAGAGTGCGGTCTGGCTGTGAGCTGCTGTGCCCAGTCTGTCTGCGCTGTGCCGCTGTCGAAGACTATCTCGTAGGTGAAGTCGGGCAGCAGTTGTCGAAGGATCTGGAGATGGGCTTCGGCTTGGCTGCGGCGACGGAAGCGGCCCAGGATCAAGGACTGTGCGTTGGGCAGGCAGCGAATAATGCACCACGGATGAAGCAGATCTGGGTAGGTCACTGAGAACTCCTGACAAGGGTTGCAAGACAAGC
>JANNOU010000136.1:0-1870 GCA_031399305.1 Leptolyngbya sp. SOY_34_metabat_272
CAGGTGGTCGGCGAAGTGGTCAGGCCAGGGACGCTGACCCTGCGACCGAATGCGCCTTTCACAGAGGCGATTGTGGCGGCAGGCAGCATCACCAACGACGGCAACTGGCGCAAGGTCGAACTCTACCGCTTGGAGCCCGACGGCAGGATCACCCGGCGCAACCTGCGTGCAGACCTGAACCAGCCGCTCAATGACCAGACGAACCCGTCTCTGCGCAACCGTGACCTGATTGTGGTGCGTCCCTCCTTCGGCTCTTCTGTGCTGCGGGGGCTCGGAATCTTGGGCACCGGCCTCAGCGGTGTAATCAACCCAGTCAACTTGATCGATGGGCTGATCCAGGGCAATGACTAATGGCAGGTGCTGCCGAAGCGTCAACTCCGCTCGGCAGCCGCGAATCGCAGAGCTTTTCGGTACGTCTATGTTGGACAGGTGAGGGTTGAAGATTTGGTAAAGGGCTGGCCTGAGCTATTCCTAACTTTGCGTTGGGTCTGTTAGTTTGCTAGGCAACTGCATCAACACGATAGTCAACTCCAAACCTGTCCAGGTTCTGCGTCTTTAACTTCTCAAGTTCCCACAAAAACTCATGCGAATTCTGGTAACTGGCGGCGCTGGCTTCATTGGGTCTCACCTGATTGACCGGCTGATGACTGAGGGGCACGAAGTCATTTGCTTAGATAACTTTTACACCGGCCACAAACGTAATCTTCTAAAGTGGCTGGAGCACCCCTACTTTGAACTGATTCGCCACGACATCACTGAACCCATTCGGCTGGAGGCGGACCAGATCTATCACTTGGCCTGCCCCGCCTCGCCAATCCACTACCAGTACAACCCGGTCAAAACCATCAAGACTAATGTGATGGGCACGATGAACATGCTGGGGTTGGCCAAACGAATTAAGGCTCGCTTTCTGCTCGCTTCCACCTCTGAGGTCTACGGCGACCCGGAAGTTCACCCGCAGACCGAGGACTATCGGGGCAATGTGAATCCTATCGGCATTCGCTCTTGCTACGACGAGGGCAAGCGAGTCGCCGAAACCCTTGCCTTCGACTACCATCGGCAAAACGACGTCGAGATCAGAGTCGCCCGCATTTTCAACACCTACGGCCCCCGCATGCTAGAAAACGACGGGCGCGTGGTGAGCAACTTCATCTTCCAGGCGCTGCGCGGTGAGCCGATCACCGTCTACGGCGAAGGCAGCCAAACCCGGAGTTTTTGTTACGTCGCGGACCTGGTGGACGGCCTGATCCGCTTGATGAATGGCGAACACATCGGCCCGGTGAACCTGGGCAACCCCGACGAATACACCATCCTGCAGCTAGCTCAGACGGTGCAGGAAATGGTGAACCCTAGTGCCGCCATTCAGTTCAAGCCCCTGCCCCAGGACGATCCGCGTCGCCGCCAGCCCGACATCACCCGCGCCCGCACTTGGCTAGGCTGGCAGCCAACCGTGCCACTGCGGGATGGCCTGGCTCGCACCATCGAAGATTTCCGCGCCCGTCTGGAGACGGAAGAAAGCCGCGAGTTTAAGCCGGTTTCCTCCGTCGGTTAGCTTAGCCTCTGAGCTTTCAGCTTTGAACTCCCACTTAACCGTCACACTCAAGAAGAGGATCGACTCACTATGCGCGTCTGTGTTATCGGCACCGGGTACGTTGGTTTGGTAACAGGAGCCTGTCTCGCTCATGTGGGTCATGATGTGATCTGCGTGGACAACAACGAGGCCAAGGTCAAGCTAATGCAGTCGGGCCAGTCCCCGATTCACGAGCCGGGTCTGTCGGAGATCATGCAGCAGGCAATCGCCTCGGGCCATATCCGCTTCACCACGGACCTGGGAGCGGGCGTCGAGCACGGCGAAATCCTCTTCATCGCC
>JANNOU010000148.1:0-12634 GCA_031399305.1 Leptolyngbya sp. SOY_34_metabat_272
GGGGTAAGGGGCCTGGGCAGGGGGGCCGGATCGTCCCCCTGCCCAGATAGACTGGCGGGAGTATCAACAATGAATGTCCCCAGATTGGGGAGACCGCGCCGGAGAGAGGATCATGCGACTGTCACAAATGCTGTTTGTCACGCTGCGGGAAGACCCGGCGGACGCCGAGATCCCCAGCCACAAGCTCCTGGTCCGCGCGGGCTACATCCGCCGCGTCGGCAGCGGCCTCTACGCCTACCTGCCGCTGATGTGGCGCGTCCTAGGCAAGGTCTCGCGCATCGTGCGTGAGGAGATGAACGCCGCCGGAGCCAGCGAGTGCCTGCTGCCACAATTGCAGCCCTCGGAACTGTGGAAAGAGTCGGGCCGCTGGGACACCTACACCCAGGCCGAAGGCATCATGTTTGCGCTCGAAGACCGCCAGGGCCGCGAAATCTGCCTCGGCCCTACCCACGAAGAGGTGATCACGGCGATTGCCCGCGACCTGATTCGCTCCTACCGCCAACTGCCGCTGAACCTCTACCAGCTCCAAAGCAAATTCCGCGACGAGATCCGCCCCCGCTTCGGCCTGATGCGCGGGCGCGAATTCATCATGAAGGACGCCTACTCCTTCGACGCCGACGCCGAGGGCCTGCGCCAGAGCTACGACAAGATGTACACCGCCTACTGCAACATCTTCCGCCGCTGCGGCTTGCGCTACCGCGCCGTTGAGGCCGATGCGGGCGCAATCGGCGGTGCCAAGAGCGCCTCGCAGGAGTTCATGATCCTGGCCGAAGCCGGGGAAGACGAGGTCCTCTACACCGAAGACGGCCAATACGCTGCCAACGTCGAGAAGGCGGTCTCGCTGCCGCCCGAGGCCACGGCTTCACCGTTCCAACAATTTGAGCAGCGCGCCTGCCCCAACACGCCCACAGTCGAGGCGATGTGCGCCTTCATCGGCTGCGAGGCCAGCCAGATCGTCAAAAACGTCCTGTATCAGGTGACCTACGACAACGGCACAATCGTGCCCGTGCTAGTCAGCATTCGCGGCGACCAGGAGATCAACGAAGTCAAGCTCCAAAACGAGCTGACCAACTTGGCCGCCGACTATCAGGCCAGCAAAGCCCTGAGCCTGAGCGTGGCCGATGCCGCCAAGTGGGGTGGCGAGCCGCTGCCCCTGGGCTACATCGCGCCGGACCTGCCCGATAGCTTCCTGGGCCCGGTGAAAAACCTGGCCCCCCAGTTCCTGCGCCTAGTGGACAAGACCGCCGCCGAGGCCAAAGACTTCAGCACCGGGGCCAACCAGTCCGGCTATCACGTCGTTGGCGCGAACTGGGGCCAACAGTACCCCACGCCCCAGCACGTGGTCGACGTGCGCAAAGCCCGGCCCGGCGACCGAGCCGCCCATGACCCCACGCAGACCTTGCAGAGCGCGCGCGGCATTGAGGTTGGGCACATCTTCCAGCTCGGCACCAAGTTCTCCGAACCGATGCAGGCCACCTACACCAGCGAGAGCGGCGAAGAGAAGCCCCTGTACATGGGCTGCTACGGCGTCGGCGTCTCGCGCCTGGCCCAGTCCGCCGTCGAGCAGTCCTACGACGCCAACGGCATCATCTGGCCAGTGGCGATTGCGCCCTACCACGCCATCGTTTCCGTCCCCAACCTCACCGACCGCGAACAGGTCGAGGTGGCCAACCAGCTGTACGCCGACCTCAACGCCGCTGGCGTCGAGACCCTGCTCGATGACCGCGACGAACGCGCGGGCGTGAAGTTCAAAGACGCCGACCTAATCGGTATCCCCTACCGCATCGTCACCGGGCGTTCGCTCAAGCAGGGCAAAGTCGAGCTGGTCAAGCGCGCCACCGGCCAGTCGCTGGAGCTGCCCCTCGATGAGGTGGTCAGCAGCCTGCAGAGCTGGGTTCGCGAGGCGACAGCGTAAGGCGCATGGAGTTACTGGCCCTGCTGCTTTCGAGCGTATTCACCGTCGCGGGTAGCGGCGGCACCGTCCTTGACTTCGTCGCCCAAGACCTGCTGCGCGACCGCATCCGTAGCGCCGAGCAGCTCGAAGTCCGCATCGACAACACCCCCAATTACCAGATCCTGAGCGGCAATCTTGATCGGCTGCGCTTGGCCGGTCGCGGCGTCGAAGTGCTGCCCGACCTACGCATCCAAACCCTGGAGCTGGAAACCGACCCGATCAGCATCGAGCCCAGCAGCCTACGGCGGGGGCGACCGCGCCTGAGGCGACCCCTGGCAGCAGCCTTCCGCGTCGTGGTGCGCGCCGAAGATCTCAACCGCGCCCTGCAATCGCCCCGCATTCAGCGACAGCTACAGCGCCTAGTGCGCGGCTTGAGCGGCGCAGGTAGCCAACTGGTGAACCCGCAGATCCAATTCCTGGGTAACAATCGCATCCGCTTGCAGGGCAGCTTGCAAACCCCAGCCACAAACGTCACCGCCTCCCTAGAGGTCACTGTGCAACCGCAGCAGGGCTCTCGCTTGCAGCTGCTGAACCCCGTGCTGAGCCTCGGCGACCAGACCGTGCCCGCCTCCCTGTACCGGGGCTTCCTGGATGGCCTCAGCCAGCAATACGATCTGCGACGTTTCCAGGCGCAGGGGATCACCGCCCGCCTACTCCAGCTCAACAGCAGCCCCGGCCAACTCGAAATCATCGCCTACGCCCGCACCGAGCGGCTGCCCTAAGTCCCCCGTCCCGAGCCCCCCGACCCGAGCCAGAGGCTATCGGACTAGCTCCCGTCTTATAGTCTGGATCTGGATAAAAACAGAGCGTCTGGGTCTGTGGCAAGGAGCATCTAGGTGAACGAACGACACTTTCTCTGGCCGGTGTTGATTCTGGTGAGTCTGGGAGCGCTGGTGGTAGTGGCAGGACTGTCCTGGTGGCGCGCTCTGCTGCCGCCGTGGCTAGAGCCAGCGGCGCTGGAGTTGCCCGCCCAAGCCCCGGCCCCAAGCCTGCCGCCCGCTACCACGGCGCAACCGGTCCGTCAGACGGCCCAGGTCTATTGGCTGGCCAGCGACGGCTCACCCGTGAGCAAGCCTTTGAAAGTCAAGGCCAAGTCCGATCAGGTCACCCTGGCTCAGGCTCTAGAGACCCTGCTCCAAGGCCCCACCGATCCCAATCTGACCAGCGCCATCCCCCAGGGAACTCGCTTGCTGAACCTGCAGGTGAAGGGAGACAACATCTATCTGGATCTCTCCTCAGACTTTGAGCGCGGCGGCGGCAGCGCCTCAATGCTGGGGCGCATGACCCAAGTGGTTTATACCGCCACCAGCGTGCAGCCTAAGGCCAATCTCTGGCTGTCGGTCGAGGGCCAACCCCTCGACCTGCTGGGCGGCGAAGGGCTGGAGATCCCCCAGCCCGCCACCCGCCAAGACTTCGGCGATCGCAACTAAGCGGCCCTGGCCTAGCAGACCAGTTCGCTGAAGCTACGCTCTTTGGCTAGAGCACTTTTCATGTGCTTTTTCACCGTGTTTAGGCTGATGAACAGCCGCTGGGCGACCTCGCGATAGGTGTGACCCGCACGCGCCAGCGACCAGACCTCAGCCTCACGGGGGGTGAAGCCGTAGTCGGGCTGCACAGCGCGGATCACCGAGGCCTCCGGTGGGATGCTGCTTTCGAGAATCACCAAGATGTACGGCCCCTCTGGGCTCTGGGCCGAGGCTTTGGGCACCTCTAGCCAGCGGGCCGTGATGCGAACGGTGACCAGCTGCTGCGGCGAGAGGCTGTGATCGACCACAACCCGCTTGCCCTGGGAGCTAGCTTGGGTTTGGAGCAGGCATTTGCAGGCATAGCGCACCAGGCTGGGGATCGAAGGAGAGCCTGGCGAACTCGGTGAGAGGTTCTGGCAGATGTTGCGAGCTTGTGTATTGGCGTAGACTTGCTGATGATCCGGTGTGACTAGCAAAATACCGTGGCCGAACTCTTCGAGAATCGCCTGGTAAAGCAGTTGATCCAGTTGCATAGAGATGATCACCCTTCGCAAAGCTGATTGTTTGAACTTGCAAACCGCCCGCCGGTACAAAGCTTCCGGAGTAATCAGCAGACCGCAGAAGTAAGGGGAAGATGAGCAAGCGCTCGCTGCAAGGTCTTTAGAACTCGGGACTAGGGTTTAAAGAACGCACCAGAGGGTCACAGAGAAACCAAGAACTTGAGTGTCTCAATCAAGGCTTTAGTTCAAGACGGTGAATCGTGAGTCACTCGACGAACGATAGGGCAGCGTGAGCCCGGAGTAGACAGCCTGGGGACTCGGTAAAGGATTCGAACATACCCTACGCTTCATCTAATCCAAACCAGAATCCGGAAGATTTCTGCGACCTTATCCAGTAGGGGTTTGTCTACAAGTTTAAGCAATACGAATACTATTTGTAAACAATCTAGCAATGTTCTGCTACAAATAGTTCTTGTCTATAAGTATATTACTACCTGGATTAGTTATGAAGACTACTCAGCAAGGTATTCATTCAACGATACCTCGGGGGTTGGAAATCAGCTCAGATCTGTCTGCCGTGTCTTGCGCTGCACGGTGGGACATGGCACAGTCAATCCATCTGAATGGCAATCCCCGGCTTTGCTGCCCGGCTCTGGCAGAAGGCTTTGGGATGTGATGACCAGCCTCAAGTCCACCCCTTCGCATTGGAGCCCCCACGATGACCCAAAGGACCCACGAGCCGAGCTTTCTGGAAGGACTGGCGGTTGGCGAGCTGACAGGACGCCTCCAACATGAAGCACCCGACCAGGTCAAGCAGTGGGTTCCACTCGGCAGCCTGAAAGAGGCCAGAGGCGCACTGCGTAAACATCATTACAGCCTAGTTGGGGTCACAGCGCACCCGTCTGACCCAGATCAGGTTTTACTGGTCGCTGACAAGCTAGCGCCTGGGACAGATCCCAACCTGCTCCAGATCCTGGCTCGTGACGAGCGCTTCTTCGACGGCTGGGAAGTCGGCTGTCTGGTGGGGCTGTTGCGTTACGGACGGCCCGAGCGCTTGGAGCAGTGGGTGCAGATTCGTAATCTGGATGAGATTCAGGCGGCGCTGGACGAACACCACTATGGCATTACCTCGATGCGGATTCATCCTGAAGATAAGCGCTGGACGCTGGTCATCGCTCAGCCCACTCAGACAGATTAGAATCCTTGTTCTTGCTACTAGAGGCTAAAAAACAAGAGTACCCGCTTGGGGTAATGCGGAGGCCTTAAAGACTCTGCCATCTTGAATGAGTCGAGGACAGTTAAGCCAAGCGAGAGCAGCCAAACCGCTAATCCCAGCAAGACTTACTAACTGCTCCCTCCACCCAAACTCTACAAGCGAGGATACTCCTGATGACGGCCTTTGTCTTCCAAACCGCTGACGCTCAATCTAACGTTGCTCCTATCGACTTCAAGATCTCGAACCTGTCTGTTTCCAGCCTGGGTCCTGATCCGGATAGCATCCTGAAGCTCGATGAAGCCTTCGAGTTGAGCGTGGACCTGGAGTTCGTTGGGTCTGGCGCTGCTGCGCTGGTGGCTGCTGAGCTGCCGGTCAAGGTGACCTTCTACGCTGAGTCAATCGGTCCTGGTGCCGAAGTCACTCTGGGTTCTACCACGATTGAAACCAAGTGCAACCAGCTGAAGTACACCGTGACCCTGAAGGTGGCCTCTCCCAAGACAGTCAAAATGGATCCCGAGCTGCTCTATAAGATCGCAGCGATTGTGCGAGTTGGCGCAACCTACTGCCCGGCACTGATCAATGGCTTTATCTCTGCGGTTGGCCTGCAGGTCTACAGCCCCTAATTGGGACTTGCGCGCTAGGGCTCGCTCACTCGCGACCCCTAGACTCTGAGTGCGGTTGACTCTAAGCGCACCTAGAAAGCAACTCCAGACTGGCAGGTGCTCCTCAGTACCTGCCAGTTTTTTAGTTTTTTTATTGATTGAGGACACTGCAATGACTGAGCCCCAAACGGCTGCTGCTCTGATAAACTGCACGCTTTCTGACCTAGTCTTCGGCGGCTTCGATCTTGGCTCGGCAACGGCTTCCGAGAGTAAATGCCCCTTTCAGCTCGGGATTACGCTGCGCTTCAGCGACAACGCGAACGGCGCTCTGGTCAACCTGCTACTGCCGCTGGGCCTGACCGTCCGGGTCACGTTCTATGCCAAGCTCCGGGGTCCGAAGCCGGATATCCAGTTGGGCGATCTCACGCTCAAGACGCAAGCCGAGGTCGAGGTCTACAACCCCAACCTGGCGATTGACCAGGGACTGGCGGTCTTTCAACTCATCCCCCGCGAGATCACCCAGCTGATCGCAACCGTGCGCGTGGGCACCACGCCCTTCGCCATCCCCAGTCTGCTGCGCGGCTATTACGCCGGTCCGCCTCTCCAGGTCGAACCGCTTGAGCCTCAAGGCTTCGCACCGCCCAGCCGCAAGCTTGAAGCGAAAGCCGCCGCGCCCCAGCTGACCGCCGAACCCGCCAGCCCTCGCTTGGCCCCCGAGAACCTGGAGACCGCAGACGTCTAGCAAGTTCAGGACTGACGCCCAGGCTCCTCCAAACTCCCCCCGAACTCGGGGGGCTGGGGGGCCTCTTCTGGCAGGTTGAGTCTGAGGCGTCAGCCCTGGACAATAGTCTTAAGCCTTGAGCACCCTCCTGTGATGCCTGAAAAGTCGTCTGCCGCCGCTGAGCCGAGTCCACCATCTGCGCTGCCAGTGCGCGAAGGGTTGATGGTCAGTTACGTGAATCCGGTGCCTTTTCGGCTGTCGATTCTCGGTCTGGCGGTGCAACAGGGCCAGCCCGCCCCGACTCGGGCGATAGACCTCGGACAGCCCTGCAGCCTCGGCCTTGAGCTGGCTTTTAGCCGCCCCGGCGCACTGGCGCTGGTTGCCCTGGAGATTCCCATTGTGGTGACCTACTATGCAGAATCTGTGGGCCTTGCGCCCTGCCTGACCCTAGGCCAGGTTTGCTTCAGCATGCAAGCCGGTGAACTCAGCTACGGCAACTCGCTCACCCAGATCCAAGTCTGCGCCCATAGGTTCGAGCCGGGACTCTACAAACTCAAGGCAGTGGTCCGCGTGGGCAAGCCCGAGATTCAACCCTCGCTTATAAGCGGTTTGATTGAAGGTGTGGTGGTCGAAGCTTACACCTGAGTTCCCGGCGAGTCTTGCGGGCAATCTGACCCGTTCCCGCCCAAGCGCCGCCACTGCTAGCAGGATCAAGACGAGTTGCCGCCGCAACGCTACAACTGTTCGCCCGATCGCTACCCGTTCCCGCCCCAACCGCCCCAGTTGCCGCCCAAGCGCTGCAACAGTTCGCCGGATCAAGACCCGTTCCCGCCCAAGCACAGCAGCAGTCCGCTCAACGCCGACCAGTTCTGCGACAGAGCTGGCCGCCTGGGGAAAGCGCCTACCCCCTCAGCGCAGAGCTTGCTAAATTTGGCTAAACCGGGTGACCCTAGGTTCGTTGTGCTCAGACGGGAGGGCGGCCACAGTGTCTGCTTTACAGCAACAAGACTCAACGCAGGAGGTCGCCGTGACCCTGCTGCTGACGGGAGGGCACCAGTACACCCTCTCCCTAAGCTCAGACGCCCCCCTGCTTCAGGACCTGCTGACCACGATTGCCGAACGCACGCATAGCCACAGCAGCAGCCTGGGCTCGCCGCATTTGTTTCAAATCCCCATCGACGAGGGTACTGCCGCCCTCTGTTTTCCCAGCGAGCACCTGGTGGGCCTGATGACCAAGCCGCCGCTGTTCATCTCACAGCCGGAGGAGCCCGTCGAAGCCGAACCGCCTGAACTCCGGCCTACCCCAGAAATCCAAACCTCGCGGTACGTGCAGATTGACAATTTCTTGTCTGCCGAAGAGGCCAGCCACCTGCTCAGCTACGCACTGTCGCAAGAAGCCGCCTTCGTCCCCACCAGCACCTCAACCGGCGCAACCGATTATCGACGCTCCTTGATTCTCTACGCCTTGCCCGACTCTGCCGACCTGATCAGCGAGCGCCTCCAGGCCGCACTGCCGGACGTGCTCGGCAAGCTGGAGATCCCGCCCTTCCCGGTCGCGCAAATCGAGGTCCAGCTCACCGCTCACAACGACGGCAACTACTACAAAATCCACAACGACAACGGCAGCCCCGACGTCGCCAACCGCGAGCTGACCTACGTCTACTACTTCTACCGCGAGCCCAAGCCCTTCTCGGGGGGCGAACTGCGCCTATACGACAGCCAGATTGAGCACGGCTTCTACACCGCCGCCGAGTCCTACACCACGCTCGAACCGGGCCACAACCGCCTCGTCGTCTTCCTCAGCCGCTACCTGCACGAGGTGCTGCCCGTCACCTGCGCCTCGCAGGCATTCGCCGATAGTCGTTTCACCCTCAACGGCTGGGTGCGTCGGGCCACCGAGCCTCTATTGCCTCAGCTGCCCGACCAGCTGTCCGACTCAGGGGCACCAGGTTTGGAGAACCTGCCCAGTGATCACCTGACCCAACCAGGGGGAATTGCAAGCTAGGCTCTTCAGCGTCGCCACCTCGACCTTCCAGGACCGGGCCGGGTCGAACAGGGTCATTTCAGCTGCTTGTCCGGCCGCCAGTCGGGGCGGCTCCTGCTGCAAACACCGGGCTGGGCCGGTGCTCAAGGCTCGCCAGAGGTCCAGAGGGTGCCAGCCTTGGACAACTACCAGTTCCTGCCACAGCAGCGGCAGCGCCAGCTCCAACCCGATCATGCCCGGCGGCGCTTCGGCAAAGGGGACGGTTTTTTCTTCATAGGTCAAGGGCGTATGGTCCACGGCAATCGCGTCCAGAGCGCCGGAGCGTAGACCCGCCAGTAGCGCCGCCCGGTCCTGTTGCGAGCCCAGGGGCGGCGCGGTGTGCAGGCTGGGGTCATAGCTGCGCAGCTGTTCGTCGCTCAGCAGCAGGTGCGACCAGGGGACACTGGCGGTGACCGGTAGCCCACGCGCTTTGGCCGCCTGCACCAGGTCCACACTGCGGGCGGTCGAGAGGCGCATCAGGTGCACGGGCGCACCCGTAAACGCCACCACTTCCAGGAGGGCCGCCAGGGCAGCGGTTTCTGAGCAAGCCGGGTCGCCGGGCAGGCCGAAGCGCAGCGACCAGTAGCCCTCGCGCACCACACCGTTGCCGGTCAGGCTGCGGTTGAGCGGCCACAGCATGACCGGCAATCCCAGCGGCTTGAGGTACTCCAACACTCGCCGCACCAGGGCCAGATCGGGCAGCGGCTGGCCATCGCTGAAGCCCAGCGGTCGGCTGGCCGCCAGTTCTGCCAGTTCGGTCAGTTGTTCGCCGCGACAGCCGACGCTCAGCGCCGCCCAGGGCAACAGACGCGGTCCCTGCGGCGGAGCCTGCTCCTGGATAAAAGCCAGCGACGCCGGATTGTCCACCGCAGGCTGAGTGCTCGGCAGCAGACCGACACGCGTGTAGCCGCCCTGTTGCGCCGCTGCGCTCAGCGAAGCCAGAGTCTCACGCTCCTCGAATCCCGGCTCGCCACACTGGCTATAAAGATCCACCAGCCCCGGCCCCAGCACCTGAGCGCGACCGTCGCGCTCCTCGACCCCCGCAGGGGCTTCCCCAAAGACTCGGCGATCCGGACTAGCTGACCGTCCAGCACCTGAACATCAGCCAGCTGGTCCAGTTCGGTGCTCGGATCCAACACACGCACCTGACGCAACAGCAAGGCTGCTTCGCGTCCGGTGGCCCTGTTCACAAGGCCCCTGCTGCCGTTCGGTCGAGGACGCCGCCCAGGTGGGTGGTGATATTGAGCGACTGAATCAGAGGCGCAGCCGTGGGTCCTTGGGGGTAGTCGATCACGCTCACCGCTCCATTGCCCTGCTTGAAGCACCAGAAATGCTCGGGTCCCAGGCCCAGCAGCTTCGCCAGGATCACCTTATTGACCGCGTCGTGGGCGACCACCAGGCCCGTCCGCCCCTCGCCAGTGGTTTCCACCACTGACTGCCAGGTGGCATTGGCTCGCTCCCAGACCTGCTGCAGGTTTTCGCCTTCGGGCATTTGCACCTGCTCGGGCTGAGCTTGCCATTGCGCCAGTAGGCCGGGATACTCGGCTTCGATCTCGCGCTCGTACTTGCCTTCCCAGAGGCCGTGGCGGATCTCCATCAGGCCGTCCAGGAAGTTCAGCGACTGCTCGGGGTGGTGCGTCAGGATGATCTCGGCCGTCTCGCGGGGGCGCAGCATTGGGCTGCTAAAGGCCAGGTCCAGCGGCACCGAGCGCAGGAATTCGGCGGCCTGGCGGGCTTGTTCGCGGCCCGTGTCGTTGAGAGGCACGTCAATTTGCCCTTGAAAGCGCTGCTGGCGGTTCCACTCGGTTTCGCCGTGGCGCACCAGCAGCAGGCGGGGGCCTTGGTGGTTAGGACGCAACGCAGGCAACGGCAAGCCGCCCAGGTGATCGGTGAGGTTCAGCGACTCGATCACGCAGTGCCCGCTCGGGGAGAAGTTGAGCACACTGATGCCGCAATTGGCCTGCTGGAAGCGGTGGTAATGCTCTGGCCCCAGGCCGATGGCGGTGCTGATCAGCGCCCGGTTGATGCCGCTGTGGGCGACCAGCAGCACGGTGCTGCCTGGGTGGCGCGGCAGGATTTCGTCCCAAAAGGCGCGGGCCTGAACGGCGAGATCCAGCACCGGGAAGCGCTCACCCAGCTGGAACTGCTGCGGCGCTTCGTGCCAAATGCGATACGGCTCGGGGTATTGCTGCCGCACGGCCTGGATGCTGAGGTTTTCCCACTCGCGCAGGTCAATTTCATACAGCCCCTCTGAGACCTGGGGCGCTGGCGGCGACGGCAGGGCGCAGAGGATGCCTTCGGCAGTGCGCCGCACCCGCCGCAGGGGGCTGGTGTAGATGGCATCGAAGTGGAGGCTACTCAGGGCCTCGCCCGTCTGGATGGCTTGGGCGTAACCCTTTTCGGTGAGCACTGACTCGTCGCAATGCCCCTGAATCAGGCCCAGAGCGTTGTAGGTGCTCTCGCCGTGGCGGACCAAGATCACACGCGTAGTCAGGGGACCTATCCTCCCGGTAAAACTGCAGCACGAACAATGTGGCTGACGCCAGCCAGCATTCTACCGTGCAGCTGGCTCAGCGGCGGCAGCTAATTCTCGCCAATCGTGCGGGCTAGCAGCACGGGGCACTTGGCATTCACGCGCACGTAGTCTGAAATCGAGTTGCCCAGCAGGCGATCTAAGTCTGGCAGGCTACGCGCAATCGATGGGCGGCGATCGGGCGAGCCGATGACTAGCAGATCGGCACCGCTTTCTTCGGAGAGGCGACACAGTTCGCGGCCCACCTCGCCGGTGCCGAAGTAGCTCTTGTAGGCGATGCTCTGTCGTTTGACTTCGGTGACTGCTGCCGCCAGCACGGGGTCTTCTTGTTCGGGGTTGCTCAGCTTGGTGTCCCCCTGCACTACGCGGGCCAGGAGCAGTTGTCCGCCTTTGAGCCCCTGGATCAGATTGATCGCAAATTTCAGGCGCTGTTGGCTGGCTTCGGAGGCGTTGAGCGCGACCATGATGCGATTGAGCCGCTGGATGTAGAGGTCGTCTTTGACCAGCAGCATCGGTGCGGAGGTGAGCTGGAAGACGTACTGGCTCACCGAATCCTGCAGAATTGCCTGCAGACGGCCCAGGCCGCGTGAGCCCATGATGATCAGGTCGGGGCTGAGGTCGGCAGCGGTTTTGACCACTACGTCTTTGGGGTCACCTTCTTTGAGCATGGCGGTGTAGGTGAAGTCTGACCCCAGGTTTAATAAACGGGTGGTCTGCCCCAAGATGTTCTGGCCGACCACGCGCTTGTCATTCAT
Organism: Leptolyngbya sp. SOY_34_metabat_272; assembly: GCA_031399305.1. Taxonomy (GTDB): domain Bacteria; phylum Cyanobacteriota; class Cyanobacteriia; order FACHB-261; family FACHB-261; genus FACHB-261. The sequence goes on from JANNOU010000148.1 coordinate 11,771, forward strand.
CTGCTCTGCTGAGATCTGGGGTTGGACGACGTGCAGCGCCGTGACTGCCATGCGCCGCCCTTGCAGTGCGGGCAGCTCCAGCAGCGACTGAAACATCTGCTCCGAGCGGCCCGAACCGTCCACGGCCACTAGAATATTGTCCAGCATGTTTAAAAAGTCCTAAAAGTCTCTCAAACAGCAGCATAGAAGCCGTTGTGAGCCGTTAGGCGGACTCTCACATTTATTCATGCTGGTCGCCCATCATCGGCCTCAGGGCCAGTGGTCTCAGCCTGGCTCCTGCGGCAAATTCTGGCTGCGTAGCCAATCGCTCAAGTCTGCCGTCGCCGAGCAATCTAGCAATGCTTCGGCTAGCTCTTCCAACAAGCCCAGCTCTGTTTGTCTGCAAGCTCCCGTCCCGGTCCTTGCCAACGGGTCTGAGGGGGTTTCTTTCAACTTTGAGGAGCTTCTCTACAACCTGCCGCCGCTTGCCTACAAGGTTGAGAGGCTTGCCTACAAGCTTCTGCCCCTTGCCTGCAAGTGCTCGCCGCTCGGCTGCAAGCTTGAGCCGGTTGCCTGCAAGTTTGCGCCCTGGCGCGACACGTTCCCGGTAGTTGGCTACAGGGTTGAGGGGCTTGCCTGCAAGTTCTGGGGCGATGCCTGCACTTGTAGCGGCGCAGGAGAGGTTTGCAGCTTTGCGGAGGACTCGCTGTGGGGGTCTGTTGGCAACGGATGGGGGAACGGATGCAACGGATGGCAACCCGGCTGCTTCACAACTACACCATCGGTTCCATCCGTTCCCCCATCCGCTGCCAGTAGGCAAGCCGTTCAAGCCAGTTGCAACCTTGCTCGGGCTTGAGTTAGTCCGTCAACTGAGCGCGCAGGACT
>JANNOU010000155.1:0-8627 GCA_031399305.1 Leptolyngbya sp. SOY_34_metabat_272
GCGCTGCGCCAGAGCCTGCCCGAGGTCCTGGCGGCCAGTGTGCAAGCCCAGATGGAAAGCTTCAGCCGCGTCAAGACACTGAACGGCGTGGTCGAGCAACTCTTACAGAACTTGCCGACCGTGGCCCCTGAGCCCGTGGTCGGAGCGGCTCCGGAGGCCCAACGCCTGGGGGAGCCCTGGGCCGGGGTGGAGACCCTGCCGCGCTATACTCTCCAAGCGCAGACGGCTCCGCTGCTTGAGCCAGCAGACAGCCGTCTGAGTGGGCTGTTTCTAATCACCGAAGACCCGCTCTCGGTCGCGCCTCGGCTAGCGGCAGCCTTGAAACAAATGGGAGCACAGGTGGCGATCTTGCCCAGTGCGGTGCTGGTGGCTTCAGAGCTGCTAGCCCAGCGGGTCGACCAGCTGCGCCAGGTCCAGGGTCCCGTGGCTGGCATCGTTCACCTGGCTGCCTTGGCCGCGCTGCCGATGCCGGAGAACCTCGCGGACTGGCGCACCTACACCCAGAGCCACTGCAAAAGCCTGTTCCAGCTGCTGAACTTGTGCGCTGGCGACCTCCAGAAGCTGGGACCGCAAGGCGCGGGGCGAGTACTGGCGGCGTCGCTGTTGGGCGGCGATTTCGGTCGGCAGGGGGAGGGGTCATGGGATGCGAGACTTCCCACCGGCGGCAGTCACAGCGGCCTCTTGAAAACGCTGCAAGCCGAGTGGTCCGAGATCCAGGCCAGAGCGGTCGATTTTGATGGCAGCTTGTCGCCAGAGGCGATGGCCCAGTGCTTGGTTGAGGAACTCCTGAGCGCTGGGGAGCCCACGGCCGTCGGTTATCCCCAGGGAAAGCGCACGCTGTTCAAGCCTGTCGCCACGCCCCTGTCCGAGACGCCGCAACTCGTGCCGACTGCCGATTGGGTAGTTTTGGTCACCGGCGGCGCGCGCGGGATTACGGCGGCGGTCGCCAGCGATCTTGCGGCTTGTGGCCTGACGCTGGTGGTGACTGGTCGCTCAGCAGAGCCAACCGCAGAGTCGCCGGAAACCGAGGGCATTGAGGACATCGCCAGCCTGCGCCAAGTGTTCCTGCGGCAGGCGCGGACTCAAAGCCTGTCGCCAACCCCGGTGCAGATCAGCGGCCAGCTGCAGGGACTGCTGCGCAATCGCGCAATCCGCCGCAATTTGCGGCAGTTTCGGCAACTGGGAGCGAAGGTTGAGTACCAGCCCGTCGATGTCCGCAATGAACCCGAATTCGGGGCACTGATTGAGGCGATTTACGCCCGCTACGGTCGCCTGGATGCGGTGATCCACGGGGCCGGCATCATCGAAGACAAGCTGCTCGCCGACAAAACCCTGGCCTCCTTTGATCGAGTCTTTGATACCAAGGTTGATAGCGCTTTTTTGCTGAGCCGCTACTTGCGACCTGAGAGCCTGAAATTGCTGGTTCTGTTTGGCTCAGTAGCAGGCAGTTTCGGCAATCGAGGTCAGTGTGATTATGCAGCGGCCAACGAGCTGGTCAACCGTTTGGCCTGGCAGTTAGATCGGAGCTGGTCTCACTCTCGCGTGGTCGTCCTCAATTGGGGACCTTGGGATGTCACGGGTATGGCATCGGAGGCGGTGAATGAACAATTCAAAGCCCGTGGGGTCATTCCTATCCCACCGCGGGCGGGCCGTCAGTTTTTTATGAATGAAGTGCGCTATGGCCAAAAGGGAGAAACGGAACTGATCGTGGGAACTTTCACCGGTTTGCCCTGGGCCACCCAGGGCAGTCAGACAACTTCACCCGGCAGTTTTATTTTGGTGCCGTCTCCGTCTCCACCTCGGCTACAGGCGGACGGTACCCTGACTTTAGAACACACTTTTTCGCGGGCCAGCGATCCCTACCTGCTCGATCATTGTCTGGATGGCAAGCCGGTTTTGCCTGCGGCAGCAGCAGTCGAATGGCTTGCGCAATTGGTCCAAGCAGCCTGGTCAGATTGGACCGTGACTGAGGTGAGCGATCTGCGCGTTTTACGCGGCTTGGTATTAGAACCGCAAGCCGTTCAGAGCGTGCGACTGAGCGCCCGAGCTTCGAGTCACGCCGATGCCCAATCGCTCAGCGTTGCGGCGGAAATCGTCGATGCTGACAGCCAAATTGCCTTCTACCGTGCCACCGTGATCTTACGCCCGCAGCTGCCTGAGGCTCCGGTCTTGTCGCTTCAGCCTTTGAGTGCCAGCAGCAGTTTGGACGCTGTCGTTGCCTATCGAGACTATCTCTTTCACGGCAAGTGCTTCCAGCTGATCAGTGCGATTGACTGCCTCAATGAGCAAGGGATTGATGCGCAAGTCAAACCAAGCCAACCGTCAGCCTGGTTGCCGCAAGTGCCAGCCACAGCGCGCCCCTGGTTATTTGATCCGGGGCTGCTCGACACAGCCCCGCAGCTTGCGATTATATGGGCGCGACTTCAGCATGGCACCACGGCCCTGCCCTCACGCTTTGGGTCGGTCATCCGCTTTGGCGTCACGCCGCCCAAAGCCCCCATTCAAGTTGTATTTCGCGTGCAGCAGATGGACGGCAACACGTTAAAGTATGATGCGACCTTTGTCGACGCCAGCGGTGAGGTTTGTCTGCAGCTCAAAGACGTCGAAAGCACTTGTAGCACCGCGCTCAATCGCCTAGCCAGCCAATGATCAACTCCCGTGATTCAGCGACGGACATCGCGATTGTTGGCATGTCGGCCCTATTTGCTGGGGCCAAAGATCTGCAGACCTATTGGCAAAACATTCTGGACAAGGTCGATGCGGTTCACGAAGCGCCGGATATCTGGACCGGTCCCTACCTCGACCCCAGCTCGACCGAAAATGACCGCATCTACACTCGACGCGGCGGCTTTCTGGGAGATCTCGCCAAGTTTAACCCGATGCAGTTCGGCATCATGCCCAACTCGGTTGAGGGCGGCGATCCCGATCATTTCCTGGCGCTCAAACTGGCTCATGATGCCCTACAGGATGCAGGCTACACCGAGCGCCCCTTCAACCGCGAAAGAGCAGGCATTATTCTTGGGCGTGGCACGTTTCTAAATCGGGGGTTTATCGGAGCCCTGCAGCACGCCATGATCGTCGATCAGACTCTGGCCTTGTTGCGTCAGCTTCACCCTGAACTGTCGCCTGAAACCTTGGTCATTCTGCGCCGTGAGCTTAAAGCAGGCTTGCCCCCCTACACCGCCGACACGGCTCCCGCTTTGGTGCCCAACGTTGTCACTGGGCGCATCGCCAATCGCCTGGGCCTGATGGGGCCGAATTACGTGCTAGATGCCGCTTGTGCTTCTTCGCTGGTGGCGGTCGAGCTGGCCATCAGGGACCTGCTGAGCGGTCGTTGTGACCTCATGCTGGCGGGGGGGATTCAAGCGCCTTCGCCGCCTCAGTTGCTGATGATCTTCTGCCTGCTCAATGCGCTGAGCCGAGCCGACATCCGTCCGTTTGACCAGGCGGCAGGCGGCACCCTGCTGGGCGAGGGGCTGGGCATCCTGGTGCTGAAGCGGCTCCCAGACGCGCAGCGAGACGGCGACCGCATCTATGCCGTGCTCAAAGGCGTCGGCAGTTCCAGCGACGGCAAAGGCATGGGCCTGCTAGCTCCCCGCATTGAGGGAGAAGTCCTGGCTCTGCGGCGAGCCTATCAAGAGTCTGGCCTCGACCCCCAGACAATTGGCCTGATCGAAGCGCATGGAACCGGCATTCCCCTGGGTGACCAAACCGAAATCCAGTCGCTAAGCCAGATCTTCGGTCAGCGACAGGGGCATCTGCCCACGCGCGCCCTGGGCTCGGTGAAATCAATGATCGGCCATTGCACGATCGCGGCGGGGGCGGCGGGCCTGATCAAAACTGCTCTGGCTCTGTACCACAAAGTCTTGCCGCCCACCCTGTGCGGTCAGGTTCACCCCGATCTGGGTCTTGAGCAGACGCCGTTCTACATCAACACTGAGGCCCGGCCTTGGATCCACGGCAATCCCGAGCTTCCCCGTCGCGCTGGGGTCAATTCCTTCGGCTTCGGGGGCGTCAATGCACACGCGATCTTAGAGGAGTACACCGGCGCACAGCCGCCTGAGGCCAAACTCCTGCATTCGCGCTGGTCGACTGAGTTACTGGTTTTCGCTGCCGCCGATCGCTCCAGCCTGTTGGCGGAAATCGCCCACTGCCAGCAGCGGCTCCAGGCCGAGCCAGCGCTCAGCTTGGCAGAGCTAGCCCACGCCCTGGCCCAAGGACCGTTCGGTTGCTGTCGCTTAGCGGTGCTTGCCAGTGACCGACCTGACTTGCAGGCCAAGCTGATGCTGGCTGCCGAAAAACTGGCTGACCCCAGCCGCAGCCGGCTGCAAACTCGCAGTGGTGTCTATGCGGCTGTCCCAGCTCAGCCTGCAAGCCCCGGCAAAACGGTTTTCTTGTTCCCTGGTGAGGGGTCGCAGTACCCTAATATGCTGGCCGACCTCTGTTTGCATTTCCCCCAGGTCCGGGCCTGGTTTGATCGCTCGGATCAGGCCTTCACAGGCGTGTGGCCGGAGCCGCCTAGCCGCTACATTTTCTCCGCGCCGACCAGTCTCAGCGAGGCCGAGCGTCAGCAGGTGGCCCAGCAGCTGTTCGCGGTAGAGGTGGCGACCGAGGCCGTGTTCACGGCGGGCATGGCACTATACGAGCTGCTGAGCGACTTCGGTCTGCGCGGCGATCTCATGGTCGGCCACAGCACGGGGGAGCACACTGCACTGCTGGCGTCTGGGATCGTGCGGGCAAGCGAACCGTCGCAGCTGATCACTATGAAGCGCCAGCTCAACCAGATTCACCAGGAGCTGGAAGCCTCGGGCCGCATCCCCCGAGGCGCGCTACTGAGCGTGGGAGCACTACAGGCCGAGTTGCGCGAGCAACTGCTCGCGGCGTCAGCCGGGCGTCTGCACCTAGCGATGGACAACTGTCCTAACCAAGTGGTGTTGTTCGGCAGCGAGAGCGACATCGCAGCAGCTGAGCTCCAGATCAAAGCCAGCGGTGGCCTCTACAGCCGCCTGCCTTTCGACCGCGCCTATCACACGCCGCTGTTTGCTCAGACCGGCGAGGCGCTGCGCGCCTATTACCAAGCATTGGCAGTCGGCCCCGGCCATACGCCCCTGGTTAGTTGCGCGACCTGTGAACCATTCCCAGATGATCCCGAGGCAATTCGGGATCTAGCGTTCCAGCAGTGGTCGAGCCGGGTGCGCTTTCGGGAGACAATCGAGAAGCTCTATGACCAGGGCTGCCGCACCTTCATTGAGGTGGGGCCGAGCAGCAATCTTACGGGCTTTGTCGATGACATCTTGCGGGGACGCGACTATCTGGCTCTGGCGAGCAACCATCCGCGCAAATCTGGCCTGGAGCAATTGCAGCTGCTGCTGGCCCGGCTATTTGTCAACGGCGAGGCAATCGATTTTGCACCGCTGTACCAGCAGCGTGCACTGAAGCCAGTGTCTGACTCTCACCGTTCCGCAGCCAGCCCGGTTTTAGACCTCACCCTCCCGGTGATGCAGCTCAGGCCGGAGGTGGTCCAGAGCCTGCGTGACCGGCTACATCCACCAGAGGTCAAGCCAGCCAGCCCAGCGACCAACGGCTCAGCCAACGCCCCGCTGACGCCTGCCGCCCCCGACCCCCGCCTGTCAGTGTTGACCGCCCACTTTGACCTGATGCAGGAATTCTTGTCCAGCCAGGAGCGGGTCGCAGCGGCCCTTTTCTCGCCTCCAGACCTCAACGGCAGCTCGGACCATGACCAGTCCTCGGCTTGAGACCTTCTCGCATCCCTGGCTGCAGGCAGAACTGGAGCTCGTGTGCCGCCGCATCGCACCGCTGCCGGAGTGGGCCGAACTGAGCCAAAGCGGGCAACACCTGCCAGAGCCTGGGCGCTTCAGCCAGCGAGAGCAGGCGATCTGGCAACGCTTGCCCGAGCGCGGTCCCCGGCGGCAGGCTTGGTGGTCGGGGCGGATTGCGGTTAAAGAAGCGCTGGCGCAGTGGGCCCAGCAAAGGCTCAGCCTGGAAGTTGCGCCCGCTGAGCTGGAGATCCGGGCAACCGAGCTGGGTCAGCCGTGGGTTGACTGTACGGCGCTGACAGCTCGATCGCAGGTGCCAGAGATTTCGATCAGTCACAGCCGCGGCTGGGCGGTGGCGGCAGTGGCGCAGCCCCGGCAGCATCTGGGCATTGATCTGGAGCGCTGCGGCTGGGTTCGGATTGAGGACTGCCTGCAGCTGGCGTTCAGCCCGGCAGAACTGGCTTTGCTGTCGCCTGCCCCGGCGGCAGCCCTGGGCTTGTGGTGTGCCAAGGAGGCGGCGGCCAAGGCTGCGGGGACCGGGCTAGGCGGCGTACCCCAGCAGTGGCTGATTCGCAGCTGCACCGCCGATGGGTTGCGGGCAGAAGTCTTACACCGCGACCGCACCTTCCCGGTTCGGTTGTGGTATCACGAGAGGGAAGTATTCGCCGTCTGCCAGGTCCCCTTTGAGAGGGGTACTATGGGGGTTTCGCTGTCAACCCAGGAGCACCTACCCGAGAGAAGCTTGTGCCACTGACACCTACACAGATCAAGTCATCCATCCTCGCCATCCTGGCCGACATGACTCAGGACTGGGACCTGGAGCTCGATGGCATCGGTCCGCAGACCCAGCTGGTCGCCGATCTCAGCTTTGCCTCGGTCGATGTGATCAGCCTGGTGGTCGCCCTAGAGGAACACTTCAAACGCAAACTGGGGTTCGATCAGCTGCTGATGCGCAACGGGCGCTACGTGGACGACCTCAGTGTCGATGAGGTGGTGAATTTTGTCGCAAGCAAACTGCAGGTTGAACCAGCATGACCCGGACTCTGTTTATCGGCTTGGATGGGGCGACCTTCACGGTGCTCAATGAGCTAACCCGCGAGCTACCGGGGGTTGGGGTTACCATGCCCTTCCTGCGGCAGTTCCTGCAGACGGGGACGCAGGCGAAGTTGCGCTCGACCCCTAATCCGCTGACGCCGCCTGCCTGGGTGTCGATCATGACCGGGCGGACACCGGGCCAGCACGGCGTTTTCGACTTCGTTCGCTTTGAAGACAAGGGCGAGGATGTCTATTTCACGCTCTACGATGCCCGTGACATCCGCACCGAGACGCTCTGGTCGATGGCCAGCCGCCAGGCGCGGACGGTGGTAGCACTGAACTTTCCCTTCACCGCGCCGCCGCGCCCGGTGGCCGGGTCGCTGGTGCCGGGATTTGTGCCCTGGCGGCATCTGCGGCGCAACACCAGCCCGCCCGACCTCTACGAACGGCTCAAGGAGATTCCTGGCTTCGACCCCAAGGAGCTGGCCTGGGACTTCGAGCGGGAAAACCAAACCCTGACCTACATGGCCCAGGCAGACCTGGAGAACTGGGTCCAGTACCACATCGTGCGCGAGGAGCAGTGGTTCCGGGTAGCCGAGAAGCTGCTACAAGAAGACCAGCCAGACCTGATGGCGGTGCTATTCGACGGCACCGACAAGCTGCAGCATCAGGTTTGGGCGTTTCTCGACCCGGCGCTGTTTCCGAGCCAGCCTGCGCCCTGGCAGCAGAGCCTGCGCAATTCGTGCCTAGATTATTTCCGTAAGCTCGACGGCTACCTGGCACAGCTAGTGGACCTGGCAGGCCCCGAGGCTCAGGTGTTCATGGCCTCGGACCACGGTTTCACGGCGACCACAGAGGTCGTACGCATCAACGCCTTTCTGCACGAGAAGGGCTATCTCGCTTGGCGGCAGACCGAAGACGAGAGCGCGGACGTGGTGCAGCGGCGTGAGGCCAGCAACTTCGCCTATCTGGACTGGCAGAATACCCTGGCCTACTGCCCAACGCCCTCCAGCAATGGCATCGTGATTCGCGTGGCTCACCAGCCTGGCGAGCCCGGTATCGCGCCCGAGGCTTACGAGTCCTTCCGTGCCAAACTGATTCGAGATCTAGAAAGTCTCACAGACGAGCGCAGCGGTGAGCGGATCATCCAGGCAATCCTCAAGCGTGAGGAAGTCTACGCGGGTCCAGCAACACCGGAAGCACCGGATCTGACTCTGGTCCTGCGAGACTACGGCTTTGTCTCGATCCGCAACCTGCTGCCAGTGGTCGAGCCGCGCCAGGAGCCGCAGGGCACCCACCATCCCGATGGTATTTTCCTGGCCCGAGGTCCCGGCATTGCGGCGGGGGTAGACGGCGAGCGCCAAGAGGTCGCCGACGTGCCAGCGACCCTGCTCTACAGTTTGGGCCTGCCGATTCCCGATGACCTGGATGGGCGGCTCGCGCAGGGCTTCTTCACGCCAGACTATCTGCGCTCCAGACCGCCGGTAGTGGGCGAGGCGACCGCAGCGCAAAGCTTGCAGGCCAAGGATGAGGCAGATTCGATCAGCGACGCAGACCAAGCGAAAATTTTGGCGCAGCTGCAGATGCTCGGCTACCTGGAGTAGACCTTGCCGATCGCACACCTGAAAACCGCCAAACTGCACTACCTTCAACTCGACCCGAGCTGCGAAACTGAGCTTGCGCCGCAGCATCTGGTGATGGTGCATGGGCTGGCGACCAGTTTGGCCTTTTGGTACCACCTGACGCCCGCCTTGGCGCTGCCGCATCGGCTCACCCTGTTTGATCTGCGCGGACATGGGCGCAGCTCGATGCCGG
>JANNOU010000167.1:0-7042 GCA_031399305.1 Leptolyngbya sp. SOY_34_metabat_272
GCGGCACGGGCTCAGGCTTCATCATCAGCCGCGACGGTCGCATCATCACCAACGCCCACGTGGTGGCGGACGCGGACACAGTAAACGTAACGCTCAAAGATGGTCGCAACCTTAAGGGCCGCGTCCTAGGTAGCGATCCGCTCACCGATGTGGCCGTGGTGCAGGTGGAAGCCTCAGACTTGCCGGTTGCCCCCCTCGGCAACTCGCGCAATCTCAATCCTGGCGAGTGGGCGATTGCGATTGGCAATCCCCTGGGCCTGAACAATACGGTAACGGCGGGCATCATCAGTGCGCTGGGCCGCTCGGGCAGCGAGTTGGGCATCCCCCGCGTGGACTTCATCCAGACCGACGCGGCGATCAATCCCGGCAACTCCGGCGGCCCCCTGCTCAACCAGGACGGCCAGGTGATTGGCGTCAATACGGCGATTGTGCAAGGGGCACAGGGGCTGGGCTTTGCCATTCCAATTGACACCGCCCAGCGCATCGCTAACCAGCTAATCGCCAACGGTCGTGTCGAGCGCCCCTATTTGGGTGTGGAGATGCGCACGCTCAACGCTGACCTGCGCAAGCAGATCAACGAAACCCCCGATGCTGGCTTCCGGGTGAGCCTTGACCAGGGCGTGATCGTTGTCCGGGTGCTACCCAACTCGCCAGCGGCTCAGGCGGGCTTGCAGGTCGGAGACGTGATCACCCAACTCGAGGGCCAGGCAGTGAGCACGGCTGAGCAGGTGCAGCAGAAGATGGAAACGATCCGCGTGGGCAGTGAGCTGCAACTCCAGGTCAACCGAAACGGCCAGACCCGAAGCGTGACCGTGCGTACGGCGGCCTTCCCCAACCAGAGTTCTTCCTGAGCGAGCGCTCGCAGCATTTGGCCCCCCTCCCTGCTCAATCCCACGGGAACCAAACTGAGGTTCTCCCGAAATCGAGCAGGCAGAGGGGCCAGATTGAGGGTTTGGATCTAGGGTTTGGCTCTACGGTTGCGCCGAGGCTTCCTCGGCATTCAGCGCGGGCTCTTCGCGGGCGGTCAGAGAAGCCTCCAGAGACTGCACCTGATGCGCTCTGGCCGTGCCCAGCCAGCCACTGAGCAAGGCATCAAGCGAGAAGCGACCGCCACCGTTGACCAAGAAGAAGCCGAAACAGGCGGCGTAGAGCAGCGACAGCTCCAGATAGGCTAGGTTCAGGCCCGCCACTTTGAGGTGGTGAATGATCGCGACGGTCATCGTGCCCACCAGCGCGGCAGCGGCAGGCCGGGTGAACAGGCCCAAGATTAGCAGGGGCGCACCGATTAGCTCGGCAAAGGCGGCGCAGTAGCTGAAGAAAATCGGGAAGGGCAGTCCGAGTACGACGACGTAGGCGTCGGCGAAGCCCTGGATGTCGTCCAGCTTCTCCAGGCCATGCTGGATCAGCACGGCACCGGCAACAACTCGTAACACGGCCCAAGCCAGTTGATTCAACCGGCCTGAGGCTGCTTCGGATCTCAAAACCCTTGCTAGGAGCGCGGTTAAACGCTGAGAAGCAGATATCATGACGGTTTGCAAGTAGGGGTGAAATGGCTGTACCTACTAAATATTGTAACAAAATGAAACAGGTTTTCATAGTTGGTCAGGAGAACGGATGGCAAAAGAGGTGATCTGCGGCGGCAGGGTGTACATCGTGGGGGCAGGACCTGGCGACCCCGATCTGCTGACGGTGCGAGGGCAGAAGCTGCTGGCGGCGGCGGATGTGATTTTGTATGCGGACTCGCTGGTGCCTCGGCAGATGCTGGCGGTGGCGCGGGCGGACGCGGAGATTGTGCAAACTGCCAACAAGACGCTGGAGGAAATCTTGCCGTTGATGTTGGCGCGGGTGGGTGAGGGCAAAAGCGTGGTGCGCTTGCACTCAGGCGACCCCAGCCTCTACGGTGCGGTGCATGAGCAGATGCAGGCGCTGGCGCTGGCGCAAATTCCGTTTGAGGTGGTGCCGGGGATTAGTGCCTTTCAGGCGGCGGCGGCCAGTCTCAAGGTGGAGCTGACTGTGCCGGGGCTGGTGCAGACGATTATCCTGACGCGGATCAGCGGGCGTACACAGGTACCAGAGACTGAGGAGTTGGCGGCGCTGGCGGCGCATCGGGCTTCGCTGTGTTTGTATCTGAGCGCTCGCCATGTGCAGGAGGCGCAGGAGAAACTGCTGCAGGCGTATCCACCTGAGACGCCTGTGGCGGTGTGTTTCCGGCTGGGCTGGCCTGATGAGCAGATCTGGACGGTGCCGCTGACTGAGATGGCGGCGACCACGCAGCAGCAGGAGCTGATCCGCACCACGCTCTATCTGGTGAGCCCGGCGCTGCAACTGGCTCCCGGTGACCAACCGGCTCGCTCGCGTCTGTACAATCCGGAGCACAGTCACCTGTTTCGTCCTCGCGCTCAGTCGCAGTAGGTTGTCTGCGAGGTTTGGAACGGCTGAAGAGGCCCTCTCCTAAGCTGGAGCAACACGCGGGTTGGCAAGCTGGCGTCTTTGCACCATTCGTTCACCAGGTCAGACTCTCACAGGTTGAGGGCAAATGCTTACTGGTTTGCCACAAATGCTTTGTGGTTGAGGGCAAATGCTTACTGGTTTGCCGCAAACGTTTACTAGTTGAGGGCAAATGCTTTCTGATTGACCCGAATATTTACTCGTTTGGGGCAAACGCTTACTGGTTGAGGGCAAACGCTTACTGATGAAGGGCAAATGCTTACTGGTTGAGGGCAAACGCTTTCTGAAGAGGCCCCCAGCCCCCTGAGTTCGGGGGGAGCAAGACTGTGGTTCTCCGAAAGCCGAAACCTAACGGTAACAGAATTCTCCTGAGTGGTCTGTCTACCCAGGGGAAGTCATTGCGGCTATTCTGAAGGAGCATCTTTGCCTCCCAACTCTTCACTACTCAGAGTTAGACACCGGCCTCAGGCGATCAAGAGCCCTGGACTTGCGACCAGAGCCTTTCCTCTGAGACTGTGGCGGGGAGTTGCTGTGCTTGTCGGCAGCAACACACGTCAATGCTTGGGATGAAACAGAATGGAGCGACGAATTCAGGCAACCTAGCTTTCCTCAGTTCGGCAAGAGTCAGGCTCGAGGCGAATGGCGTCGCGGACCTACTTCAGCAGCCTTTTCAGAGGTTGTTGGGGGCATGATACACAGAAACTTTCAAGGTATCTACCCTGTACAGGATGATACACAGAGATTTGCAGGGTATCCCCTGGATATGGACAGAAAGTTTCAGGGGATTCATCCTGATTTGGACAGATATATTGAAAGTTTAAGTGTAATAATTAGCTAGGCATTTCCTTGCGCAATCTATTGCAGCAAACATAACTTTTCGGAATGAGCAATTCACGAAACTTACTGGTTCTGGTCGGAAGTCCCCGTCGAGCTGGCAACTCAGCCACACTCGCCACCGCCGTTCAGCGGGGCGCAGAACAGGCCGGGGCGCGGGTGGCGCTGCGCTTTGTCGATGACTTTATTTCGAGCTTCCTTCGCGATTGCCGCACTTGTCGTCTCCCCGACGGCGAATGCGCCATTGTAGATCGCTTTCGCACGCTGTTCTTCGACGACTTTCTTCCGGCAGATGGAGTCGTTTTTTGTTCGCCGGTTTATTGGTATGGGTTGTCTGCCCAGACTAAGGCGTTTTTCGACCGGACTTTCTGCTACTACGCTGCTTCTCATCCCGACTCCGCGCGAGTCATTGAGCGCATGTCCCGCAAGCGCATCGGTCTAGTGCTCGCCTCCGAAGAGACCTATCCGGGAGCATCGCTGGGTATTGTCCACCAGATTCAGGAGTATTCGCGTTACACCCATTCCCAGCTTGTGGGAATCGTTCGTGGTGTGGGCAATAGCCGCAGCGAGGTGGCGCGCGATCCTGGTGAACCCATTGTGGCCGCGGAGCAGCTTGGTCGAGAGATCTTCAATCGCAGGTATTCCGACTTCCGTCTCGATACTCAGCGCAGCGGACGGGTTTGGCCTCAGGAAGACGTCCAGCAATGAACCCGGAAACGCCTAATCATACGCTGCAGCGAACTGCTCCGGGCGTCACAGCTTGGGGTCGTTATCCTGCTGGCGTTTTGGTTGGGGAGGAAACCTGAATCATGTGGGAATGGCTGGAGTTATTGGAGAGAATATCGGTGGGAGAAAATAAACTTTTGTTGCCATGAGATGGTACTGCGGACAGTTTTGTGGAATCGTTGACTTTGTGTGCACCTCACACACGCAACACTGTTCAAATGAATGATTAATTAAGTCAGGTAGGTAATATGCCAATTACGATTGACTCAGCTCGTAGAATTTTTCCACAAACTCTGGTTGCTGATGCAGTACCAGCTACGATTGCCAGATTCAAGCAGCTCAGTGCCGAAGACCAGCTGGCATGGACTTGGTTCGCTTATCTTGAGATGGGCAAGACTATTACAATTGCCGCTCCAGGGGCTGCTAGTATGCAGTTCGCGGAAGCCATTTTGAATCAAATTCGTCAAATGTCTTTCCCTGAGCAAACGCAGGTTATGTGTGACCTGGCAAATAATGCCGACACACCAATTTGCCGTACCTATGCAGTTTGGTCTGCAAATATCAAACTAGGATTCTGGTATCAACTTGGGCAATGGATGGATCAGGGTATTGTTACTCCGATCCCAGCAGGATATCAAATTTCTGCCAATGCATCAGCAGTGCTACAAGCGCTTAGAGAACTTGATCAGGGACAGCAAATTACAGTCTTACGCAATGCTGTAGTTGATATGGGGTTTGATTCCAACAAGTTGGGCGACTACACCAGAGTTGCTGAACCTGTTATTGTCCCCAAAGAGATCTCACAACGAACTCAAGTCGCCATTGAAGGTGTAACTAACCCAACGGTGCTGAGCTACATGAACAATTTGAATGCCAATGATTTCAGCGTTTTGATTGAGCTATTCGCTCCCGACGGTGCCCTTCAGCCTCCTTTTCAAAGACCGATTGTTGGCAGAGATGCTGTTCTTCGATTTTTCAATGAGGAATGTCAAGGTCTGACTCTGATACCAGAGCGAGGAGTTTCCGAGCCCGTAGAAGAAGGTTACACTCAAATAAAAGTCACTGGCAAAGTACAAACTCCCTGGTTTGGTGCCGCTGTGGGAATGAATATGGCTTGGCGATTCTTGGTCAATCCTCAAGATAAGATTTTCTTTGTCGCAATTGACTTATTGGCTTCTCCTAAGGAACTGTTGAACTTGATTCGCTAGACAAGTGTTCTGTGTAGGTATACCTTAGTGGTTCAGAAAACTCCTAAAATCCTTCATGCCAAAGGATTCTCATGAAAATCGCTATGCCCACTGTCCAGCATCGATCGAGCATTCAATCCAGGCATTTAGGCGGTTTGAGAGCGTACTTTTTGGGGTTTCGCTGTCTCGGCATGAGACTCGTTTAGGATGTCTGCACCACTAAGGTAGGTAGACCGCGAATGGCTGTGAGTGCTTTCTACAAAAGCACTTTTTTTGTTCTGGGCAAATAATACAGAAATGATGCAAGTCAGTGACGCTGAGTGGTCCAAAGCAGAGAAGAAATTAGCTTTGGAAGTTTTTGAGAGAGCCTATGAGCGAGAAATTAATGCTTTGATCGAGGAAGTTCGCGCAAGAGCTAGCGCGATTACAAAACTGGATGATATGTGGCAGTTACACGATTTCTTAAGTACAAGGAGGCACGAGATCGATGGTAAGTACGACTATAGATACTCAGTGTTGATCTTTGTTTTTGCTCAGTTGGTCAGAGAGGGTTGGCTGCATCTCGAGGAACTAGAGGGGCTGGCAGGAGATAAGCTGGCTAAAGTGGCGGCTCTGACACGCATGTGAGAGTTGCCCAGCCTAACCACTCTTCCAGCCCGCTTTGACCTTTTCGACCTACTCTTTTTTAGCGGCTTCTCCAGCCAGACTTCTCAGCTTCAGGGCGCAGCGGACCGCTCGGGCCGTCATGCTGGCTGCTCCGGGCCGCTGCCGCGCCATCCGTCCGTAGTCGCTCTTTGCAGAAAGCGAAACATCGGAGTTGGATCGAGTTTGGCTCTAATCAATTGGGACGTTGATGATGCTTGTGGGCTGGCAAGAGAGCCTTCAAACGCCATGAGCCGAGTCCTAGGCGTCACTCAACGAGCGTTTTGCCCCACCGTCTCAGCTGCCAGCTGCGCGGTCCTCGCTCAGAACTCGACCCGTGAAGCTTTTTGCGGCTGCGCCCGAGCTCAGAACCCGAGCGGTCGAGCGCTGAGCTCCAGGGGTCCGGCTTTCGACTTCAGCAAGCGAGCTTAGAAGCGAATAGCCGTGACTGAAGGGTCGAGGCGGCGGCGTCAGTCACGAGATTTCATGGGTTACAGCGATCGGGACCCAGCTTCAGTCAGTACCATTTGGCTCAGAGCCCAGAGCGCGAGGTGCAGAAGCTGACCCACATCCCCCAACACCCTCGTGAGCCGCTCGTGATCTGGTTAATCGGTGGAACCCAAGAGAGCGCTCAACTGGCGCAGTGCCTGAGCGAAGCTCATCTGCCCTTTGTGGTGAGCGTAACGACGCAAGCAGCACGTGGGCTCTACTCGGCCGGGCAGATCTGGGTGGGACGACTGGATCCAAGCTCGCTGCCGCAGTTTCTGAAGCGCCAAAGGATTCGAGCCATCCTCGACGCCTCCCATCCCTTCGCGATTGAAATCTCCAAGCTGGCCATGGGTGCGGGGCTGCCCTACCTGCGCTTCGAGCGACCTCAGGTAGAAATAGCAGTAGAGCCGCGCGCAGCAGTCAGGCGCTTCGCCAGCTTCGAGACCTTACTGAGCCGTGAGCCCCTGGACGGGCGGCGAGTCTTGTTGATCGTGGGCTACCGACCTCTGAGCCTGTTTGCGCCCTGGCAGAACCGAGCGACGCTGTTTGCCCGCCTGCTGCCCTCGCTGACCGCGCTCCAGGCCGCGCTAGACTCGGGCTTCAGCCCCGACCGTCTGATTGCCCTACGCCCGCCAGTGCCGATCGAGCTGGAGCGGGCGCTCTGGCAACACTGGCAGATCGACACGGTGATCTGCAAAGCGTCGGGAGCAGCGGGC